>NZ_JBITDA010000014.1:0-193775 GCF_044453765.1 Streptomyces sp. NPDC051636 | reverse complement strand
CGTGCTGGCGAGGCGCGACCGCGCCCCCGCACCCTGGCCGGGGACGCAGCCCACGCAAGGGAAGGCCTGCCTCGGCCCCCGCTTTTCCTGGGCCGTTCGCTCGCTTCTTCCCCGTGCTGGAGCGGCCCGGGTCAAGGGTGGCCCGAAGGGCCATCGCCGAAGGCGACGCGAAGCGCCCTTGAGGCGGGCCGTGGAAGCACGACAATGACCAGGAAGCGGGCGGCCCCCACGGTCACTGGTAACCCGCCCAGGGGTAACCCCCTCCCCCGCAAAGAGGGAAGTGCCCGCTGATGTCCGGTCAGGTCACCGACGCTGCCGCCCCCTTCCCGTACCCTGACCATTTCGGTGGCGTGAATCGGCCGAAATGCCGGCTGACTCGGTCGGCGCGAGGCGGAAGCGGACTTGAACGAGGCGCGGATGGGGGAGGGTTGAGCCGTGCGAAAAGTTTGGGTGGCTGGTGGTGTCGCCGTCGGGCTCGGTCTGAGCTTTGTGATGCTGCTTGTCGTGGGGGTTTACGTCGTCGCCGGGAACCTCGTCAACGGGGTGGGCGGAGGGGCCGTCGCGCTGGCCAAGGGGTCCGTGCCCGCCGCGTACCAGACCCTCGTACAGAAGTGGGGCAATCTGTGTCCTGCCCTCAACCCGGCACTGCTGGGCGCCCAGTTGTACCAGGAGAGCGGATTCAACCCGAATGCCAAGAGCCCGGCGAAGGCGGAGGGGATAGCGCAATTCATCCCGGGGACCTGGGCCACGCACGGGATCGACGGGGACGGCGACGGGGACCGGGACGTGTGGGACCCGAATGACGCGATTCCGTCGGCCGCTTCGTACGACTGCCAGCTCGCCTCGTACGTGAAGACCGTCCCGGGGAACGCTACCGAGAACATGCTCGCCGCCTACAACGCGGGCGCGGACGCGGTCATCAAGTACGGGGGCGTGCCGCCGTACTCGGAGACCCGGAACTACGTGAAGACGATCACCACGCTGGAGAAGAGCTTCGCCGCGCCCGTCACCCGTGTGGACCCCAGCAGGCAGGCCGCCGTTGCCATCGCGTACGCGCAGAAGAAGCTCGGCACGCCCTACCTGTGGGGCGGCAACGGCACCGCTGACCAGGGCGGACGGTTCGACTGCTCCGGGCTGACCAAGGCCGCGTACGAGAGTGTGGGGGTCACCCTTCCCCGCGTGGCCAACGATCAGTACAACGCGGGGCCGCACCCGAGGCGGGAGGAACTGCTGCCGGGCGATCTGGTGTTCTTCTCGGACGACCTCAGCGACTCGCGGGCCATCCGGCATGTGGGGATTTACGTGGGGGGCGGTTATATGATCGACGCGCCGAAACCGGGGGCTGTCATCCGGTTCGACCCGATCGACACTCCTGACTACTTCGGAGCCACCCGGGTAACCGAAGATGGCGCGAAAGCGCTCCCCACGACGGTGTGAACCCAGTGTGAACCCACCCCCTGAGCTGCGGCGATGAGTCTCTCTTCGATAACGTCTGCGTGATCATTCGGTGGAGAGTGGAACGTAGTGACGGGGGACGTGCGTTCCTGTTGACGTAGCCGAGCGGACGTCAGTGCAGCGGAAGCGGATCTACGTACCACAGGGGTGGGTAGGAGCGGCGCACGCGAGGTGCGCCCGGAGAACGACGAAGGGGCCGCAGCACCATGGCTGTACTCGCCGAATCCGGATCGAACCCCGACGTCGACCTGCTGTACGACATCAACGGACTGGCGAAGGACGCACCCGGGTGGTTCGACCGGGTGATGGAGTTCGTGGGTGAGTACGGGCTGCTGCTCGCCATGGTGCTGGTGGTGGTGTGGTGCTGGTGGTCCGTGCGGAGGCGTGCCGCGAGTGGGGACGAGGCGGCTTCGTCCGTCGCCGCGCTGGTGTGGGCGCCGTTGGCCGCCGGGATCGCCGTGTTGGTGAACGTGCCCATCCGGGGGTTCGTGGAGCGGCCCCGGCCCTTCGTCGATCATCACGAGCTGGATGTCCTCGTCTCCGGGAAGAACGACTACTCGTTCGTGAGTGATCACGCGACCCTGACCATGGCGATGGGGGTCGGGTTGTTCGTCGCGAACCGGAAGTTCGGGGTTCTCGGGATCGGGCTGGCGTTGCTCGAAGGGTTCTGCCGGGTGTACATGGGCGTGCACTATCCGACCGACGTGGTCGGGGGGTTCGCGCTCGGGACCGCCGTGGCGTTGCTGCTGTCGCCGGTGGCGATGGCCTTGCTCACCCCGGTGCTGAAGGCTGTGGGGCGGTCGCCTCGGGTGGGGTGGGTTGTTCGGCGCCGGTCATCCGGGGGCGAGGCTGAGGATGCGCTGGTTGCGGGGGCGCGGAAGTCTGTGGCGTCGGAGGAGCGGGATCTCGCCGCGTAGGTTCACCCGCCCCTCCGTCCCTCTCGGGCCCTACACCCCCTGCGGATAGCTGAAGAACCGCTCCGGGTCGTACTGCCTCTTCACCTGTGCCAGCCGTCCCGCCGCGTCCCCGTAGTACGCCTTCCGCCAGTTCGTCAGCGTCGGGTCGGTGTAGTTCTGGTAGGCCGCGCCGGAGGCGTACGGCTTCATCGCGTTGTGGGCCGACGTGAGCCAGGACTGCGCCGTGGTGCCGGAGGCCCCCGCGCTCCAGGAGGCGATGTACTGGGCGAGCATCCGGGAGCGGCGGTGGACGAAGGCCGTGGCGGTGGGGGAGACGCGGTTGACGGCGCCGCCGAGGGCGGTGAGGGCGATGCTGCCGGAGCCGCCCCGGACCGACTTGAGCTGGGCTAGCAGCTTCTGGATGCCGGCCGCCGAGAGGGAGTGGTCGAAGAAGTCGGAGCGGGCCGCGTATGTCTCGCGGCCCAGCGCGCCCTGCGGGGAGCGGCCCGGGGTCGAGCCGGGGAGGTGGCACTGGGCGGAGGTGGAGAAGGAGGAGCAGCCGGCGTATATCTCCATCGCCTCCTCGTAGCCCCGGCGGCGCAGGGAGACGCTCGAGGCGCCCGCGCCCACCTTGTCGGCGAGGCGGTCCACGGCGTTCTTGAGCTCGCCGTAGGTGCCCAGGGAGAAGGCGGCCACGGAGATCGTGGGGGTGTGGCCCGGCGTGTTGGCCAGGTGCAGGGACGACCAGATCTCGTCGGGCTGGGTCGGGCCCCACTCCTGCCAGGCCTTGACCACGGCGGCGGCCTTCGCCCAGGGCCAGGTCAGGTACGCGGTGACGGCCTGGGGGGCCGGGTGGGTCTTGAAGTGCAGCTCCGTGACGACGCCGAAGTTGCCGTTGCCGGCGCCGCGCAGGGCCCAGAAGAGGTCCTTGTTGGTCGTCGCGTTCGCCGTGAGTTGCTTGCCGTCCGCGGTGATCAGGGTGGCCTGGGTGAGGCTGTCGCAGGTCAGGCCGTACGCGCGGGAGACGACTCCGTGGCCGCCGCCCAGGACCAGGCCGGAGACGCCCACGGTGGGGCAGGAACCGGCGGGGATGGTCACGCCCTTGGCCGCCAGCGCGCGGTAGACGTCGATCAGCTTGGAGCCGGCGCCGACCACCGCCTCCTGGCCGCTGACCCGGATCCGGTTCAGCTTGGAGACGTCGACGATGAGGCGGCCGTCGCCGGAGGACCAGCCCGCGTATGAGTGGCCGCCGTTGCGTATCGCCACGCGTATGTCGTGGGCGTGGGCGTACGCCAGCGTCGTCCGGATGTCGTCGGCATGGGCGACGTAGGCGACCGCGGCCGGTTTCAGGCCGTCGAAGCGGGTGTTGTACAGCTGGTGGGCGGTCTTCCAGGTGCCCTCGCCGGGGCGGACCAGGGTGCCGTCCAGGTCGCGGGCGAGGGCGGACCAGTTGGCGGCGGTGGCCGCGCTGGTGGTCTTGAGGGGCGTACCCGAGGATGTGGACGTAAGGGCCCTGGTCGACGCGTCCGATGTGTTCGTCGCGGATCCGGCGGCCGTACCGGCCTTTCCGTTGCACCCCGCCACCGCGACCGCCGCCACCGCGGCCGCGCCGCCTGAGATGAACCTGCGCCGTTCCATGCACGTGCCTTTCGTCGGCTCCCGTGGAACGAGACGGAAGCCCAGGGCCAAAGGTTCCACGGTACGTAACCCGCCTTCGGAACCGTCACGTGCCCTCCCCGTGAGCATTCCGTGACCTCACCGGGCCGACGGCAGGGGTTCACTCCTCGTTCACTTATGGCCTTCGGCGGCTTCACCTGTTCTGCCTAATTTCGGCCGTACCCGGTGCGGAGTGCGGCCTTGACGGCGCGGTCCGGCACTACAACGACTTCGCACGCCGCCGACGGTGGCGGCTTCTGGAAGGAACTCCCGAAAAGTGAAGCTTCAGCGCAAGAACCGGCTTCGCGCCCTTTCCCTCGGTGCTGTCGCCGTCTCCGGCGCCCTGGCCCTGACGGCGTGCGGCTCCGACGACACGGGCAACAAGACGAGCGACGGTTCTTCGTCGTCGACGAGCGCCGGCTCGATCAAGTGCGACAACGCCAAGGGTCAGCTCCTCGCCGACGGCTCCTCCGCGCAGAAGAACGCGATCGACGCCTGGGTCAAGAACTTCTCCCAGGCCTGCCACGTACAGATCAACTACAAGGGCGGCGGCTCCGGCGCCGGTGTCACCGCGTTCACGCAGGGCCAGGTCGCCTTCGCCGGTTCCGACTCCGCGCTGAAGCCCGAAGAGGTCACCGCCTCCAAGAAGGTCTGCTCCGGCGGCCAGGGCATCGACCTGCCGATGGTCGGCGGCCCGATCGCCGTCGGTTACAACGTCCCGGGTGTGGACAACCTGGTCCTGGACGCGCCGACGCTCGCCAAAATCTTCGACAGCAAGATCACCAACTGGAACGACGAGGCGATCAAGAAGCTGAACCCCGACGCGAAGCTTCCCGACCTCAAGATCCAGGCGTTCCACCGCTCGGACGAGTCCGGCACCACGGACAACTTCACCAAGTACCTGATCGCCACCGCGCCGGACAACTGGAAGTACTCCGGCGGCAAGGCCTGGCAGGCCAAGGGCGGTCAGTCCGCTCCGCAGTCCGCGGGTGTGGCCCAGCAGGTGAAGCAGACCTCCGGCGCCATCGGCTACTTCGAGCTGTCCTACGTCTCGGACGGCATCAAGGCCGTCTCCATCGACACCGGCGCCAGCAAGCCGGTCGCGCCCAGCACCGAGAGCGCCACCGCCGACATCGCCGCCGCCAAGGTCATCGGCACCGGCAAGGACCTGTCGCTCCAGCTGGACTACAAGACCAAGGCCGAGGGCGCCTACCCGATCACCCTGGTCACGTACGAGATCGTCTGCGACAAGGGCAACAAGGCGGACACCCTGCCCGCCACCAAGGCCTTCCTGCGCTACATCGCCGGCGAGGACGGCCAGAAGCTCCTTTCGGGCATCGACTACGCGCCCGTTCCCGACGAGATCATCGCCAAGGTCCGTACCACCATCGAGGGCCTGAGCTGACCCGAGTGTGCGGTCCGGTTCCGCCAGGAGCCGGACCGCACCGTCCGGTGCACCGCCGCCAGGAGCCGCACCCCGTGTCCGGCTCCACGAGCCGCCCACCGAAGCGGCTCCGCAGACCGGAGAACCCGATGGACATATCGACGCAGACGACAGACACACCTCTCCCCGCCCCCCGGCCGACCGTGGTCGAGCAGAAGCGGAACGCCCGCGGCGCGACCCGCCCCGGTGACCGCATCTTCCTCGGCCTGTCCCGCGGCTCGGGTATCCTGCTGCTGGTGATCATGGCCGCGATCGCGGCCTTCCTCACCTACCGGGCCTCCCTCGCGATCAGCAAGGACCACGGCAACTTCCTGACCACCTTCGAGTGGAACACCAGCCACAACCCGCCGGTCTTCGGCATCGCGGTACTGGCCTTCGGCACGGTCGTCTCCTCGATCGTCGCCATGGTCATCGCGGTCCCGATCGCGGTCGCCATCGCGCTGTTCATCACGCACTACGCGCCGCGCAGGCTGGCCGGCCCGGTCGCGTACGTGATCGACCTGCTCGCCGCCGTGCCGTCCATCGTGTACGGCCTGTGGGGCGCGCTCATCCTCGTACCGCACATGACCGGCCTGTACGGCTGGCTCGACGACTACCTCGGCTGGACCGGCGTCTTCGACTGGCAGGGCGGTGCCCCCCGCTCGATGCTCACCGTCGGCATCCTGCTCGCGATCATGATCCTGCCGATCATCACGAACGTGAGCCGCGAGGTCTTCCGCCAGGTCCCGCAGATGCACGAGGAGGCCGCGCTGGCCCTCGGCGCCACGCGCTGGGAGGTCGTCCGCATGTCGGTGCTGCCCTTCGGCCGCTCCGGCGTGATCTCGGCCTCGATGCTCGGCCTCGGTCGCGCGCTCGGCGAGACGATGGCCGTCGCCACCGTCCTGTCCCCGAGCTTCGACATCCAGGCCAGCCTGCTCGACCCGGGCGGCGGCACCTTCGCCCAGAACATCGCCAGCAAGTTCAGCGAGGCGACGCAGGACGGCCGGGACGCGCTGATCGCCTCCGGTCTGGTCCTGTTCGTCATCACCCTGCTGGTCAACGGCGCGGCCCGCGGGATCATCGCCCGCCGCAAGGAGTACTCGGGGGCCAACGCATGAGCACCGCAAGCCTCGCCGGCAAGAGCCCCAGCACGCTGCGCGGCGCCAGCCTCCCGAAGTGGTCCCCGTGGGCCATCGCCGCCGGTTCGATCGCCGTCGCGGTCGCCATCGGCGTCGGCGCCGGCCTGAACAGCAAGGTCCAGTGGGGCCTGATCGCCGCCATCCTCTTCGTGCTGGGTACGTACGGCATCGCGGCCCGTGTCGAGGGCCGACGCCAGGCCAAGGACCGCATCGCCACCTCGCTCGTCTGGGTCGCCTTCCTGATCGCCGTGATCCCGCTGGTCTCCCTGATCTGGGTGACCGTGGCGCGCGGCGTGAAGGTTCTCGACGTCTACTTCCTGACCCACTCCATGGGTGTCGTCGCCGACTCCGAGCCGGGCGGCGGTATCTACGCCGCCATCATCGGCAGCCTGGAGCAGGTCGGCCTCGCCACCCTGATCGGTGCGCCGATCGGCATTCTCACCGCGATCTACCTGGTGGAGTACGGGCGCGGCAGGCTCGCCAAGTCCGTCACCTTCTTCGTCGACGTGATGACCGGTATCCCGTCGATCGTCGCGGGTCTGTTCATCCTCAGCCTGATGCTGATCTTCGACATGCAGCCCTTCGGCTTCGCCGGTTCGCTGGCCCTGGCCATCCTGATGATGCCCGTGGTGGTCCGGTCCACCGAGGAGATGCTCAAGCTCGTACCGAACGAGCTGCGCGAGGCGTCCCTGGCGCTGGGTGTGCCGAAGTGGCGCACCATCCTGAAGGTGGTCCTGCCGACCTCGATCGGCGGCATCACCACCGGCGTCATGCTCGCCGTCGCCCGTATCGCGGGTGAGACCGCGCCGGTGCTGCTACTGGTGTTCGGCAACCCGTTCATCAACAACAACCCCTTCGAGGGCGCGCAGGCGTCGCTGCCGCTGTACATCTACCAGCAGTACTCGCAGAGCGCGGGTGCCAACGCGGCGTACGACCGTGCGTGGGCGGCGTCCCTCACGCTGATCGCCTTCGTGATGATCCTCAACATGGTGGCCCGGGGCATTGCCCGCTGGAAGGCACCGAAGACCGGTCGCTGACGCGGCCAATCGGCGACTGATCAAAGACGTATCGGAAGTGAAGCAGACATGGCCAAGCGAATCGACGTGAGCGGGCTCACCGCCTACTACGGATCCCACAAGGCGATCGAAGACATCTCGATGACGGTCGAGCCGCGCTCGGTGACGGCGTTCATCGGGCCGTCCGGGTGCGGCAAGTCGACGTTCCTGCGCACGCTGAACCGTATGCACGAGGTCACGCCCGGCGGGCGGGTCGAGGGCAAGGTGATGCTCGACGACGAGGACCTGTACGGGTCCGGGATCGACCCGGTGTCGGTGCGCCGCGAGGTCGGCATGGTGTTCCAGCGGCCGAACCCCTTCCCCACGATGTCGATCTTCGACAACGTGGCGGCGGGGCTGCGGCTGAACGGCAGCTACAAGAAGAGCGAGCTCGGCGACATCGTGGAGAAGTCGCTCAAGGGCGCGAACCTCTGGAACGAGGTCAAGGACCGGCTGAACAAGCCCGGCTCGGGGCTGTCCGGTGGTCAGCAGCAGCGGCTGTGCATAGCGCGGGCGATCGCGGTGGAGCCGAAGGTTCTGCTGATGGACGAGCCGTGCTCCGCGCTGGACCCGATCTCCACGCTGGCCATCGAGGACCTGATCGGCGAGCTGAAGGAACGGTTCACGATCGTCATCGTGACGCACAACATGCAGCAGGCGGCGCGTGTGTCCGACCGGACGGCGTTCTTCAACCTCGCTGCGGTCGGGCAGCCCGGCAAGCTCATCGAGATCGACGACACGGAGCGGATCTTCTCCAACCCGTCGGTTCAGGCCACGGAGGACTACATCTCGGGCCGCTTCGGCTGAGCCGGCCTCCGTTTGTTGGGCCCCTCGCGGTGCTGCATGGCGGTGCCACCGCGAGGACGCAAGGGCCCGCCCCCGGATGCCGGGGGCGGGCCCATCGTCGTGCGCTACAGGAAGGCCAGGCTCACGACCCCGAACGCCCCCGCCGCCACCAGCGCCGCCGCCGGCATCGTGATGAACCAGCCGAGGACGATGTTCTTGGCGACGCCCCACCGCACCGCGTTCACCCGCTTGGTGGCGCCGACGCCCATGATCGCGGAGGTGATCACGTGCGTCGTGGAGATCGGCGCCTTGAAGAAGAACGCCGTGACGAACATGATCGACGCGCCGGTGGTCTCGGCCGCGAAACCCTGCGGCGGATCCAGTTCGATGATCTTCCGGCCCAGCGTCCGCATGATGCGCCAGCCGCCGGCGTAGGTGCCCAGCGACAGCATCAGGGCGCAGACGATCTTCACCCAGACCGGGATCGGGTCGCCGTACGTCTCGTGTCCGGAGATGACCAGGGCCATCACCACGACGCCCATGGTCTTCTGCGCGTCCTGGAGACCGTGGCCGAGGGCCATGCCGGCCGCCGACACCGTCTGCGCTATGCGGAAGCCGCGCTTGGTCTTGTGCGGATTGGCCCGCCGGAACAGCCACATGATCGCCGTCATGACGAGGTAGCCGACGATCAGGCCGACCACCGGCGACAGGAACATCGGGATGATGACCTTGTCGACGACGCCGTTCCAGTGCACGGCCGTGCCGCCCGCGAGGGCCGCTCCCACCAGGCCGCCGAACAGTGCGTGCGAGGAGGATGAGGGCAGGCCGAAGTACCAGGTGACCAGGTTCCAGACGATCGCGCCGAACAGTGCGGCGAAGAGGATGCCCATCCCCTGCGAGCCCGCGGGTGTCTCGATCAGGCCCTCACTGACGGTCTTGGCGACTCCCGAGCCGAGGAACGCACCCGCCAGATTCATCACCGCGGCCATCGCCAGAGCGGCCCGGGGCGTCAGCGCGCGCGTCGACACGGAGGTCGCGATCGCGTTCGCCGAGTCGTGGAAGCCGTTCGTGTACGTGAAGAAGAGCGCGACCGCGACGGTCACGACCAGAGCGAAGGTGTCCATGGAGGGGTCAGGACTCCTTGACCGCGATGGTCTCCACCGTGTTCGCCACGTGCTCGAACGCGTCCGCCGCTTCCTCCAGCACGTCCACGATCTGCTTCAGCTTCAGCACCTCGATGGCTTCGTACTTGCCGTTGAACAGGTGGGCGAGCAGCTTGCGGTGGATCTGGTCAGCCTGGTTCTCCAGGCGGTTGACCTCGATCCAGTACTCGGTGAGGTTGTCCATGGTGCGGAGGTTCGGCATGGCCTCCGCCGTCAGCTCGGCGGCCCGCGCCAGGACCTCGATCTGCTGATCGACGCCCTTGGGCAGTTCCTCGACGTTGTAGAGGACGACCAGGTCGACGGCCTCCTCCATGAAGTCCATGATGTCGTCGAGGGACGACGCGAGGGAGTAGATGTCCTCGCGGTCGAAGGGCGTGATGAACGAGGAGTTCAACTGGTGGAAGATCGCGTGCGTGGCGTCGTCACCTGCGTGTTCCGCGGCCCGCATACGCTCTGCGATCTCGGCCCGGGCGGAGGGGTCCGCTCCGAGCAGTTCCATCAGGAGTTTCGAGCCGGTGACGATGTTGTCCGCGGAAGCGGCGAACATGTCGTAGAAGCTCGTCTCCCTGGGGGTCAGACGAAAGCGCACTTGGGGTCCTCGGGGTGCTTCGGTTTCGGTCAGGCTGATGCTAGGCGCATCATCCGGCCACGGCTAATGGGCCGTCCCCCAGTGTCGCCCATCAAACAGAATGATCATCACCGGGGCGTACCAAGACCCCTCTACCCAGCAAAGTTGGTTACAATATACCCTCCAGGGGTATCTGTCCGGGGCTGTGTCCGGAGCGGGAGGACGCGATGACGACGACCGAGGCCGGTGCCACGGCGCCCTCCGACGGCACCACGCACGGGTACCACAAGCAGAAGGACGAGCACCTCAAGCGGCTGCGCCGGATCGAGGGCCAGATCCGTGGCCTGCAGCGCATGGTCGAAGAGGACACCTACTGCATCGACATACTCACGCAGGTGTCCGCCTCCACCAAGGCCCTGCAGTCCTTCGCGCTGCAGCTCCTGGAGGAGCACCTGCGTCACTGCGTCGCGGACGCGGCCGTCAGGGGCGGGGCGGAGATCGACGCGAAGGTGGAGGAGGCCACGAAGGCGATCGGGCGCCTGCTGCGCACCTGAGGCCGAGGCCGACCCCCCGGCGCAAGCCCCACAGGTCAGCCGTCGGTCGCGTTCCGTTCCTCGCCGACGCGCAGCACCTCGTCGATGCTCTCCAGACTGAGCCGGTCCTCGGTGGCCGACGCCGCGATGATCAGCTCTCCGCACAGCTCGATCTCGGCGAGGGCCACGTGGTCCTGAACTGCCGTACCGCCGACCGGAGCCACGTGCGTCACCTCTTCCCTGCCGTACTTGTCTGCCGTACCGGCTTCCTAGAGTAGGCAGCGCTCTACACACCGCGCATGGCACGGACGGGCTAGTTCACGGACCGCCGCGCTGACTAGTGCTCCCCTTCGCCGTTCGGTTCGTCGGATGGCTGGTTCTCGGCGATCCGGCCCGCGTAGATGTCCTTCGACAGCGGCAGCCGTACGTCCGCCGGGGCCCCGAAGTCGTACAGCAGGGTCGTCGAGGTGACCGCCACGGAGGCCTTCTGCCGGCCGTTGACGAATGAGAAGCGCTGCCGGAGCTTGCGGATGCGCCCCTCGTCGTCGAGGTAGGCGTCGAACGGGACCTCGGTCCTGGCGAACCCTTTCGCCGCCGCCAGCGCCTCCCGGTTGCCCGCCGAGGCGCTGCGCGCCGCCCTGACCAGGTCGGCGGTGCCTCGGAAGTGCCGCACCCCGATCCCGCCGACCTCGGTCCGCCCCACGTACGTCGCCCTCCGCGTCCCGCGCAGCAGTTCCGCGGCGGCGTACGGGTCCGTCGCCCCGCCCGTGACCAGGTTGCCGTCGGAGAGGGTCGCGGTGTCCACCCGGACCCATTTGCCGGCGGGCACCCCGGCGCCGCGGTTCTTCATGAACAGGGCGCCCGGCGCGAGGAGTTCGGTGATCGGGCGGTGCCCGGTGTGGCCGGCCGGGTCCTGCGGCAGCTGCACGGTGAGCCGGCCGAGCTGTCTGCGGTAGTCGTAGACGCCCTTGCCGCGGATGGTGACCCGGGTGCCGCCGGTGGCCATCTCCATCGACGTGGTGGCCTTGGAACTGCCCGCCTCCCGCAGTGTGTCGGCGGCGCGGCGCAGCGTGGTGACCGGGTCGCCCGCGTCGCGCGCGTCCTCGGCGGCGGCACCGTTGAAGGAACAGCCCATGGCCCCGAGCCCCAGACAGGCCGCGATCCCCACCGCGAACCCCACCGTGCCGGCCGTCCCGCCCGCCCGCCTGCGCTGCCGCCGATCCATCGCCTGCCTACCCCCAGCCGGTACGTCCGTCACGGGCCCCCTGTCGTTCCGGTTAACGACGAGTAGGGGGCCGCCGTCACGCGCGGCCGGAGCTTGGACAGGGCCGGACGAGCCCTTTACTTCGAGTGGGTAACTTTGTCACCGTGGCGCACCAGGACGGCCCGGAGCGGGCCCGGCACGGGCAGGAACACCTCACGACGACGAGTGAACAGGGCCGCTTCTGCGTGGCCCGCTGCTCCTGCGGCTGGCGCGGCCCCGCCCGCCGGGCCCGCAGCCAGGCGAGAGCGGACGCGGAGGGGCATGCGACGGCGGGCTGACGGGCTCACAACGGAGAGTCGCCGACCAGGGCGTCGACGAGCTCCCGGTCGCCGGGCTGGGTCAGGCGGGCGCGGGCCGCGGCGGGGGGCAGCCACAGGATGCGGTCCACCTCGTCGTTCGGGGTGAAGCCGCCCGCGACGGCCTCGGCCGCCCAGTAACGGACCTCTTTGGGGCGGTCGTGGGCGTAGTAGCACACCGTGAGCAGCTCGGAGCCGGGTTCGGCGGTGTACCCGGTCTCCTCCGCCACCTCGCGCAGGGCGCCCGCCAGTGCCTCCTCGCCGCGCCTGAGCTTGCCCTTGGGGTGGGACCAGTCGTCGTACTTCGGCCGGTGGACGAGGCAGACCTCCAGGCCGCCGTCCACCGGTGAGCGGCGCCACAGAACGCAGCCCGCCGCCTGGACGGGGCTGTCCTTCGCGGTCGTCACCGGTGCCTCACCGCCTCCTGGTCAAGGGGTTGGTGGTCAAGGGGCAGCGACCGTCTGCTTCTGCCAGCACTGCTCGAACGCGAACCGCGCCGCCTCCACCTCGTGACGCTGGTCGGCGTGGAGCACGCCGAGGGCGTACGCCGTCGCCGGGGCGATGCGCGGGGTGCGGGCCGCCTGCGCCGCGGCGGCGGCGGCCTCCGAGGCGTCCCGGTGCCGGTTCAGGGCCTGGCCGGCCGTCAGCAGGCGCAGGTCGACGGGGGCTTCGGTGCCGTGCAGCACCTCGCGGGCGTAGCGGTGCAGGCGCAGCAGCAGCCGGACCTGGTGCCAGGGGCCGTCCTGGGGGTGGGGGGACGGGTCCGGGGACAGGCCGTGGACCAGGGCCTCCGCGTTGTAGGGGTGGCCCGCGGTGACCAGGGGGAGCGCGGCGATCGCGTCGGTGAGGCGTTCCTCGGCGGCGGACGCCAGGGGGTGCAGGTCGGTGGTGGCGGCGGTGGGGGTGAGGGGGACCTCGCTGGCCAGTAAGGCGACCTTGTCCGCGACGGCGTGGAAGCGGGAGGAGCCCAGGGCCTGCAGGGCGGTGGAGTGGGCGCGGGTCCGGGCGAGGGTGAGCTGGCGGTCGAGCAGGGCACCTGCCTTCGCCGCGCCCACCGTGAGGTTGCCGCGCTCCGGCGAGGCACCGGGGGAGGGGTGACCGCCCACGGCCGCGCCGACCGCCTGCGCGGGCACCGCCGTCGACCCCGACAACCGGTGCAGCGCCACCAACAACCGCTCCAGCCGCGCCTCGTACGCGTGCTCCAGGGCCAACGTGCCCGACAGCCAGGCGAGTTCGGGCCGGATCTCCTCCGACCAGGTGGTGTCGAGCAGGGGGCGGAAGGTGTGCAGGCTGCCGCTGATGCGGCGGGCCGAGCGGCGCAGGGCGCGTGCCGCGTCGACGGACTCCTCCACGCCGTTCGACCCGCCGCCGCCGGTCTCCCGGTGCAGTCGCAGGGCGCGGAGGAACTCCGTGGCCTGGGTGCGCAGGTAGCCCGCGAGGGCGTCCCCGGTCACCACCCCGGCCGTGGGGTCCGTCGGGTCAGGGTGTTGCTGTGCCACGCCGGCGCCTCCGGGCGTCTATGAGCATCTCCTGGACGTTGCGCAGGGGCTGGCCGTCCCCGTCGGTCGCGTGCCGCGTCCACTCGCCGTCCGGAGCCAGGTGCCAGGAGGCGGTGGTGTCGGACATGCCGGTGTCGAGCAGCCGGTTGAGGGCCGCCCGGTGGGCCGGGTCGGTGACCCGGACGAGGGCCTCTATCCGGCGGTCGAGGTTGCGGTGCATCATGTCGGCGCTGCCGATCCACACCTCGGGCTCGCCGCCGTTGCCGAAGGTGAACACGCGCGAGTGTTCGAGGAAGCGGCCGAGGATGGAGCGGACGCGGATGTTCTCCGACAGGCCCGGCACGCCGGGGCGCAGCGCACAGATGCCGCGCACCCACACGTCCACCGGCACGCCTGCCTGGGACGCGCGGTAGCAGGCGTCGATGACCGCCTCGTCCACCATGGAGTTGACCTTGATGCGGACGAACGCGGGACGTCCGGCACGGTGGTGCTGGACCTCCTTGTCGACCCGTGAGACCAGGCCGTCGCGCAGGGACTTGGGGGCGACCAGCAGGCGGCGGTAGGTCTCGCGGCGCGAGTAGCCGGAGAGGCGGTTGAACAGGTCGGAGAGGTCCGCGCCGACCTGCGGGTCGGCGGTGAGCAGGCCGAGGTCCTCGTACAGCCGGGCCGTCTTCGGGTGGTAGTTGCCGGTGCCGACGTGGCTGTAGCGGCGGAGCGTCTCGCCCTCCTGGCGGACCACCAGGGACAGCTTGCAGTGGGTTTTCAGACCGACCAGGCCGTACACGACGTGGCAGCCGGCCTCCTCCAGCTTGCGTGCCCACTTGATGTTGGCGTGCTCGTCGAAGCGGGCCTTGATCTCCACCAGGACCAGGACCTGCTTGCCGGACTCGGCGGCGTCGATGAGCGCGTCGACTATCGGGGAGTCGCCGGACGTCCGGTACAGGGTCTGCTTGATCGCGAGGACGTCCGGGTCGGCCGCCGCCTGTTCCAGGAAGGCCTGCACGGAGGTGGAGAAGCTGTCGTAGGGGTGGTGCAGGAGCACGTCCCGGCTGCGCAGGGCGGCGAAGATGTCCGGTGCCGAGGCGGACTCCACCTCCGCCAGGTCCCGGTGGGTGCCCGCGACGAACTTCGGGTACTTCAGCTCGGGCCGGTCGAGGCTGTGGATGCGGAAGAGGCCGGTGAGGTCCAGGGGGCCCGGCAGCGGGTACACCTCGGCCTCGCTGATCTTCAGCTCGCGCACCAGCAGGTCGAGCACCTCGCGGTCGATGGACTCCTCCACCTCGAGCCGCACCGGCGGCCCGAAGCGGCGCCGCATGAGCTCCTTCTCCAGGGCCTGGAGAAGGTTCTCGGCGTCGTCCTCCTCGACCTCCAGGTCCTCGTTGCGGGTGAGCCGGAAGGCGTGGTGCTCCAGGACCTCCATGCCCGGGAACAGCTCTTCCAGGTGGGCGGCGATGACGTCCTCGATGGGGACGTACCGGCCCGGGGTGGTTTCCAGGAAGCGGGACAGCAGCGGCGGCACCTTCACGCGGGCGAAGTGCTTGTGGCCGCTGACCGGGTTGCGTACCACCACGGCCAGGTTCAGGGACAGGCCGGAGATGTACGGGAAGGGGTGCGCCGGGTCGACCGCGAGAGGGGTCAGGACCGGGAATATCTGGTGCCGGAAGAGCGTGAAGAGCCGCGCCTGCTCCTTCTCGGTCAGCTCGCTCCAGCGGACCAGGTGGATGCCCTCCTCCGCGAGGGCGGGGGCGACGTCCTCGTGGTAGCAGGCGGCGTGCCGGGCCATCAGCTCGCGGGAGCGGGCCCAGATCATCTCCAGCACCTCGCGGGGCTGGAGACCGGAGGCCGAGCGCGTGGCGACACCCGTCGCGATACGGCGCTTCAGGCCGGCCACCCGGACCATGAAGAACTCGTCCAGGTTGCTGGCGAAGATCGCCAGGAAGTTCGCCCGCTCGAGCAGGGGCGTGTTCGGGTCCTCGGCGAGCTCCAGGACCCGCTCGTTGAACGCGAGCCAGCTGCGCTCCCGGTCGAGGAAACGACCCTGCGGCAGCTGGACCCCGTCAACCTGCGACTCCTCGTACGCGTCGAGGTCGGCATCGATGTCGGGTTCCAGGTCGGAGACCACGGCGGCCACGGTGTGCGGGCGGTGCGCGGCTATGGAGCCCACGGAGGGCTGGACGTGCTGGACCTCTGCCTGGGTGTGTGGCTGGCTCATGACCCCATTGTTCCGCGCCACGAGCGAGACGGGCGCGTCGGAACGTGCGGGCGGGAGCGTCACGGCCCCGTTCCCCGCGGGCCCCTCGGGGGGCGGCGAAGGCTCTGGCACGACGGGCTTCATTGGCCGAGCGTCGCAAGGTCGTCTGAATCGATGGTTACGGAGACATGACGTGCGGGATATCGGGGGGCGGCTCGCGGAGTTCCGTGGCGGTGGGGTGGCGGCGAAAGTGACGGTCCCGTACGTCTCTCCCCCCGTGGAAGGACGTACGGGACCGCCGGCCCGTCACCCGCCTCCGCCCGGGCGGTGCGCCGGCGCGGCACCCGGTGGGCCGCCGTGGTCGCGGCGGCAGCCAGGTGAAGACAATGCCGGTCTCCACCAGGTGGAGGAGCCAGTAAGGGGGGCTCGGGGTGGTAGACGGCGAAGCGGCCGTCGGCGTTCCGGCCCCGGTCCACCTGCCGGACATCCACGGGCGGCCCGAACCGCTTCGGTGGCGTGCCCGTCACCCTCTGTCGCGGGCCGGCGCGGCAGGGCGGCGTCAAGATCGCCGCCCCTTGCGCGGGGTGTGTCAGGTCTCGGTGCGGTACATCAGGTCCGTCTCGTACGTCGTGAACCCCAGCCGCTCGTACACCGACACCGCCGCCTTGTTGTCCGCGTCGACGTACAGCATCGCCGTCGGCAGGCCCCGCACGGCCAGGTGGCGCAGGCCGATCGTGGTGAGGGCCTTGCCGAGGCCGCCGCCCTGGGTACCGGGGGCGACGCCGAGGACGTACACCTCGCCGAGCCGCTCCTGGGTGTGGACCTTGGTCCAGTGGAAGCCGACGAGTTCGCCCTCGCGCTCGGCCAGGAAGAAGCCGGCCGGGTCGAACCAGGGCTGGGCCTTGCGGTCGTCGAGGTCGCGCTGGGTCAGGGAGCCCTGCTCGGGGTGGTGGGCGAAGGCGGCGGCGTTGACGGCCAGCCAGGCCGTGTCGTCCTCGCCGGGGACGAAGGTGCGTACCGTCACGCCCTCGGGCAGCACCGGGTCGGGCAGCTCCAGGTCGGCCAACGGCCGCCGCATCTGGCGCAGTTCGCGGAAGAGGGTGAGGCCGAGCACCTGCGCGAGGTGCCGGGCGGCGGAGTGGCCGCCGTGCGCCCACACCCGCAGCCGCTTGCCCGAGGCCGCCAGCAGGGCCGAGCCGAGCGCCCGGCCGTGTCCGTGCCCGCGGTGTGCCGGGTGGACGACGAGTTCGGCGGCCGGCGCCTCCACCGGGTCGGTGTCCTCCAACTGGGCGTAGCCGACGAGTTCGCCGCCGACGAGCAGCAGCAGGTGCGAGACGCCCTCGCGGGCGCCGCCCTCCAGTTGCAGCCGCCCCTGCTCGGACACCGGCTGCTGCCCGTCGGTCCGGGCGGCCTCCGCGAGCAGCCCGAGCACGGCCTCGGCCTGGTCCGGGGAGAGCGCGGAGTAGGTCTCGATGGAACGGGTGTGGGCGGGCCGTTCGGTGTCGTCGCTGGTCATGCGTATGAGGGTACGGGGCGGCCCCGGCCTGGTGCCGGAAAGGGAAACGGTAAAGAAAACGGCAAAGGGAAACCAGGATGTGACCTTCAACACCCTGTTGCGCTACGCGCGTTGACTCTAGGCTGCGCCGGAAACGGGCCACCTTCCCAGCAGACCCACAGGGGGGCGCATGCCGACCGCACATCACCCGTACCGCCGCGTCAGACGCCGTACGTACGCTCTTCTCGCCTCCGCCGCCGGGCTGGCCACCGCCGCCGCACTGGCCACCGCGCTCCCGGCGGACGCCCACGACGGCACGGGGAGCCACGCACATCCCAGCCGCTACCAGGACGTCCAGCTCCTGTCCTTCAACGACCTGCACGGCAACCTCGAACCGCCGTCGGGTTCCTCCGGCCGGGTCACCGAACTCCAGCCCGACGGCACGACGAAGTCGGTCGACGCGGGCGGCGTCGAGTACCTCGCCACACACCTGCGCAACGCCCGCGCGGGCCACCCGTACTCCGTCACGGCGGCCGGCGGCGACATGGTCGGGGCCTCCCCGCTGATCTCCGGGCTGTTCCACGACGAGCCCACCATCGAGGCGCTGAACAAGCTGAAGCTCGACGTCACCTCCGTCGGCAACCACGAGTTCGACGAGGGCGCGCGGGAACTGGCCCGCCTGCAGAACGGCGGCTGCCACCCCACCGACGGCTGTTACGGCGGCGAGGAGTTCCAGGGCGCGAACTTCCCCTACCTCGCGGCGAACGTCCTCGACGAGAAGACGGGCAAGCCGATCCTGCGCCCGTACTGGGTGTGGAAGAAGAAGGACGTCAAGATCGGCTTCATCGGCGTCACCCTGGAGGGCACGCCGGGCATCGTCTCGGCGGACGGCGTCAAGGGCCTCACGTTCAAGGACGAGGTCGAGACGATCAACAAGTACGCCAAGGTGCTCCAGCGCCAGGGCGTGCAGTCGATCGTCGCCCTGGTCCACGAGGGTGGCTACCCGTCCTCCTCCTCGTACAACTACGACTGCGACTCCCCGGGCGCCGGCGACGGCATCTCCGGCCCGATCGTCGGCATCGCCGAGAACGTCACCCCGGCAGTGGACGCGCTGGTGACCGGCCACACCCACACCGCGTACGTCTGCACGATCGACGACCCGGCGGGCCGCCCCCGCATGGTCACCTCGGCGGCCTCCTTCGGCCGCCTCTACACGGACACGACGCTGACGTACGACCGCTTCACGGGTGACATCGCCCGTACGGCGGTGAAGTCGGCGAACCACGTGGTCACGCGGGATGTCGCCAAGGCGCCCGACATGACCGAGCTGATCGGCAAGTGGAACACGCTGGCCGCACCGATCGGAAACCGGGCTATCGGTTACATATCGGCCGATATCAGCAATACCGGTACCGAGTCCCCGATGGGCGACCTGATCGCGGACGCCCAGCTGGCGTACGGCAAGGACCTCGACCCGGCAACGGACCTCGCGCTGATGAACCCGGGCGGGGTGCGGGCCGGGCTGACGTATGCGGCCAAGGGCAGCGAGGGCGACGGCGTGGTGACGTACGCCGAGGGCTTCACCGTGCAGCCGTTCTCCAACACCGTGAACGTTCAGGACTTCACCGGGGCGCAGCTGATCCAGGTGCTCAAGGAGCAGGTGAGCGGCGCGAACGCGGCGGCGCCGAAGGTGTTGCAGGTGTCGTCCGGTCTGACCTTCACGCTGGACCTCACCAAGTCCGGCGCGGACCGGGTGGTGACCGACTCGATCCGGCTGAACGGCGCGGCGGTCGACCCGGCGGCCACGTACCGGGTCGCGACGAACAGCTTCCTCGCGGGTGGCGGGGACGGCTTCACCACGCTGGGGCAGGGGACGAACGACGTCGTGGGCACGGACGACCTGACGGCGCTGGAGAAGTACCTGACCGCGAACTCGTCGGCGAGCCGCCCGCTGGCTCCGCCCGCGGCGGACCGGATCACGATCGTGCAGTAGTCCTACGGCAGGCCGTAGGGCAGGGGCCCGGCACGCGCATCCCGTGCGTGCCGGGCGCTTCCGCAAGATCACCCCGGTCAGGAAGGCCCGCAAGCCCGCCCCGGCCCCGAAGAGGGCGGCTCCCAAGAAGTCCGCACCGAAGCGCCGCCCGGTCGCCGACAAGGGCTGACAAAGATGGGCGGGAGCCGGTGCCGGTGGCGGAGGAGACGATGATCCTGCGGTGGTAGCGCGAGGGGCTCACGGGCTGCGCGGAGCGGCGGGGACCTGGGCCTCCCAGCGCCAGTGCAGCAGGGCGGCCAGGAGGGCGAAGGCGGCGAGCGGAACCCAGAGCGGGGCCGTGATCCCGTGAGGGCCGACAAGGGTGCGGCCGCGCCGTGTGCAGAGCGCCGTGTGCGCGAGCAGTAGAACGTGGAAGCCCGCGAGGGCCGCCGACACCCACTTGGGCATGACGTGATGCGTCCTCGCCAGCTGGAGGAGGCTGTTGCCCATCAGGAACCCCATGACCACGGTCATTCCCCGTGGCACCTTCCTGACCTTGCGGTACTCCCGCTCCATCCCGCCCTCGCCTGCGGCCATGGCCCCGCCCACCGATCAATTCCGGACAGCTGTTCGGGGGATCGTAGGGTGTGGCAGCTGCTGCCGGGAAGCGACGAGAGTGCGGGAGACGTCAGGAAGCCGTAGTCGTCCAGTCCCCCAGCCAGTCCCCGACCTCCTGGTCCGCCGCCTGGGCGTCCGTCAGCTGCGGGCGGTCGCTGCTCGCGGTTGCCGGCGCCGGGGCCCGTGTTCTTGTACTCGGCGAAGCGGTCGTCCTCCCGCTCCGGCCGGCGGTGATGGGAGGATTTGGACCGGGGCTGGGTGCCTGAAGTCCTGGTGGGCGGGGGAGGGCGTGGCTCACATCTTCCAGTGGTGCCCGGCACACCCTCGACTCGTGGTCCTGCAACGGTGCGGGGCGGGTTTGTCCGGGTGGGGATCAGATCGTCTCCGGGGGCGGGGTGGGGGCGCCGGGGAGGCGAATCGTTGCCACCGTGCCGCCTCCTTCCGCTCGCGCCAGGGAGACCACGCCGCCCGCCTGCTGGACCGTGCGGGCCACTATGGACAGGCCCAGTCCGGAGCCGGGGAGGGCACGGGCCGACGGGGAGCGCCAGAAGCGGTCGAAGACGTGGGGGAGTTCCTCGGTGGGGATGCCGGGGCCGTGGTCGCGGACCGTCAGTACGCCCTTGCTCAGCTGCACCTCGATCGTGCCGCCCTCGGGGCTGAACTTCACCGCGTTGTCCAGGATGTTGACCACCGCCCGCTCCAGCGCGGCCGGCTCGGCCCGGGTGTACCAGGGTTCCAGGGATGCCGTGATGGTCAGTTCCGGGCCGCGCAGGCGGGCCCGGCGCAGGGCTGCCTCCACGGTGTCCTCCAGGGAGACCACCTGGACGCGTTCGCCGCGCTGGCCCTCCGAGCGGGACAGTTCCTGCAGGTCGCCGATGAGCGAGGCCAGTTCTGTCATCTGGGCCTTCACCGAGGCGAGCAGTGCCTTGCGGTCCGCCGGGGGGATGGGGCGGCCCGTCTCCTCGCTGCGGGTGAGGAGTTCGATGTTCGTGCGGAGGGAGGTGAGGGGGGTGCGGAGTTCGTGGCCCGCGTCCGCGATGAGTTGTTGCTGCAGTTCGCGGGAGTTGGCCAGGGACGATGTCATCGAGTTGAAGGAGCGGGAGAGGCGGGCCACCTCGTCCTCCCTGTCCTCCTCGACCGGGATGCGGATGCTCAGGTCCTCGGTGCGGGCGACGTGTTCGACGGCCTCGGTGAGCTTGTCGACGGGGCGCAGGCCGGCGCGGGCGACCGCGAGGCCTGCGGCGCCGGCGCCGATGACTCCGATGCCGGAGACGAGGAGGAGGATCAGGGCCAGGTCGTTGAGGGTCTTCTGGGTGCTCTTGAGAGGGACCGCGACAAGCAACGCGGTGTCGGGGTAGAGCTGGGGTGGGGAGCTGATGCCCTGGCTCACCGCGAGGGGCATGGTCAGCACGCGGACGTCGTTTCCGTCGGAGTCCGTGCCGTCGCGGACGATACCGTCGCCGCTGTCCGCGTTCCTGATCACGGCCTTGTCGCTGGACGTGGTCTTCACTGTGCCGGCGGCGTCCGAGGAGACGCAGGCCGTGCCGTCAGCCTTGACGAGCTGGGAGTAGTAGGAGTCATGGGACCGCAAGCCACCGAACACGGACTCCGTGGGCTTCTTCGGGCACGCGGAGAGCAGTGCCTCCGCCTGGTTGACGGACACAGGCCGCTGCACGGACTTCTTCAGCTGGCTGTCGAGCTGGTCGTACAGCTTCCCCTGCACAATGAACCAGCACGTCACCGACACCGCCGCCACCGCGAACGCCACCGCCGCCGCCACCAGCAGCGCCAGGCGCGAGCGGATGGGGAGGGAACGGTAACGGCGCAGCAGCCTTCTCACTCCGCGCCGCCCTGTCGCAGGACGTAGCCCACGCCGCGCACCGTGTGCACGAGCCGCGGCTCGCCGCCCGCCTCGGTCTTGCGGCGGAGGTACATCACGTAGACGTCCAGGGAGTTCGACGACGGCTCGAAGTCGAAGCCCCAGACCGACTTCAGGATCTGCTCGCGGGTGAGGACCTGGCGCGGGTGGGCCATGAACATCTCCAGGAGCGTGAACTCCGTGCGGGTCAGTTCCACCTGGCGACCACCCCGCGTGACCTCGCGGGTCGCGAGGTCCATGCGCAGGTCGGCGAAGGTGAGGGCCTCGTCCTCGTCGGCGGGGTTCGTGCCGGCCGCCGCCGCGTACGAGCTGCGGCGCAGCAGCGCGCGGACCCGGGCGAAGAGTTCGTCCAGTTCGAAGGGTTTGACCAGGTAGTCGTCGGCCCCGGCGTCGAGCCCGGTGACACGGTCGCCGACCGTGTCGCGGGCCGTGAGCATGAGGATCGGGGTGGTGTCGCCGACGCCGCGGATGCGGCGGGCGGCGGTGACGCCGTCCATGCGGGGCATCTGGATGTCCAGGACGACCAGGTCGGGCTTGTACGCGGTCGCCTTCTCCAGGGCGTCGGCGCCGTCGACCGCGACCTCGGTGTCGTATCCCTCGAAGGCGAGGCTGCGCTGGAGTGCTTCGCGTACGGCCGGTTCGTCGTCGACGATCAGGATGCGCTGGGGGTCACGGTCGCCTTCGGCGGGGCTCATCGCTCGCGGTTCCTCGGGGTGCGGTGGTCGTGGGTGGGCCGCTCTCAGCCTCGCATGGTTCCGGGCTGGGCAGTAAGGACGGGGCCGGCGTCAGCCGCGGACCGCGGTCAGGCGCTTCAGCTGGACCTTGTGGCGGTGCGGGTGGCCGGCGGGGACCCGCAGGCCCATCAGCTGGGGGGCCGCGACCTCGGGGGCCCGGGGCGCCGGCACCGGTGCGTGGAGGTCGTACGCCACCGCGAGGGCCAGTGCGATGCCGGCCGGGTCGGTGCCGGCGACCGTGTGCGGAACCTGCTTGATCATGACGTACTCCCTGATGTGCCGGGTGGTGGTTCAGCTGGTGGAGCCGGCCCGGAGCTCGGCCAGGTCGGACTTGACGGTGTTGCTGGGGATGGCGAATCCGAGGCCGATGCTTCCCGCGTCCGCCGAGGACGAGGACTGGGCCGACGAGTACATCGCGGAGTTGATGCCGATGATGGCGCCGCTCGCGTCGATCAGGGCGCCGCCGGAGTTGCCGGGGTTCAGCGAGGCGTCGGTCTGGATCGCCTTGTAGGTGGTGGTGGAGGAGCCGGTGTCGCCGTTGAACTGCCGGCCGCCGAACTGGAACGGCCACTGCCCGTCGCCGCCCTGGCTCTGGCCCGGGTTCTCGTCGGTGGAGACGGTCACGTCGCGGTTCAGCGCGGAGACGATGCCGCTGGTGACGGTGCCGGTCAGGCCCTCGGGGGAGCCGATCGCCACGACCGTGTCGCCGACCTGGACGCCCGAGGAGTTGCCGAGGGTCGCCGCCTTCAGGCCGGAGGCGCCCTGCAGCTTGAGGAGGGCGAGGTCCTTGGAGCTGTCGGTGCCGACGGCCTCGGCCGTGTAGGACTTGCCGTCGCTGGTCGTCACCTTGATCGACGAGGCGCCGGAGATGACGTGGTTGTTGGTGACGATCTCGCCGTTGGACGTGATGATCACGCCGGAGCCGGTGGAGGAGCCGTTGCTGAGGGTCGCCTTGATCTCGACCACGCTCGGGCTGACCACGGCGGCGATCGCGGCGACATCGCCCTTCTTGCCGGAGGGCACCACGTTGGCGGTGGTGGAGGAGGTGGCGGCGGTGTCCTTGCCGGTCAGCTCCCGGAAGGCGTACGCCGTGCCGCCGCCGATCGCCGCCGCGACCATGGCCACCGCGGCCAGCAGGGCGATCGGGCCGCGGGTGGGCTTCTTCTTCGGCGCCGGGTCGGGATCGGCGGAGACCGAGGTGAGGACGGCGGTGCCGCCGTCCGCGCCGTCCGTCGCGGTCGCGGCCTGGCCCGGCCACACGGTGGTGCCCGGCTCGACGGTGACCGGCTGCACGGGCTGGTACGCCGGCGGGGGCGGCCACTCCGGGTTCACGGAGGAGGCGTGCTGCTGCTGGGGGTACGCGCCCTGGTAGGCGTCACCCTGCGGGTTGTCGTACGCGCCGCGGCGGCGGAAGCTCTCGGTCATGACAAAGAGCTTCGCCCGCGACCATGAGAGCTCGCTGAGTGCTTGCTGAGAAGCTCGGCAGAACCTCGTGTGCCCGAGACAAACGCCGTCCTCGCAGCTCGGGGCGGGGCCTCAGGGGGCCTTCACAGACGCTGGTACAGGTCACTCACAGCCGTGGGGCACGCGTCACTCACAGCCAGGGGGCACGCGTCACTCGCAGCCGCAGGAACTGCGCACCACCAGCCGCGACGGAAACGTCTTCAGCCGCTCCCGCCGCGAGCCCGCCACCCGCAGACCGTCGTCGAGGACGAGGTCCACGGCGGCGCGGGCCATCGCCGGGCGGTCCGAGGCGACCGTTGTCAGCGGCGGGTCGGCCAGCGCCGCCTCCTTGATGTCGTCGAAGCCGGCCACCGCCAGCTCGCCGGGCACGTCGATGCGCAGCTCGCGCGCGGCGCGCAGCAGGCCGATCGCCTGGTCGTCGGTGGAGCAGAAGATCGCGGGCGGCCGGTTCGGGCCGGACAGCACCTCCAGGGCGACCCGGTAGGCGTCGTAGCGGTTGTACGGCGCCTCGAACAGGCGGCCCTCGGTGGAGATGCCGGCCTCGGCCATCGCGCGCCGCCAGCCCTCGACGTGGTCGGAGACCGGGTCGCCGACCGCGGGTGTCTCGGCGGTGCCGCCCATGCAGGCGACGTACTCGTACCCGTGCTCCAGCAGATGGCGGACGGCGAGCTGGGCGCCGCCCAGGTCGTCCGTGACCACGGCGACGTCGTCGATGGCCTCGGGCCGCTCGTGCAGCAGCACCACCCGGGCGTCCCAGGCCTCGATCTCGGCGGCGGCCAGATCGTTGAGCGCGTGGCTCACCAGAATCAGCCCCGAGACCCGCATGCCGAGGAAGGCGCGCAGGTAGTGGACCTCGCGTTCGCCGATGTAGTCGGTGTTGCCGACGAGCACCATCTTCCCGCGCTCGGAGGCGGCCTGCTCGACCGCGTGCGCCATCTCCCCGAAGAAGGGCTGGCGGGCGTCCGGGATGATCAGGCCTATGAGGTCGGTGCGCCGCGAGGCCATCGCCTGGGCGACGCGGTCGGGCCGGTACCCCAGCTCCTTGATCGCGGCGAGGACACGCTCGCGCGTGGCCGGGGCGACCGGCCGGGGTCCGTTGTTGATGACATAGCTGACCACGGCGGTGGAAGTCCCCGCCAGCCGCGCCACATCATCCCGAGTCACCTTGGCCACGCGCGGAGTCTACGCGGAGAGACCCGCTCTGGGCAGGGCGTACCGGGGCTTCCCTGTGCGGAAGCAATGCCCTGCCCGAGCGTCGGCTAGGCCTCCGCGGGGATCTCGGTGGCGTCCAGGGCGGCCGAGGTGTCCGCATCCTCCGGCTTTGGCGGGTCGGCCTTGGCCTTCGCCTCGTCGGAGGTGCGGTCCGCCTTCTCGGGAGTAACGAATCGATAACCGACGTTCCGGACGGTTCCGATCAGCGCCTCGTGCTCGGGGCCGAGCTTGGCGCGCAGCCGTCGTACGTGCACGTCGACCGTGCGCGTGCCGCCGAAGTAGTCGTAGCCCCAGACCTCCTGGAGCAGCTGTGCGCGGGTGAACACGCGGCCCGGGTGCTGCGCGAGGTACTTCAGCAGCTCGAACTCCTTGAAGGTGAGGTCGAGCACCCGGCCCTTGAGCTTGGCGGAGTACGTTGCCTCGTCCACCGACAGGTCGCCGTTGCGGATCTCCATCGGGGAGTCGTCGTTGACGATCTGCTGCCGGCCCATGGCCAGCCGGAGACGGGCCTCGACCTCGGCGGGGCCGGCGGTGTCCAGGAGTACGTCGTCGATGCCCCAGTCGGCGGTGACGGCGGCCAGGCCGCCCTCGGTCACGACGAGGATGAGCGGGCAGCCGGGGCCCGTGGAACGCAGCAGCTGGCACAGGCTGCGCACCTGCGGCAGGTCGCGGCGGCCGTCGATGAGGATGACGTCGGCACCCGGGGTGTCGACGAGTGCGGGGCCTTCGGCCGGGGCGACCCGCACGTTGTGCAGCAGCAGGCCGAGGGCGGGAAGCACCTCCGTCGACGGCTGGAGGGCGTTGGTCAGGAGCAGCAGAGAACTCATACGTCTGGTTCCTCCTCGGTCCCTGCGAGGACGTGTGCGGTGCGGCACTGCTCTGCGATCCCGGGGCCCCGTACACCTGCGGCTTTACCGCTTCGTATACAACGCTTCCGAAAGCACAAAAGGACCCGGGGGCTTCGCTGCCCGAGTCCTCTGCCCAGCAGAATAGCCCACATGAGCAACGGTCCGGCAGGTCATGTGGCACGTTCCACCATTCGTCCGAACTGTGAGACGAGCAGACGCACACCTTTGCGGACGTTTCTGCACACCGCCGACGGGATTGCGATCGATTCCGTATACAACCCCGGGTCGTTCGTATACGACGCCTCCGCGCCACCCTCCCGTGCCCTGGTGTTCGTCGTCGCGCACGGTTTCACGGGCGCCGCGGACCGGCCGCACGTGCGGCGGGTGGCGGGGATCCTCGCCCGGTACGGGGCCGTCGTCACCTTCTCCTTCCGGGGGCACGGCGCGTCGGGCGGCCGGTCCACGGTCGGTGACAAGGAGGTGCTCGACCTCGCCGCCGCGGTGGAGTGGGCCCGTGGCCTCGGGCACGCGCGCGTGGTCACCGTCGGCTTCTCGATGGGCGGCTCGGTGGTGCTCCGGCACGCGGCACTGCACGAGGGCACGGACGCCGTCGTCTCCGTGAGCGCGCCGGCCCGCTGGTACTACCGGGGCACCGCCCCGATGCGCCGCCTGCACTGGCTGGTCACCCGCCCCGAGGGCCGCCTGGTCGGCCGCTACGGCCTGCGCACCCGCATCCACCACCGCGACTGGGACCCGGTGCCCCTCTCCCCCGTGGAGGCCGTGCCGAAGATCGCCCCCACCCCCCTGCTGATCGTGCACGGCGACAGCGACGGCTACTTCCCCGTCGACCACCCCCGGATGCTGGCCGAGGCGGCCGGTGACCACGGCGAACTCTGGCTTGAGCCCGGCATGGGGCACGCCGAGCACGCGGCACCGGAGCAACTCCTGGCCCGGATCGGGGACTGGGCGGCGGCGCGGGCGGGCTAGCCTGGCCTCATCCGTCTCTCTCCGATTGAGGAACCAGATGTCCAAGGTCACGGTGCGCTACTGGGCCGCCGCCAAGGCCGCGGCCGGGGTCGCCGAGGAGCCGTACGACGCGGCGACCCTCGCCGAGGCGCTCGCCGCGGTGCGCGAGCGACACCCCGGCGAACTCGTGCGCGTCCTGCAGCGATGCTCGTTCCTCGTCGACGGTGACCCCGTGGGGACGCGCGAGCATGAGACGGTACGGCTGGCCGAGGGCGGCACGGTCGAGGTGCTCCCGCCGTTCGCAGGAGGGTGAGCGATGACCAACCAGCCGTACGAGGGCGGAAACCCCCACCAGGGGTACGAGGGCTATCAGGGGTACGAGGGCTACGACCCGTACCAGCAGCAGGCGCCGCAGGCCTGGCCCGGGCAGGACCAGGCGGGGTACGACCAGGCGGGGTACGACCAGCAGTACACCCAGCAGTGGCAGGGCCATACCTGGGAGACGCAGACGCACGTGCCGGTGCAGCCGCCGGTGACGGCCGCCGAGACGGCGTACCTGCCGCCGCAGGGGTACGGGCCCGCCGGCCCCGCGCGCCCGCAGCCCCCCGCACCGGATTCCGGGCCCGAGTCTTCGTACGGCCCGGCCACCGTCGCCGGCAACTCCCGCATCACCGACGCCCAGCGCGCCCGGCTGGAGGGCCGTTCCCCGATCATCGAACCGGGCATGCAGCCCGCCGCGCTGACGGCCCTGCTGGGCCTGCTGCTCTCCGGTACGGCGGCCATCGGGACGTACGCCCTGGTCGTACCGCTGGTGCTGCTCCAGGCGGTGACGGCCGCGGGCTGGTTCCGGCTGAACGGCATGTGGCCCGCCCGGCAGGGCATCGCCCTCGCCTTCGCCGGGGCGCTCACCGCGGACGCGGCGGTGCTGGTGGCCGGCCGGGAACACGCGCCGGCCGCGATCCTCGGCCCGCTCGGTGTGTGGGTCCTGCTCGCCCTGGTCCTCCAGCTGCGCTCGCACGCCTCGCCGGACGAGCGCATGTACGGCCTGATGGCGACGGTCGCCTCGACGGCGCTGTCGGTCATCGCCACCGGCTACCTGGGCGCCGAGCCCGACGCGGTGACGGTCGGCGCGGCCGCGGTCGCCGTGGCCCTCCTGGCCCGGGCCATCCCCCTGCCGACCCCGGCCTCCGTCGTAGTCGCGGTGCTCGCCGCGGCGGGTGCCGGCATCGCGCTGGGCGGGGTGACGGACCTGGGCACCAAGGGGGCCCTCCTGGGCGCCGCCGCCGCGGCCTGCGCCCTGATCGGCCACCGCGTCGCCGGTTACGACTACCCCTCGCGCTTCGTCCACTTCACCGCGGGCGTGGCCCTGCCGCTGTCGGCGGCGGCACCGGTGGTGTGGGTGCTGGGGCGGGCGCTGGGGTAGTCGCGCGGGTGTGGGCACGGCGTTCCTGTCACAGGTGATCGACAAACGCCCTGCGGCCCGGCCTCGCAGGGTTACCGTCTCCGTGGCACCACAAGCGACCCACAAGTGATCTCCACATGACTGCCTAGCCGGGGGAAACAAACAGATGCGCGCCCTGCGAATACTGCTGATCGTCGTCGTGATCCTGGGCGGCCTGTTCGTGATCGCCGACCGCGTCGCCGTGAGTTTCGCGGAGGGCGAGGCCGCCGACAAGCTGAAGGCGAGCGAGAACCTCGCCGAAACCCCCGACGTGTCGATCAAGGGCTTCCCCTTCCTCACCCAGGTCGCGAGCGGCTCCCTGGACGACGTCGAGGTCGGCATCAAGGACTACGAGGCGGCCACCGGCAACGGCACCGAGAAGATCCGTATCGACGACCTGAAGGCCGACCTGAAGGGCGTCGACTTCTCCGGCGACTACAGCTCCGCCACCGCCTCCAGCGCCACCGGCACCGCGACCATCGCCTACGCCGAGCTGCTGAAGACCGCCAAGTCCGAGCCCACCCAGGTCGCCCCCGGCGTCACCGCCCGCGTGGTCGGCCTGTCCGACGGCGGCAACGGCAAGATCAAGGTCGCGGTGGAGGCGACGGTCCTCGGCAACAAGCTGCCCAACCCGGTCCCCGTCCTCAGCTCGGTCGCCGTCGAGGGCGACAGGGTGAAGGTGCACGCCGACGCCCTGCCCGCGATCGGCGGCGTCGACATCGCCGAGGACCGGGTCCGCGAGATCACCGACTTCCAGCAGGCCGTCGACCAGCTGCCGGGCGGCATCAAGCTCGACAAGGTGCAGGCGGCGAAGGACGGCGTCGAGATCACGGTGAAGGGTTCGAACGTCAAGCTGGCCGGGTAGGACCACCTGCGGTGTGGGCGGCCGTCCGAGGAGCGAGACGTCCGCGTCCGTACCGCAGATGCACCGACCGCCACCGGCGCCGGGATGCCCTGCGGCGCGAGTTCTTCCCCGCACCCTGTCCCAAATCGCGGACGATCGCATCTCAACATGCGACACCCCGGTGACACGCCCCGCTGTCCGTCCCTACGATCGAGCCCATGAAGCGACAGGCGGATCTCACGAAGCGGCGGGCAGTGGACCTGTGCCGCGTTGCCGCCATGCTCTGTCGCCCCTTCTGAGCGGAAGCTCCGACTTCCGCGTTCAGCCCCGCCCTGCTCAGGGCATTCGTGCGCCGGCCCCGCCGGGCCGCGCACCCACGCACTCGCACGCCCCGCCGCACCTGCCCCGGAGGAGAAAGAGCATGAGCCGCAGCGACGTCCTGGTCGACGCCGACTGGCTCCAGGAGCACCTGGACGACCCGACCATCGCCATCGTCGAGGTGGACGAGGACACGTCCGCCTACGAGAAGAACCACATCAAGAACGCGATCCGCATCGACTGGACCAAGGACCTGCAGGACCCCGTCCGCCGTGACTTCATCGACCAGGAGGGCTTCGAGAAGCTCCTGTCGGAGAAGGGCATCGCCAACGACCACACGGTGGTCCTCTACGGCGGCAACAACAACTGGTTCGCCTCGTACGCCTACTGGTACTTCAAGCTCTACGGCCACGAGAACGTCAAGCTCCTCGACGGTGGCCGCAAGAAGTGGGAGCTGGACGCCCGGGAGCTGGTCGACGGCACCGAGGTGCCCGAGCGCGCGAAGACCGAGTACAAGGCCAAGCCGCAGAACACCGCGATCCGCGCCTTCCGCGACGACGTCGTGGCGGCGATCGGCTCGCAGAACCTGGTCGACGTCCGTTCCCCCGACGAGTTCAGCGGCAAGCTGCTCGCGCCTGCCCACCTCCCGCAGGAGCAGTCGCAGCGCCCCGGTCACGTCCCGACCGCCAGGAACATCCCGTGGTCGAAGAACGCCAACGACGACGGCACCTTCAAGTCGGACGAGGAGCTCAAGGAGCTCTACGCCGAGGAGAACGTCGACCTGGCCAAGGACACCATCGCCTACTGCCGCATCGGTGAGCGCTCGGCGCTGACCTGGTTCGTCCTGCACGAGCTGCTCGGTGTGGAGAACGTCAAGAACTACGACGGCTCCTGGACCGAGTACGGCTCCCTCGTCGGTGTGCCGATCGAGCTCGGCGCCAACAAGTAACCCACCCGACCGACCTTCCGGTCAGACCGAGACCCCCTCAGGAGAAAGACATGTGTGGAGCGAAGGCCGGCGGCCCGGACGCCTCGACGATCAAGCCCGGTGAGACCACGATCCAGGGCCAGGTGACCCGCGACGGCGAGCCGGTGGTCGGTTACGTCCGCCTGCTCGACTCGACCGGCGAGTTCACCGCGGAGGTCCCCACCTCCGCCACCGGACAGTTCCGCTTCTACGCGGCCGAGGGCACCTGGACCGTCCGCGCCCTCGTCCCCGGCGCCACCGCCGACCGCACGGTCGTCGCCCAGCAGGGCGGCCTCGCGGAGGTCGCGATCGCGGTCTGAGCCCGCGACAGGGCCGCGCCCCACGGGTTGGACGCCTGGGGTGCGGCCCTTCGCCGTACCCGGGCCCGGGTAGGGCGCCCCGCACTGTTCGCGCTGAGTGGTCGGTGCCGATCTACGCTGGAAGCATGTACGCCCGACGCCGTCACGTGGCCTTTCTTTGATGCGTCCCTGGCACTGCTTCGCAGGCTGCGGGGCGCTGCGCCGGGCTCCGCCCGTCGGGGTGGGTGGGTAGGGGTCGCCGGTTGGGTGCTCCGGTGCTCGCGCTGAGTGGTCGGTGCCGATCTACGCTGGAAGCATGTACGCCCGACGCCGTCACGTGTACTTCGCCATGATGGGCACCTGCATCGTGCTGTTCGTCCTGGCCTGGGGCGTGGTGCGCATCTGGTCGGTGCCCGCCGCGGTCGGCATGTGTGTGGTGGCCATGGTGATCCCGCCGGTGGCCGCGATGATCGCCAACCGGCGCGGCCCCGAGGACCGCTGGTGGGACGATCCCTCCGGCGATCCCCAGTCCGACGAGTGGTGGGACGAGCTGGACGGCAAGAAGCGCAGGTGAGACGGGTGTCTCAGTAGACGAGCGCCTGTGTGTCGTCCCCCAGCGCCTCCTGTACGAAGACCTGCGCGCCCGCGATCCGTACGCCCTCCAGGACGTCGTTCTCCGTGATGTCGCGGCGGGCCGCGCACTGTGTGCACAGGGTGACGCTGCCGCCGGTCAGGATGGAGTCCAGCAGGTCGGGCAGCGGGGCCGCGTGCGGCAGCTCGAACTCGGCGGCCCGGCCCGGCAGCGCGAACCACGCGGACTCGCCGGTCAGCCACAGGGAGACCTGGACCCCGCTGGCCACGGCCACCGCCGCGACCGTGAACGCCTGCGAGCAGCGCTCGGGGGCATCGGCCCCCGCGGTCACCTTGATCACGAGCTTCTTCGCCATGCCGGAAGCGTAGCCCGGGCCGTCACCGGAAGCGCCGGCCGACCCTTGGCCTCCCAGGCGAGGGTCGCGCCTGTTCAGATGTGTGTGCGGAAGAAGGTGACGATGGCCACGACGAGGCCCGTGACGCTGATCGCGGTGAGGACGCCGCTCCAGAAGGCGTCGCCGGATCGGATACGGCGAGTACGGACGCGGCGGCCACGGGCACGTGCGGGAGGGGGTTCTTCCGGCGGTTCGGGCCGGTGACCGGGCGAGAACGGGGGCAGGACGAAGGCCGGGTACTCCCGCACGTCGGCGGGCCGCTGCCGGTCGGTCACGGGCGGTGCTCCTGTCGCTGGTGCTGGCGCAGCAGCACGTTGGCGTCGGTCTCGGCGCTGCGGTCGTGCACCGCCTGCGCGGCCTCCCGTAGGCCGGCCAGTTCCTCGCACGTCGGGCAGCCCCGCACCGGCGCGGGCGGACGGCTGGTGTCGTCGGCCGTCCACGTGCGCTCGTTCGCCGCCCGCACACCGGCGCTCAACAGCTCCCGGGCCGTGGCGGGACGCAGCGCGGCCGGGTCGGCCTGCCACTCCCGCCCGCCGCCGACGGGGCGCAGCAGCGCGTACGGCCCGGATCTGTCCTGGTACTCGCCGACCTTGCGGGTGGCCGGGTCGTAGACGACCGCTCCGCGTTCCAGGGCCTTCGGCTCCATGGGTCTGCTCCTTTCCACCAACACCTGCGCACAGCGCGACGACTGGATTACGCTGCGTGTTCCGACCAGTACGAGCATGGCCCCTGATCAGGGCCATCACGCTGTGGACGAGGTCTCCTTCTCCGCCTCCGGGCAGTAGTTCCACACCTTCCACGGCGTCTTCCACAAAGGAGCGCGATGCCGCCGAGACGGGTGATCACGGGACGGAGCCAGGAGCCGAGGAAGCGGTTCGCGGAGGAGTTACGGCTGCTGCGCACGGAGCGGGGTGAGAGCCTGCGGAAGCTCGGCGAGGTGCTGGGCTGGGACTGGTCCCTGTTCGGGAAGATGGAGAGCGGCCAGACCCTGGGCAGCCCCGAGGTGGTCCAGGCACTGGACCAGCACTACGGGACGCCGGGACTGCTGCTGGCGTTGTGGGAGCTGGCGGTGGGGGATCCGACGCAGTTCAAGGAGCAGTACCGGCGGTACATGCTGCTGGAGGCCGAGGCGGTGAGTCTGTGGCATTACGGGGTGAGTGTCCTGCCTGGATTGCTTCAGACCGAGGGGTACGCGCGTGAGGTTCTGGCACTGGGCGGCGCCAGAGGCAAGGAGCTGGATCAGCAGGTCGAAGCGCGCACAGGACGGCGGCAGCTGCTGGAGGGCGACGATGCGCCGCCGTTCCGTGCCCTTCTGGCGGAGGCGGTGCTGCGTACGCCGCTACGCGACGAGCGTGAGTGGCGGGAGCAGTTGGGGTACCTGCTGGAGGTGTCGGATCGCTCGAACATCACCGTGCAGGTGCTGCCGCAAGGCTCCGGGCTGTACGGGCTGGTGAGCACAGCCGTGATGTTCCTGCGGCTGCTGGACGGGAGAACGGTGGCGTACACGGAGAACGCCCACCGCGGTGAACTGGTGGAGGAGAACGGCTCAGTTGAGCGGCTGCAACGTGCGTACGATGCGATGCGTGACGTGGCTCTGAACCCGGTCGAGTCGCGCAAGTTCGTCCTGCGGATGTTGGAGGAAGTGCCGTGCGAGCGATCGATCTGAGCACCGCGACTTGGCGCAAGAGCTCTTACAGCAATCCGGACGGCGGCGAGTGCGTCGAGGTCGCCGACAACATCCCCTCCGTCCTCCCTGTCCGCGACAGCAAGGACCCCTCCCGCGGAACCCTCCTCTTCGAGCCCGCCGCGTGGACCCGCTTCCTCGACGGAGTCAAGGGCGGCGCACCTCACTGAGAGGGCCGGGTTCCGGCCGCGTAAGCTGGGGCCCGGCTCTGTGTACGCCCACCCTCGCTCAAGGAGCACCCGTGGAGATCTTCTTCGAAACCCTGCTGGTCCTGGTCTGCGTCGGCGTTCTCGCCTTCGCCGGGCTGACCGTGAAGAAGCTGTACCAGGGCCAGCGCTGACCCACACCTAGGAACTGCCGCTCATGATCGAGATCCCGTCCGACCTCCACAAGGACCTGGTACCCCTCGCCTTCCTGCTCGGCAACTGGGCCGGCGCGGGCGTCCACGACTTCCCCGGCTCGGAGAAGTGCAACTTCGGGCAGGAGGTCACCTTCACGCACGACGGCCGGGACTTTCTGGAGTACCGCTCCCACACCTGGGTGCTGGACAACGACGGCAACAAGGTCCGCCCGCTGGAGTCGGAGTCCGGCTTCTGGCGGATCGACGCGGGCCGCAAGGTCGAGGTCACGATGACCCGCGACGACGGCGTCATCGAGATCTGGTACGGCGAACTGGCCGACAAGAAGCCGCAGATCGACCTGGTCACGGACGCCGTGGCCCGCACGGCGGCGTCCCGCCCCTACAGCGGTGGCAAGCGTCTGTACGGCTACGTCAAGAGCGACCTGATGTGGGTCGGCGAGAAGCAGACCCCCGAGGTCGAGCTGCGCCCCTACATGTCGGCCCACCTGAAGAAGGTCGTCACCCCCGAGGAGGTCGAGCGCTGGGCCAAGGCCCTCCCGGACGACCTCCCGGACGACGGGATCGCGTTCTTCAAGTAGCCGAGCGGCGGAAAGCGGCCGGCCACGGTCCTCACCCGGACCGGTACGGTCGGCCGGTGGGCCCTGGTGACCGGGGAGCAGCACCAGTGGCTGTCCACACAGTGGTCAGGCTGCGGCTCGGCACCCCCGACCTGTCTCTGGCGGCGTACCTCACCGGGTATCTGAGCGCGGGCGCCGCCCAGAGATGGATGAAGAGGCGCTCGGCCGGTGCGACGACCCCCTCGATCAGTCTGCGTGACCTGGGCATCTCCCGGTGCTCCGCCCTCCGCTCACCGAGCAGGAAGCCATCGGCGAGACCCTCGCCGCTCTGGACGAAGAGGTCCGCATCCATACCGGGATCGCCCGGGCGGGCGAGTACCGCGCTCTGCTCGCCGACCTGCTGATGGCGGGGCGTGCCGTTCGGACCCGACCCGGGTCCGTGAGGGAGCCCTAGACTGGACGCCGTGGTGAGCACCGACTGGAAGAGTGACCTCAGGCAGCGCGGCTACCGGCTGACGCCGCAGCGGCAACTCGTGCTCGAAGCCGTGGACACCCTGGAGCACGCGACCCCCGACGACATCCTCAGTGAGGTGAGGAAGACGGCGTCGGGGGTCAACATTTCCACCGTGTACCGGACGCTGGAGCTCCTGGAGGAGCTCGGTCTGGTCAGCCACGCCCACCTGGGGCACGGCGCTCCCACCTACCACCTGGCCGACCGGCACCACCACATCCACCTGGTCTGCCGGGACTGCCAGAACGTCATCGAAGCCGATGTGTCGGTGGCCGCCGAGTTCACCGCCAAGCTCCGCGACACGTTCGGGTTCGACACCGACATGAAGCACTTCGCGATCTTCGGCCGCTGCAAGGACTGTACGCTCAAGGACTCTTCGCTCAAGAGTTCAACAACCAGGTCGTAGGCTTACCGGTATGAAGAGCCCCCTGCTGTCCCTGCCCGGCGCCGTCCCTGCCGAGGGCGTGGACGAAGGCGTCGCCGCCCACTACGGCGACCTGTTCCGCGAGCAGCGCGCCCTCGCCGACGGCACCGGATTCGTCGACCTCTCCCATCGCGGAGTCGTCACCGTCACCGGCGAGGACCGCCTGAGCTGGCTGCACCTGCTGCTCACCCAGCACGTCAGCGAACTCCCCGTCGGCCAGGCCACCGAGGCGCTGATCTTGTCCGCGCACGGCCACATCGAGCATGCCCTGTACCTGGTGGACGACGGCCAGACGGTCTGGGCCCACGTGGAGCCCGGCACCCAGGACGCGCTGATCGCCTACCTGGAGTCGATGAAGTTCTTCTACCGGGTCGAGGTCGCCGACCGCACGGCCGACACCGCGGTGGTGCACCTGCCGGCCGGTTCGATCGCGGAGGTGCCCGAGGGTGTCGTGGTACGGCAGACGGCGTACGGGCGTGACCTGTTCCTCCCGCGCGCGGACCTGGAGTCGTACGCCGGGTCCGCCGGCCCGCCGGCCGGGATCCTCGCCCACGAGGCCCTGCGCGTCGAGCGGCACCTGCCGCGCCTCGGCTTCGAGACCGACCACCGCACCATTCCGCACGAGCTGGGCTGGATCGGCACCGCCGTCCACCTGGAGAAGGGCTGTTACCGCGGCCAGGAGACCGTCGCCCGGGTGCAGAACCTGGGCAAGCCCCCGCGCCGGCTGGTCTTCCTCCACCTCGACGGCAGCGAGGTCCACCTGCCGACGCCCGGGACGGAGATCCGGCTCGCCGACGAGGGCCCCGACGGCCGCAGGATCGGCTTCATCACCACGTCCGTACGGCACTACGAGCTCGGCCCGGTGGCCCTGGCCCTGGTGAAGCGCAACGTGCCGGTGGACGCGCGGCTGGTGGCGGGGGAGACGGCGGCGGCGCAGGAGGTCGTCGTAGAGCCCTGAGGCGAGTCCTGGGACGGGCCCTGAAGGACAGGCCCCGGGAGGGGCCTGAGACGCGTCCCGGGTCACATCTCCAGCAGGACGGTGAACGGGCCGTCGTTCGTCAGCGACACCCGCATCCGCGCGCCGAACCGGCCCGTCGCCACCGTCGCGCCCAGCGCGCGCAGCTGGGCGACCACCTCGTCGACGAGTGGCTCGGCCACGTCGCCGGGCGCGGCCGCGTTCCAGGTGGGCCGGCGGCCCTTGCGGGCGTCCCCGTAGAGGGTGAACTGGCTGATGACGAGCAGTGGGGCGTCGATGTCACTGCACGACTTCTCATCCTGCAGCATCCGGACGGACCACAGCTTGCGGGCGAGCTGGGCCGCCTTCTCCTTGGTGTCCTCGTGCGTGACCCCGACGAGGACGCACAGCCCCTCGCCGACGATCTCGCCCACGGTCTGTCCGTCCACGACGACGCTCGCGCCGTCCACCCTCTGCACCACTGCACGCATGCGGACCATGATGCCGGGTGCCAGAGGCATGTTCCCAGCGGGCCCACTTTTGATCATTAACCCACCCATCTGGGGCCGTTCAGGGGTACTCGGGGGTACTCGGTTACATAGCGGCCAGTTGGGGTGGCACGATGCTGCCGTAGCCGGTCGAGGGGACGGTAGAGGCACATGAGCACACCGATTACCGGGGGGCTGGAGTTGCAGGGGATGCAACGCCCGCCCGCACAGCGCAGCGACAGCCCGGCGCTGCCCGCACAGCCGCCCGAGCACGACCTGACCCGGCTGAGCCTGCCGGAGCTGCGCACGCTGCGCCGGGACGCGCAGCGCGACGAGGCGGATCTCAGCTACGTACGGAGGCTGTTGCAGGGCCGTATCGACATCCTGGGCGCCGAACTCGCCCGCCGCGGCCCGGCGTCCGTGGTCGCCTCGGACGGCCCGGAGGGCGCGACCGTGATGACCTCCGTGGTGGCCCGCCTCGCGGAGATCCTCACCGACGCCCCGGCCCGCCACCGCTCCTCGGCCCGCCACGTCACGCTGGGCACCCCGCACAACGAGGAGTACCGCCGCCTGGCCGCCGACATGCTCGCCGAGGTCGAACTCTCCGACCTCCAGGCCCGCACGGACGTCGAACTGGGCACCGCGATGGGCCGCCTCGTCCGGTACGAGCAGGAGGTCTCCCGGCGCCGCCAGCACCTGCAGCGCACGGCGGACGACTGCAGCGCGGAGATCGCCCGGCGGTATCGGGTGGGGGAGGCGCAGGTGGACGACCTGCTGAGGTGAGGCGGCGCCTCGCGCGGTGCGTGCGGGCGGGCGGAAAAGCCCGCGACACCGCTCCGCCGCGCACCTACCGTGGCCCGCATGACCGACGTACGCCCTGTCCGGGAACCCGAGTTGGCCGACTGGCACCGCGCCCTGAACACCGGCTTCCTCAGCCCACCGACCATCGCCCCGGAGCAGCTCGAGGCCCGGCGGAACCACTTCGTCCCGGGCCGCCTCCTCGGAGCCTTCGACGGTGACCGCTGTGTGGCGACCTTCCGCTCCTTCGCGCAGGAAGTCACCGCGGTGGGCGGCGCGGCCGTCCCCGCCGACGCGATCTCCAACGTCACGGTCACTCCGACCCACCGCCGCCGCGGCCTCCTGACCCGCATGATGAGCCAGGACCTCGCCGCGGCGAAGGACCGCGGAGACGTGGTCGCCACACTGATAGCCGCCGAGTACCCGATCTACGGCCGCTACGGCTTCGGCCCGGCCACCTGGATGACCGAGTGGACCGTCGACGTCCCGCGCACGGGCCTCGACCCCCGCCGCCCGGTCCCGGCGGACGGCGGTCGTATCGACCTGGTCGACGCGGAGGACGTACGCAAGCTCGGCCCCGAGCTGCACGACCACGTCCGCCGGGCCCAGCCCGGCGCGGTGAGCCGCGACGAGCTGTGGTGGAAGGTGGACACGGGCGTGGTGCGCTTCCGCGGAGGCGAGTGGACCGAGCCCTTCCACGCCGTCTACCGCGCGGCGTCCGGCGAGGTCGAGGGCATGGTGTCGTACAAGGCGGACGACACCTGGCACGACAAGCTGCCGCACAGCACGGCCGACGTGAGGTGGCTGATCGCCTCCACTCCGGCCGCCGAGCGTGCCCTGTGGCACTACCTCTGCTCGATCGACTGGGTCACGAAGGTCAAGAGCGGCTGGCGCTCCCCCGACGACCTGCTGCCCTTCTTCTTCCCCGACCCCCGGGCGGCCAGGATCACCACGCAGGCGGACTGGCTGTGGGTACGGATCCTGGATGTCGTACGGGCCATGGAGGCGCGGACGTACGAGGGCGAGGGTTCGCTGGTGCTGGAGATCGCCGACCGGCAGGGGCTGGCCGGCGGCCGGTTCCGGCTGGAGGCCTCGCCCGAGGGCGCGTCCTGCACCCCCACGGCCACCGAGAGCGCCGAACTCGCCCTGGACATCGGCGACCTGGCCCGTGTCTGGCTGGGCGACGAGTCGGTGGCGCGGCTCGTGGCGCTCGGCCGGGCCCGGGAAGACCGAGCGGGCGCCGCCCGAGTGGCCGACGCCCTGCTGCGTACGTCCGGGCGACCGTGGTGCCCGGACCTCTTCTGAGGGCTCCCTCCTGCCGGGAACGGTGCTGACTCATCCGTAGCGTGCTTGTTCAGTTGTGGCTGTGCGCATCCGTGTTGAGTTGTCGCTGTTCAGTTGTGGCTGTGCTCGGGCCGGGCTCCCGGCTCCCCTCCGGAAGGGAACCCGGTGGGCCAACCAACCGGGGATTGACCATGTTCTCCAAGTTGGCTGCCAACTCCACAGTACTTATCTCCGCTTGGACGCGTCTCATAACCACCTTTCACTGAACTGCCACAAGATGGCGGGAAGTTGTACTGTTTGACCGTGGACCCGGAACACGCCTCCGCCAGTGGACGGACGAGGTCACCACGGCCACAGAAGTCGCACCGCGAGGTGGCCGACGAACTGCGCGCCCGGATCAGGTCCGGTGTGCTCAGGCCGGGCCAGCGCATGCCCACCCAGGCCAAGCTCGCGGACGAGTTCGGTGTCGAGCGCGGGGCCGTACGCCAGGCCCTGCGCATCCTGCAGTCGGAGCACCTGCTCACCAACGTCACCAAGGGCAGCCCCGCCACCGTGGCCCCCGACCTGGGCCACCGCCGGGTCCCGGCCGGCCCGTCCGCCCCGCCCCAGCCCACCATGGTGGGCCTGGCCCCGCGGATAGCCGCCGCCTTCGCGGCCCCGCACGTCGAGATCGACGCCCTGTGCCTGACCTCGGTCTCGCTCACGCTCGCGATCGGCGAGCCGCTGCGCCAGATTCACGCAGGGCGTATGAAACCGGCCAAGATCGACGTCCGCGTCCTGCTGCCGAGCCGCGACATCGACCTGGCCTTCCCGGCCCCGGTGGACGCCTCGGCCGCGGGCCTGCTGCACCGGCGCTGGCTGGACCAGCGCAACGCCCAGGGCCAGGTGCTCCAGCACAACCTGCTGGCGCTGCGTGCCACGCACGGCATCGACGTGCACGTCTCCTTCCGTGCGCTGCCCTTCACCCCGCCGGTCAAGCTGTATCTGCTCAACGGCGCGGAGGCGCTGTTCGCGTACTACACGCTGACGCGGCGCGAGCGGGAGATCGGTCACGAGCACCTGGAGACGTACGACGCCGAGGGCACGCGGTCGATGCTGTTCGCCTTCGAGCAGGGCGCCGGACTGCGGGACGCGACCTTCGTCGAGCAGTCCCACCTGTGGTTCAACGCCCTGTGGGAGACGATCAGTTCGGACCTCGTGCTCACGGCGTGAGCGGTTCAGGGGGTGGGCCCCGCCAGCAGGACGGCGAGCAGGACGGCCCCGGCCGAGCTGACGGCCGGGCTCTTGGCCTTCAGGCCCACGGTGAGCAGCAGCAGGCCGACGAGGCCGGTGGCGCCGTACTTCCACTGCACGAGCTGTTCGAATCCGACGACGAAGACGGCGGAGAGGAGGGCGAGGGCAGGCACGATGGTTCCCCCTTCAGGTTGCCAGGAAGCAAAACTTCCGCCAACTTGACCAAGTTGGCAACCAACTCTGATTAAGTTGTCCCCACTTGGTACCCATCCATAAACAACCTACGGACAACTGCCATTGGATAGACGCAAGTTGTAGCGTTTGGTCGTGACCCAGGAGAACGTGGCAGTGAACGGCAGCAGAAGACTCACGCCCCAGGAGATCGCCGACGCCCTCCGGGAACGGATCCGGGTCGGAGACCTCAGGGCGGGGGACCGCCTGCCCACCCAGGCCGAGCTCGCCGAGGAGTTCGGCGTGGAGCGCGGCACGGTACGCCAGGCCCTGCGGGCACTCCAGGACGACGGCCTGCTCAGCAACGTGAGCAAGGGCAGCCCCCCGCGCATCGCCGAACCGGCCCCCGCCCGCGACGAGCCCCAGCCGACGATGGTGGGCCTCGCCCCCCGTCTCGCCGAGGCCTTCTCCGCATCCCACGTACGCATCGACGCCGCCTGCCTGACCGCCGAGACCCTCATGCTGGCCCTGAGCGAACCCCTCCGCATGATCCACGAGGGCCGCGCCCGACCCGAGCGCATCGACGTGCGCATCCTGCTGCCGTCCCGGGACATCAGCCTCGCCTTCCCGGTCCCCGTCGACGGCCGCGGCGACGACGACCCGGTGCACCAGCGCTGGCTCGCCATGCGGAACGCCCAGGGCCAGGTCCTCAGGTACAACCTGCACGCCCTGCGCGGCACCCACGACATCGACGTGAACGTCACCTTCCGCGCGCTGCCCTTCACCCCGCCGGTGAAGCTCTACCTCCTCAACGGCACGGAGGCGCTGATCGGCTACTACATGGTCACCCGCCGCGAGGAGTCCACGGACAGCGGAACCCTGGAGATGTACGACACCCTCGGCTCCCAGTCCCTGCTGTTCTCCTTCGAGATGAGGCGGGGCCAGCGGGACGAGGCGTTCATACAGCAGTCGCAGAAGTGGTTCGACGCCCTCTGGGAAACCATCACCTCGGACCTGACACTCTCCTAGTGACTCCTGATACGAAGCGGAATGAGCGGAACGATCCGGGGACCGCCGGGACCGAGGACACGGCGGAAGCGATCCGGGGCGTGATCACCCGGGCGAAAGTGGTGCTGTGGGACTTCGACGGCCCCATCTGCCGCCTGTTCGCGGGACACAAGGCGGAGCGGGTGGCCGGCGAACTGGTGGAGTGGCTGGAGAGCCGCGGCCTGCACGGGCTGCTGACGGAGCGGGAGCGGCAGTCGCTGGATCCGCAGTTCCTGCTGCGCGCCGTGGAACGCCGGCACCCCGGCTCCGACCTGGTGGCGGAACTGGAGGAACGTCTCACCCAGGAGGAGCTGCAGGCCGCCGTCTCCGCGATGCCCACCGCGTACGCCGACCCCCTGATACGCACCTGGTCCGCGGTCGGCTCCCGCCTGGCCATCACCACGAACAACTCCCCCCGCGTGGCGCGCGCCTACCTGGACGGCCGCGGCCTGACCGGGTGCTTCTCCCCCCACATCTACGGCCGCACCCAGGACCTGCGCCGCCTCAAGCCCGACCCGTACTGCCTCACCCGTGCCCTGAGCGCGACCGGGACGGCGCCCGCGGCCGCCCTGATGATCGGCGACTCGCCCACGGACTGGGAGGCCGCCTCCCGGGCCGGCATTCCCTTCCTCGGCTACGCGCGTAACGACCGCAACGAGAAGCGCCTTCGGGCGGCCGGCGCCGAGCACGTCGTCCGCACGCTGGAGACATTGCTGCGAATTGTCCGCCAGCAGGGCACAAGTGTGTGTCCAGGCGCCGTCGAGTGGGACCCGGTTCTATGAACAAAACGCGTCTGGCGCGATGCGGAGCCGGTGGCGGAGTACCGTTCTTCCACTTCTGCATCCTCCGGAAGGGGCCTACGAGAGAAACGGGCAATGTCACCCGAATCGGATTCCCATGCTCGGTTGAACGCGGTCGAGGCGAGTGGTGGCGACGAGAGTGTGGTCGAGGGCCCACTCCACGGATATCACCACGAGACCTACGTCTTTCCGCTGCCCGGCGAGAAAAGCGGACCCGGCCCCCGGCCGCGATGGAAGTGCCGGGAGCCACGCCCCGGCCTCCTCTGGTTCGACCGGCGGTGTTTCGCCTCGGAGGAACAACTGCTGAAGGGGCTCAGCGGCCGCATCGACGGCATTCCGGACATCATCGAGGACGGCGGCCTGAAGCTCCAGCGTTTCATCGAGGGGCGGACGCTCGGATCGGTCTGCGCATCCGGCCTCGCGGTTCCCGAGGAGTTTCTCCGGCAGATCGTCGGCCTCTTCCGCCAGCTGGTCGTGGTGACCCCGGAAACCCTTTCCGTCGACCGGCGGTGCAAAGCCGAGGACCGACCGGACGACGGTGACAGCGACGGGTTCCTGGAGCGGCTCGTCTGCTTCACCGAGGAACAGGTCTACCAGCGCAACCTGACGGGATTCGAAAGGCTCTTCAAGGATCTCGGCGTGGACGCCGAGTCGTTCAAGCACCTGCGGAAGCATGTCTCGGGTCTTCGCGAACGCCCTTTCTGTCTGCTCCACGCCGACCTGCACCGCGAGAACTTCATCGTCGACGACGACCGCGTCCTGTGGACGATCGACTGGGAGCTGGCGATGGTCGGCGACCCGCTCTACGACCTCGCCACCCACCTGCACCTGATGCGGTACCCGGCCCGCCAGGCCCGCGCCGTGGCGGAGCGGTGGGCCGGCGCGGTCGAACGCGCCCGCCCCGGCAGCGCGGCCGGCTGGCGGCACGACGTCCCCCTGCTCCTCGGCTACAAGAGGGCCCAGTCGCTGTTCACCGACGTGATCCGCGTGGCCCTGTCCCTGGACGGCGGGCCGGAACCGCACTGGCGGCAGCTCGTCCAGGCTGCCCTGAAGCTGCGCCGGGTCCTGGCCGACGCCGCCCTGCCGCTGGGGCTCGAGTCGGTTCCGGGCCCCAGGCGGATCGTCACGGCACTCGTGCGCCGGCAGCGCGAGCACGGGAGGACCTCTGCGTAGGCTCGCCGTCATGGATGAGCGGATCGGCCTGCGCGAGCGCAAGAAGCGGCGGATGTACCAGGACGTGTCGGACACCGCCGTACGGCTGTTCCTTCAGAAGGGCTTCGACGCCGTGTCGGTCGCGGAGGTGGCCGCCGCGGCCGGGATCTCCAAGCCGACGCTGTTCCGGTACTTCCCGGCCAAGGAGGACCTCGTCCTGCACCGGATCGCCGACCACGAGGACGAGGCGGCCCGGGTGGCCGCCGGGGCGGCCTCGCCGCTGGCGGCGCTGCGGCGGCACTTCCTGGACGGGCTGGAGCGGTGCGATCCGATCACCGGGCTGAACGACGATCCGGACGTGCTCGCCTTCCACGAGCTGCTGTACGGGACGCCGGCTCTGGTGGCGCGGCTGTACGAGTACCTGGAGCGGTCCGAGGCCGCGCTCGCCGAGGCCCTTGGCGGCGGCCTGGACGCGCGGCTCGCCGCCGGACAGATCGTCGCCGTGCAGCGGATCCTCGCGCAGGAGAACTGGCGGCGGATCGCGGCGGGGGAGCGGGCCGCCGAGGTGCGGCCGGAGGCGGTGACGGTGGCCGAGCGGGCGTTCGGGTGGCTGGAGGCGGGACTGCCACGGCTGGGCCCGTCGACTAAGACTCAGTAAAATATGTAACTGAGTTACGTTTTCTGGGTAGGTTGGGGGCATGACGTCAACCGAGCTCGCCCTCCAGGACTCCCTCCGCAGCGAACGCTCCTTCCACGACGCCTGCCGCGCCGCCCTCGCCGGCATGGCCGCCGGCGCCGACGAGCAGGTCGTCACCGGCGAGGACGTCTCCGCCTCCGGTGCCGACGCCGAAGTCCTCGGGTACCGGCTGCGCAGCCAGGCCAAGGCCCTGCGCGAACTCCCCGAGGGACCGCTGTTCTTCGGACGCCTGGACTTCGGCCCCGCCGATCCCGAGCACGCCGGGCAGCGCTACCACATCGGCCGCCTGCGGATCACCGAGGACCCGGCCGCCCCGCCCCTCGTGGTCGACTGGCGCGCCCCGGTCTCCCGCGCCTTCTACCAGGCGAGCGCCCTCGATCCGCAGGGGGTGGCGGTCCGGCGCCGCTTCGGCTGGTCCCCCGGCAGCCGCGGCGACTCCGCAGACCTGACCGGTCTGGAGGACGAGCACCTGGGCCGCGGCGAGACGGGGAGCGGCGAGATCGTCGCCCGCGAGATCGAACGGCCCCGTGTCGGGCCGATGCGGGACATCGCCGCGACCATCCAGCCCGAGCAGGACGACCTGGTCCGCGGCGGCCTCACCGAGTCGGTCTGCGTGCAGGGCGCTCCCGGCACCGGCAAGACCGCCGTCGGCCTGCACCGCGCCGCCTACCTGCTCTACACCCACCCGCAGCGCATCCAGCGCGCCGGACTGCTGATCCTCGGGCCCAACCGCACCTTCCTCTCCTACATCTCCGAGGTGCTGCCCTCCCTCGGCGAGACCGGCGTACGGCAGTCCACCCTGCGCGACGAGATCGCGCTGCACCCGGTCACCGGCACCGACGCCGAGCGGGCCGCCGTCGTCAAGCACGACGCACGTATGGCGGAGGTGCTGCGCCGGGCGCTGTACGCGCGCGTGTCGGCCGAGGGGGTCGAGTCGCTCGCCGTGGCGGACGGGTCGTACCGGTGGCGGGTTCCGGCCGACGAACTGGTGGAGATCGTCGAAGGGGTGCGGGCCGAGCAGCCGCCGTACGCCGTCGGGCGCGAGCGGGTGCGGACCCGCGTGGTGCGCTGCCTCCAGGCACAGGCCGAGCGGCGGGCCGGGCCGCGGCCGAACGCCTGGGTGCGGAAGATCGAGCGGGCGCGGACCCTGAGCGCGTACGTGGACGCGGTCTGGCCGAAGACCCGGCCGGAGGAGGTCGTCGCCGAACTCCTCACCGACCGTGCGGTCCTGGCCCGGGCCGCGGAGGGGCTCCTCGACCCCGACGAGCAGGAGGCGCTGCGGTGGGCCCGGCCGCCGCGCTCGTACACGTCCGCCCGCTGGTCGGCCGCCGATCTGGTCCTCCTCGACGAGGTCGCCGGGCTCATCGAGCACCCCGAGGGATACGGGCACATCGTCGTCGACGAGGCGCAGGACCTCTCCCCGATGGAGTGCCGGGCGATCGCCCGCCGGGCCGCCTTCGGCTCGCTGACCGTGCTCGGGGACCTGGCCCAGGGCACCACGCCGTGGGCGGCGCGCGCCTGGGACGTGACCCTGCGGCACCTGGGCGAGCCGGACGCGGCCGTGGTGCCGCTGACCACCGGGTTCCGGGTGCCGGCCGCGGTCCTCGGACTCGCCAACCGGCTGCTGGCCCGCCTGGACGTCGCCGTCCCGCCGGCCCGCTCCCTGCGAACGGAGGGTGAACTGCGGATCCGGCGGGCCGACGACGTGCTCGGCGCGACCGTGGCGGCCGTACGGGAGGCGCTCACCCGGGAAGGCTCCGTCGGGGTCGTCACGGCGGACGCGGACCTGGCCCGGGTGCGCGACGCCCTCGCGGCGGCCGGCATCGGGACCGCGGGACCGGACGAACTCGGCGCCCGCGTCACGCTGGTGCCCGCGACCGTCGTCAAGGGCCTGGAGTACGACCACGTCGTCGCCGTCGAACCGGCCGCCGTCGCGGAGGCCGAGGAACGCGGGCTGCACCGGCTGTACGTGGTGCTCACCCGGGCGGTGTCACGGCTGGACGTGGTGCACGCGCGGCCACTGCCCTTCTAGACGGGCGGCGGGCGGCTACCGGGCGGCGCCATCGAGAAGGGGCACCAACTGCTCCTCCTCGTAGGTGAGATGGGCCTCCAGCTCCTCCGTCAGCCGCACGACCTCGGCGCGCGCGTCGGGCGACTCCTCGGCGGCGACCGCCCGGCGCAGCTCGCCGACGAGCGCGGCGATCCGCTCGTGCTCCAGGCGCAGTCGCTCCCGGACCGGGGCGAACTCCGGGTGGCGGGCGGCGAGGAAGGGGAACAGGGCCGTCTCCTCGCCGGCGTGGTGGTTGTCCAGCCCCTGGCAGAAGGTGAGGCAGTTGACGCGCAGCTGCGCGCCGAGGGCGCTGCCGCCGTTCGTCATCTCCTTGCGGATCAGGGCGAGTTCGCGCCGGAAGACGTCGTGCACCAGCCTGATCGCCTCGCCCGGTGAGCGGGCCTCGATGTTCGGCGGGCCGCCGTTGGCGATCTGCTCCAGCGCGACGACCGGTATCACCCGGCCGGCCTTGCGCTGGTACTCCGCCCAGCCGGGGTCGGACTCCACGGCCCGCGCGAAGGCCCGCTCGCGTTCCTCGCCCACCAGGACGACGGCCCGCGCCTCGTACGTGAACACCCCGCTCTCGACGGTCACCCGGGGGTGAGCGAGGAGGTTGTGGTACCAGTCCGGCTGCCGGGGCGAGCCGCCCGCCGAGGCGATGACCAGGACGCGGTCACCGCCGTCGGGGAGGTAGCCGACGGGCGTGGTGTGCGGGGCGCCGGTGCGGGCGCCGGTGGTGGTGAGCAGCAGGAGACGGCCGCCTTCGAAGGGGCCGCCGACGCGGCCGTGGTTCGCGCGGAACTCGTCGATGATGCGTTGGTTGAAGTCGTTGGGCACTCTCTCTGCTTTCTTCCTCTGCTGTCGGTTTTCGCGGACGCAGAGGAAGAGGCGGGCTCCTGGCCCGCCACGGTCTCACTCAGAGGCCGGGCACCCAACTCGCTCACGGCACAAGGCCGACCCGGCAGTCATGGGTGAGACGCTACTGTCCCTCCATGACTGACGCCAGCGCTTTTCCGGGGCGGTGATCCTGGCCGGTGACGCTGCTCTTCCTGGACGTCGACGGGACGCTGCTGCCGTTCGGCGCGGACGACCCCTACCCCGTGTACGACACGGGCGGTGTGCCGCCGGCGGCCGTCGCCGACCACCCCATCCTCACCCGGATCGACCCCGCCCTCGGCCCCCGGCTGACGGCGCTGGGCTGTGACCTGGTGTGGGCCACCACCTGGCTGGACGACGCGAACGCCTATGTCGCCCCCTGGCTCGGCCTGCCCCGCCTGCCCGTCGTGGACTGGCCGGACGAGGACGAGCCGCCCGGCCCCCTGCACTGGAAGACCCGGCCCCTCGTCACCTGGGCGGCCGGCCGCCCCTTCATCTGGCTCGACGACGAACTGACCGACACCGACCGCGCCTGGGTCGCCGCCCACCACCCCGGACGCGCCCTGCTGCACCGGGTCGAGCACCGGTACGGGCTGACCGATGCCGACTTCGGGGTGGTGGAGGGGTGGCTGGGGGGTTCCGGGGCGGGTGTCCGGTCTCGCTGAAGGTGAGGCAGCGTGCGTGCCTGACCTGGGGGGGCCTCAGTCCGAGCGAGACGGGGGCGGGTCGACTGTCTCGCTCAAACCGAGGTCTTCTGCGTAGGGGCAGCGACGATCAGCAGCGCGGCGAACGCGATGGGGGCGGCTGTCTGGTAGCCCATCCAGACTTCGCCACCGGCGCTGCTGCCCTGCCACGCCATCAGTAGGCCAGCCAGGGCCGTCAACACCCAGCCGCTGTCGTAGGCGATCATGAGCCGCGTGTAGGTGCGCATCGACCGGCTGCGCGTGTATCCGATCTCGACGCCGCCGCCGATCAGCAGGGCCACGCCTGAGACGACCATCAGCCAGGCTGGCGCGCCGAGTAACCGGCCGAGCGGGGCAGCGCCGGCGATGTGGACAGCGGCGAGCAACACCTTGAAGGCGCCATCGGCGATGGCCCCCACCGTCTGGCGGGTCACCCGCGGTGCCACGACCTGGGCCATGAGTGTTCCTCCTCGAAGCTCATCCCACTGGTTCTGTAACGAGATTACGGCAATAATCAAACTATGAGAATGACGAGAGCGGAGGCCAAGGAACGCAACCGCCGCGCCTTGCTGGACGCTGCGTTCCAGGTCGTGTCGCGGGACGGGTACCGGGCCAAGCTCGATGAGATCGCCGAACGCGCCGACCTGACCACCGGCGCCATCTACTCACTGTTCGGGAGCAAGAACGGCCTGGTGGTGGCCCTGGTCGCCGACTACCTGCGGCCGTACTACGAGGAGATCGAGCAGGCGGTTCCCGCGGAACTTGATCTGCTGGAAGCGGTCGACGCCTTTGCCCGGCACTACCGGCGCAGTTGTGACACCCCGGATGCGCTGTCCCGCCTGTCGCTCCAGATCACCTTGCTGGACATGGCGCTGCATGACCCAGAGCTGGGGACCCAGCTCGCCACATCCATCCGGTCGCAGGAGGACCATTTGATTGCGCTGTTCACCGGAAGGTCGCACAACGGAAGCGTCGTGACGTCGCAACAGGCACAACGTCTGACCACCGCGCTCAGGGCACTGTTCGTCGGCCTCAGCCAGGGCGTTCCCCTCGGCCTTGCCCCTGGTGCCGACGAGCAGTACTTCGCCGACACTGCCCGCGCTCTGGCATCCGGGATGTCTCTCCTCGATCACGATGCGGGCGGTTCGTAACGGTCACTGCAGGAGAGCCGCGCCAGTTTCACCTTGCGTGAGACGGGGTGTGTCGCAGAAGTCTGCGCATGATGAGCGGAGGCCACCACTCTGGGGCGCCTGGTGCGGCCGACGCGATCCGCATCAGTTGACGTTCCTGTTCGTCCATCCGTTCCTTGATTCTCTCGGCGACCAGCGTGGCTTCGCGTCTGAACCATGGATGGCGGTCGTCCTCAGTTGTCGTTCCGGTGACAACCGCCGCTCGAACGTCCGGAGCGACGAGGTCGAGAAGACGTTCGGTCCTGTTGACGGCGTATCCGTGCTTGGCCAGCTCGTGCCAGAAGCCGACGCATTCCTGGTAGGCAGCGAGAACCGTTCGGGGGGTCCGCCGTCGAAAGCGCCGATGGAGTCTCCACTGCTCGTGGACGAGCTCAGGGGCCCGGTTGAGGCTGAACTGGCCGTCGATGAGGCCGGAGAAGTTGGCATGTAGTGCCCGTGATGGGTGTCCGTCCATCGGCGGTGTTCGACACAGAGGTGATGGTGTCCACTGATGACCCGGATGTCGGTTCCGGGGCGGGTTTGTAGGGCACCCGGCCACGTGGCGCGACACACTATTGCAAGCGGATGCTTGCAATTGTTAGCGGCGGTGGGGCATGGTGGAGGCATGGCATCGCTCAACGTCGGCAATCTCGGTGACTACCTGCGCGAGCAACGGCGCAACGCGCAGTTGTCGCTCAGGCAGCTCGCCGATGCCGCCGGGGTGTCCAATCCGTATCTGAGCCAGATCGAGCGCGGGCTGCGCAAGCCGAGCGCGGAGGTGCTGCAGCAGGTCGCCAAGGCGCTGCGGATCTCCGCCGAGACGCTGTACGTGCGGGCCGGGATTCTCGACGCGGAGCGGGACCGGGACGAGGTGGAGACGCGTGCCGTCATCCTCGCCGATCCCACGCTCAACGAGCGGCAGAAGCAGGTGCTGCTGCAGATCTACGAGTCCTTTCGGAAAGAGAACGGATTCGGGGGCGACACCGCGGACGAGGACATCACGGACGAGGACAGCGTGAGCGACGCCGCCGCCGTGCGCGGCACCCGCACGGCCGGTGGCAGTGACGCCGATGCCGGCACAGATCCGCAGCAGACGGCCAGTTGAACCGGACCAGGGCGCCGGCCGCCCTGCTGCGGACCCCAAAACCCTCAGCCGAACGTGAATCCGGGAGGACCATCACCATGGCCATCACCGACGACCTGCGCAAGACCCTCAGCGACCCGACCCCGCTCTACTTCGCCGCCGGCACCGCCGACCTGGCCTTCCAGCAGGCCAAGAAGGTGCCCGCCCTGGTCGAGCAGCTGCGCGCCGAGGCCCCGGCCCGCATCGAGGCCGTGCGCAACACCGACCCCAAGGCCGTGCAGGAGAAGGCCGCCGCACGGGCCAAGGAGGCCAGTGCCCGGGCCAAGGAGGCGCAGGAGAGCCTCCAGGCCAAGGTCGCCGAGTTCTTCGGCACCATCGACGGCGACCTGAAGAAGTTCGGCGAGTCCGCCCAGGATCTCGCCCTGCGCGGCGTCGGCGTCGCCGCCGAGTACGCCGTGAAGGCCCGCGAGACCTACGAGAAGGTCGCCGAGCACGGCGAGCAGGCCGTGAAGACCTGGCGCGGCGAGGCCGCCGAGGAGATCGAGGAACTCGCCATCGCCGTCGAGCCGAAGGGCGAGACGAAGGCCGAGCCGGCCGCCGCCAGGCCCTCCGAGCAGCGGCCCGCCGAGGCGAAGACCGAGCCCGCCGACGCGAAGAAGCCCGTCGCGAAGAAGGCGCCGGCCCGCAAGACCACCACCCCCCTCAAGAAGACCACGCCGCCCGCCAAGTGACCGACGGCGCGTGCGCGGGCCGGGCACCCCTGGGGTGTCCGGCCCGTTCTACGGGTACGGTGGCCGCGTAGGAATCGGCAGACAACGGGCGGTGGCAGCATGCTGATGTTGGGCTTCGCGGGGTTCTTGGGACTGCTGAAGATCGTCCTGATGGCCCTCGCCGCGTTCGGGCTGTTCGACGCCGCGTTCCGGCGTGAGGACGCCTTCCGCGCGGCGGACAAGCAGAACAAGGTGTTCTGGCTGATCATGCTGGGCATCGCGCTCGTGGTGAGCTACCTGTTCTCGATCCTGTCCATCCTGCCCATCGCCGGCCTGGTCGCGAGCATCGTCTACATCGTCGACGTGCGCCCCGCGCTCCGGCAGGTCTCCGGCGGCAGTGGCTGGGGCCGCCGCCGCGGCAGCAGCAGCGACGGTCCGTACGGGCCGTACAACGGCGGCCGGTGAGGCCCGCGCCGGTTACGGCCCCCGGTCCGTTACGGCACCGGGTCCGTCAGGGCCCCCGGTCCGTTACGGCACCCGGTCCAGCAGGACCACGGCCACGTCGTCCGTCAGCTCCCCGCCGTTGAGGTCGCGGACCTCGTTGACCGCGGTCCGCAGCAGGTCCTCGCCGGTCAGGCCCCGGGCGAGCTGGCGGCGGACCATCTCGACCATGCCCTCCTGGCCGAGGCGTTCCCCGCCCGCGCCGACCCGGCCCTCGATCAGGCCGTCGGTGTAGAGCATCAGGCTCCACTCGGCGCCCAGCTCCACCTGCATCCGCGGCCAGCGGGCGCCGGGGAGCAGGCCGAGAGCGGGGCCGTTGTTGTCGTACGGCAGCAGTTCCGCGGGCCGCCCGGGGCGGGCGATCAGCGGGGACGGGTGGCCGGCCAGGCACAGGCCCGCGCGGCGGCCGTCGGGGGAGATGTCCACCGCGCAGAGCGTCGCGAAGATCTCGTCGTCCGCGCGCTCGTGCTCCAGCACCTGCTGCAGGGTGTTCAGCAGCTCGTCCCCGCACAGGCCGGCCAGCGTCAGCGCCCGCCACGCGATGCGCAGCTCCACGCCGAGCGCCGCCTCGTCCGGCCCGTGGCCGCAGACGTCGCCGATCATGGCGTGCACGGTGCCGTCGGGCGTGCGTACGCAGTCGTAGAAGTCGCCGCCGAGCAGGGCGCGCGAGCGGCCCGGCCGGTAGCGGGCGGCGAAACGCAGCGCGGAGCCCTCCAGCAGGGGCGTGGGCAGCAGGCCCCGCTCCAGGCGGCGGTTCTCCTGGGCCCGTACCCGGCCCTCGGCCAGGCGCCGCTCGGCGGAGTCGGACCGCTTGCGCTCCACCGCGTACCGGATGGCGCGGCTCAGCAGCCGTCCGTCCAGTTCGTCCCGGAAGAGGTAGTCCTGGGCGCCCACGCGTACGGCCTCGGCGCCGCGCTCGGCGTCGCCGGACGCGGTGAGCGCGAGTACGGCGTGCCGGGGCGCGAGCTCGAGCACGTGCCGGAGCACGGCGAGCTCGTCGTCGCCGGCTGTGCCGCCGGGGGCGGGCAGCGCGAGGTCCAGCAGGATGCAGTGGACGTCGTCGGTGAGCAGCCGCTCGGCCTCGGTGAGGTTGCGGGCGGTGCGCACACGGATCGGCTTGCCGGCCGAGTCCAGCAGTTCGGGCACGATCGGCGAGCCGCCGGGGTCGTCCTCGATCAGCAGCAGGGTGAGAGTGGTGCCGGCCGCGGTGGTGTGTGCGGCGGCCGGGTCGCGGTTGGCCTCTTCCTTGAGGGGACCGCCGGCTGTGCGCGCGGCATCCTGCGCCTGACCACTCTCCGCGGCCGGGATCGCTCTCTGCCGCGGTATGGGTGCGGGCATCGTCCTGGGTTCCTTCCCTCCCCCCGAGGGCATGGCGGGGCGAGGGACCTCGACCCACCCGACTGGGGACCATAGCGGTACTCGCCACCACAGCGGAATGGTGTGAGCTGGGCCGCTCGGCAGGCAGCCAGTGTCATATGCCGCGTTCCCTATCGCAGTTGGACAGGCTGGGGCGGGATCGGGGATGACGAAGGTCACGTCCCGCCGGGGTTTGGGCGGCTGTTGGGCGTGCGCTGGGTCACATGGCGTGCATCACGCCACCCTTCGGGGCATCCGGGCCCCGGGGCCTGACGGTCCCCCGGTCTCACGCGTCCGGCCGTACCACCCCGAGGATCGGCATCGAGCCCGCCCCCGCGAGCGTCACCGTCCGTCCCGGGCGCGGGGCGTGGATGACGGCGCCGTCGCCCGCGTACATCCCCACGTGGCTGGCGTCGTCGAAGTAGATGATCAGGTCGCCGGGGCGCATGTCCTTGACGTCGACGTGCCTGAGCTGCTTCCACTGCTCCTGCGAGGTGCGCGGGATGGGGTGCCCGGCGTGCGCCCAGGCCTGCGAGGTCAGGCCGGAGCAGTCGTACGCGTCGGGGCCCTCGGCGCCCCATTCGTACGGCTTGCCCATCTGGTTCGTCGCGAACTCGACCGCCTTCTTGCCCTGCTCGGACGCCTTGCCGCTGACCTCGTCGAGGATGCCGGTGTCCAGCCAGGCGGTCTGCGCCTTGAGGGCGGCCTGCTGCTCCAGCCGGGCGAGGCGCTCCTTCTCCTTCTTCTCCAGCCTGTTCTCGAGCTTCTCGGCGGCCGCGATCTGCTGCTTGATCTTCTTCTTGGCGGCGGCCTTGGCCTTGCGGCCCGCCTCCAGCTTCTTCCACTGGGCGGAGGCGTCCTTCGCGTACTGCTTCAAGTCGGTCTGCGTCTGCGTCATTTCGGTGATCAGGCCCTTGGTGGCCCGCTGGCCCTGGAGCATCCGCCCGGCCCCGTCGAGGAACTGCTCCGGGTCGTCGCTCAGCATCAGCTGGGCCTCGTCGGGCAGTCCGCCGGTGCGGTACTGGGCGCGGGCGGCGGCGCCGGCCCGGTCCTTCAGCTTGTCCAGCTTCTTCTGGCCCTTGACGATCTTCTTCGCCAGCTCGACGATCTCGGCCGACTGCTTCTCGGCCTTCTCCTCGGCGGCGTTGTAGGCGTCGGTGGCGACGGCCGCGTTATGGTAGAGCTTGTCGAGCTTCTCGCGGACCTTCTCAAGGTCCTTGCCCGTCGGGGGAGTCGGGGCCGCGCTGGGGGAGGCCGTCGGTGTCGGGCCGGGGCTCGCGAACGCCGTGCCCGGCGCCGCCAGCACGGTGACCGCGCAGACCACGGTCACGGCAGCCGTGAGCAGACCGCGCTTGCCCGTCCCCATACCCCTGCCCCCAACCTGATTTACCGTCAGTAACTTACGGACGTCTGGGGGATCGTGCCACGGCGCGGCACAAAACGACAGAGGTCGTGCCCGGTGGGGTGCCTACCCCCCTTTCCCTCCCCGGCATGACGATCTCCCCGCCGGTGTGACGAACAACTCACGGAGATCGTTCCCCGGGGTGGGGCGGGGCGGGGCGGCAGAGGCGGGGCTCAGCCCCGCGGCGCCAACGCCCCCCACGCCACGGTCACTTCCCCCTGGCGCCACCGCGCCGGCGAGTCCGTCACCGGCCAGTCGGCGGTCAGGTCCCGCACCGTACGGATCCAGCGCTGACGGGCGCCGTAGGAGGCGTAGGGCGCGGCGGCGGCCCAGGCGCGGTCGAAGTCGCGCAGGAAGGCGTGCACCGGCTCGCCGGACACATTGCGGTGGATGAGCGCCTTCGGCAGCCGCTCGGCCAGATCGGACGGGCGCTGGAGAGAACCCAGCCGGGTCGCGAAGGTGACCGTCCGCGGTCCCTCCGGGCCGAGCGCGACCCACACATGCCGCCGCCCGATCTCGTCGCAGGTCCCCTCGACCAGCAGCCCGCCCCGCGCCTGCCCGTCCGCCGGGGCGAGCCGCGCGCACAGCCGCTCCCAGACGGCGGCCACCTCGTCCTCGTCGTACTGCCTGAGGACGTTGGCGGCCCGGATGAGCTGGGGCCGCCCGGGGACGGGGATCTCGAACCCGCCGTGCCGGAAGCGCAGCCCCTCGCGCTCGTACGGTTTCGCCGCCGTCACCCGGGCGGGCTCGATCTCGACGCCGACGACACGCGCGCGTGGCGCTGCCGCGCGGAGGCGGGTGAGGAGTTCGACCGCGGTCCAGGGCGCGGCCCCGTACCCGAGGTCGACCGCGACCGGTTCGGCGGCCCGGCGGAGTTCGGCGCCGTGGGTCGCGGCGATCCAGCGGTCCATGCGGCGCAGCCGGTTGGGGTTGGTCGTCCCGCGTGTCACCGTTCCCACGGGGCGGGTGGCTGCGCGGGCTGTCATGTGTACGAGGGTAAGCGGGACGGGGTACCCGGTCGGCCGCACGGGCTCACGCGGCCCGAGGTCGAACACGTGATCGACTCCGGGTAATGATTGGGCAAAGCCGCGTGATCGGGAAATGGAGCGGCGCCGGTCGCTGTTGCTCCCCCTGGAGGGTGCCGTCCGTCCTCCGACCGGCATGCCCGCAGCAAGGAGGAACGCCACGTGAGCCAGTACGTCAGCAGGCTCGGGCGTCGCTCTCCGGCGGCTCCCTCGCGGCTCAGGCTGCACCGCAGGCCCCGCCGTGTCGCCATGCTCTCCGTGCACACCTCACCGCTCCACCAGCCCGGCACCGGCGACGCCGGCGGCATGAACGTCTACATCGTGGAGCTGGCCCAGCGCCTCGCCGCCCTCAACATCGAGGTCGAGATATTCACGCGGGCCACCGCCGGAGGCCTCCCGCCCAGCGTCGAGCTGGCCCCCGGCGTCCTCGTCCGGCACATTGACGCCGGCCCCTACGAGGGCCTGGCCAAGGAGGACCTCCCGGCCCAGCTGTGCGCCTTCACGCACGGCGTGATGCAGGCCTGGGCCGGCCACCGCCCCGGCCACTACGACCTCGTGCACTCGCACTACTGGCTCTCCGGTCACGTCGGCTGGCTCGCCGCCCAGCGCTGGGGCGTCCCCCTGGTCCACGCCATGCACACCATGGCCAAGGTCAAGAACGCCAACCTGGCCGACGGCGACACCCCCGAGCCCGCCGCCCGCGTCATCGGCGAGACCCAGATCGTCGCCGCCGCCGACCGGCTGATCGCCAACACCGCCGAGGAGGCCGGCGAACTCGTCCGGCACTACGCCGCCGACCCCGCCAAGGTCGCCGTCGTCCACCCCGGTGTGAACCTCGACCGCTTCCGCCCCGCCGACGGCCGCGCCGCCGCCCGTGCCCGCCTGGACCTCCCGCAGGACGCCGTGATCCCCGTCTTCGCGGGCCGCATCCAGCCGCTGAAGGCCCCCGACGTGCTCCTGCGCGCGGTGGCCGTCCTGCTCGACGAACGCCCCGGGCTGCGCTCCCGCATGGTGGTCCCCATCGTCGGCGGCCCCAGCGGCAGCGGCCTGGCCAAGCCCGAGGGCCTGCAGAAGCTCGCCGCGCGGCTCGGCATCGCCGATGTCGTACGGTTCCGCCCACCCGTCGGCCAGGACCAGCTCGCCGACTGGTTCCGGGCCGCGTCCGTGCTGGTCATGCCCTCCTACAGCGAGTCCTTCGGCCTGGTCGCCATAGAGGCGCAGGCGGCCGGGACGCCGGTGCTGGCGGCGGCGGTCGGCGGGCTCCCGGTGGCCGTGCGGGACGGTGAGACCGGGTTCCTGGTGCGCGGGCACAATCCGGCCGACTACGCGCGCGTGCTGGGCCGTTTCGCCGACGAGCCGGAGCTCCCGGCCCGCATGGGCGCGGCCGCCGCCCGGCACGCGCGATGTTTCGGCTGGGACGCCTCGGCCGCCGCCACCGCGGAGGTGTACACGGCCGCCACCCAGTCCCACCGGCGTCGCGTACGCTCCCACCATGGGTGATGCACAGAAGGCCGCCGCACAGGTCATCGAGGGCGCCCTGAAGGACGCCGAACTGGAGTGGGAGAGCCCCGAGCCCGGCAACTACGTCGTCAAGCTCCCCGGCGCCCGCAAGCTGTCGACGACCGTCTCCCTCCTCGTCGGCCGCCACTCCTTGTCGCTGAACGCCTTCGTCATCCGTCACCCCGACGAGAACGAGGCGGCCGTCCACCGCTGGCTGCTGGAGCGCAACCTCAAGCTGTACGGCGTGAGTTACGCCGTCGACCGGCTCGGCGACATCTACGTCACCGCCCGCCTCCCGCTCGCCGTCGTCACCGCCGACGAGGTCGACCGCCTGCTCGGCCAGGTCCTCGAGGCCGCCGACGGCAGCTTCAACACGCTCCTGGAGCTTGGCTTCGCCTCCGCGATCCGCAAGGAGTACGCGTGGCGGGTGTCCCGGGGCGAGTCCACGCGGAACCTGGACGCGTTCAGTCATATGACCCAACGCCCGGCTGACTGACTCCCTGCCGCCCTCTTCCCCACACCGGGGCTCCATGGCATGCTCGCGCCCAACGTAATTCTGAACGTCGTTCACATCCATGAAAGAGCCCCATGGAAGGACGTACGGAGATGGGCAACGCGCACCTCACCAGACGGGCCCTGCTGGGCGGCGCCACGGCCGTGGCCCTCGGCGCGGTGACCGGCACGACCGCGGCGGCGGCCACCCCCACCGGCGAAGTCCCCGCCCTCTGGCGGGAGTTCACCCGCACCCCCTTCACCCACCCCCAGATCCCCTACGTCGGCCGGGCCGGCTTCCGGACCGGCGCCACCCGCTTCCCCCGCCACCCCGTCGTCGCCGACGTGACCGACTTCGGCGCCGTACCGGACGGCACCACCGACTGCGCCCCCGCGATCAACCGTGCCGTCGCCGCTGCCGGGCGGGCCGGCGGCGGCACGGTCCTCATCCCGCCCGGCGTCTTCCGCATCGACGGCCTGGTCCGCATCGGGTACGACGACGTCGTGCTGCGCGGCGCCGGGAGCTCACGCACCACGCTGTACGCCACCAGAAGCCTCACCGAACTGATCGGCGTCTACGGCTCCCGTTACGGCGGCACCAAGTCGGCCTGGTCATGGGCGGGCGGCCTCATCTGGCTGGCGCCGGCGGCACGTTGGGACTCCCTGGCCGCCGCCGTCAAGGCACAGGCGTGGCCCTTCGAGGGCTGGACCGGGAACAAGCGGGACGAGTGGACGACCCTCACGGCCGTCGCGCCCGCACGGCAGGGCGACTGGACGGTCACCGTCGCCGACGCCTCCCGGCTGCGCCCCGGCGGTCTGGTCCTGCTCCGCATCGCCGACGACGCCGCCCACACCCTCCTGCAGCACATGTCGGGCGGCGGCCCGGGCCCGGCGGCGTACTACTGGGGGGACAAGACGAAGCTGCTGTCCTACATCCCCTACGAATGGCCCGTCCGCATCGCCCACGTCCACGGCCACGAGGTCACCCTGGAACGCCCGCTCCCACTGGACCTGCGACCCGAATGGAACCCGCAGTTCACCACGCATGTACGGGAGTTGACGGGGGCGGGAGTCGAGGGCCTCACCCTGGAGGCGGTGCAGACCCCGCAGTCCCCGCACCTCCTCGACAAGGGCTACAACGGGGTCGTCCTGCAGTGCGCGTACGACTGCTGGGCGGACGACGTCACGGTCCGCAACGTCGACAACGGCTTCGGACTGGTGGCCGCGTCCGCCTGCACCCTGCGCCGCACCCGGGTCGGCGGCCGGGGCGCACACCACCCCTACTTCTGCCGTGAGGGCTCGCACGACAACCTGATCGAGGACTTCACCATCGAACAGCGCACGGTCCCCGCCCCCGCGGACACCCAGCTGCACGGCATCAACGTGGAGGGGTTGTCGTCGTACAACGTCTGGTCGCGCGGCGAGATGCAGATGGGCACCTTCGACTCGCACCGCGGCCTGCCCTTCGCCAACGTCCGCACCGACATCACCGTCGGCAACAACGGCCGACACGGCGGCGACGCGAACGCGGGGCCGCTGTTCGGCGCCCGGTTCACCCACTGGAACATCCGCGTCACCAACCACCGCGCCGGCCTGATGAAGATCGACGGCGTGGCCCCCCACAGCGCCACCGTCGGCCTCGACGAGTGCACCGAGTTCGACCAGACCGACGTACCCGACTTCACCGGGGACCTGCACAGCCGCCTGGAGCTGTACCCCACGACGAACACGGTCCGCCCCCGCAACCTGTACGAGGCTCAGCGCGCCCTGCGCCGGTAGCGCCCCGGCGTCACGCCCACCAACTTCCTGAAGTGCCGGGTGAGATGCGCCTGGTCGTAGAACCCGACCGCCGCCGCCACCTCGCCCGGCGCCAGCCCGTCCAGCAGCAGCCGCCGTGCCCGCTCGACCCGGCGGGACATCAGGTACTGGTGCGGCGCGATGCCGTACGCCCCGCTGAACGCCCGTACGAGATGGGCGGGATGGGCGTGCAGCAGGCCGGCCGCATCCTCCAGCGAGAGCCCGCGCGTGACCCGCTCGTCCAGCAGCTCACGCAGCCGGCGGGCGAGCGCGGGGTCGGGGCGGACCTCATGGGCACCGGCCCGGGACGTCAGGTGCGCGCGCAGCCGCTCGCCGACGAGGCTCAGCCTGCTCTGGGCCTCCAGCTCGTCACCGGGCAGCGCGAGCACGCGGTGCAACTGCCCGACCCGCCGCCGCAGTACGGGATCACGCAGGTCGGGCCCGTCGACCGCGGGACCGATGAGATGGTCCCCGAGGTGGGTGGCGTCCAGGTAGAGGACGCGCTTGCGGAAGCCGTGCGGGGTGGCGGGGGAGCCGTTGTGCGGGACGTGCGGGGGCAGGAGGGAGACCGTGTCGTGCGGGGTGCCGTGCTCGTGCCGGTCCAGGTCGTACCGTACGGCGCCGTCGTCGACGATCAGCAGCGTCCACGCCTCGTGGACGTGCATCGGGTAGGCGTACTCGGTGAAGTGGGCGTGGAAGACCTCCACGACACCCGGGACGCGCGGGCGCCAGGCGGAGACCACGTCGCGCTGGGCGGGCATGCAAAGAACGTACAAGACGGGGGCGCGGGGCGGTCGGCACTCTCGTCGCATGGACAACGAACCGATCTGCTTCGACACGAAGATCGCTGTACTGCTGCGTGAGGACCTGGAGACCTGGCAGCGGCTGAACGTCACCGCGTTCCTGGTCAGCGGCCTCGGTACGCCGGTCCCCGAGGTGATCGGGGAGCCGTACGAGGATGCCGACGGGGTGCCGTACCTGCCGATGTTCCGGCAGCCGGTGCTGGTCTTCGAGGGCGCGAAGGAGACGCTGTCGGCGGCGCACGGGCGGGCACTGTCCCGCGCCCTGCCGCGCGCCGTGTTCACCTCGGACCTCTTCGCCACCGGCAACGACCGGGACAACCGCGCGGCGGTCCGGGCGGTGGGGACCGCCGGCCTCGACCTGGTGGGGCTCGCGGTGTACGGGCCGAGGAACGCGGTGGACAAGGTGGTGAAGGGGGCGCGGCTGCATCCGTGAGGGCGGGGCGGCCTCAGGTTGTGGGCACCTCGCGGTCGGCGCCACAGTCACCCCGCCCCGAGGTGGTCGATCACGGCGCCGGACATCAGGGGCGCGACCAGTGCGGCCACCCACCAGGACAGCGTGTACATCACCTGGTACCGGCCACGCCCGTGCACGGGCGACAGCCGGACGACCAGGCCCGTCTGAACCGGGGCGTCGACGATCTCCGCACGGGTTCACACGCACACCGTGAGGGCGAAGACGCCGACCGGCCCGGCGAAGGCGGTGAGCCCGAAGCCGTACCCGGCGAGGAGGCCCGTGAGGGGAGGCGACCAGACCGGCGTACGAGGCCGAATACCAGCGGTCCGGAGTCAGGTACAACGCCATGAAGGTAGCGTTTTGCTAGACCGTACGCAAAGGGCGGCGTTCGTTGTCCGTGATCTGGCGCTCGGTGCGTTCATGGAAGCGCGGGATTCGATGAACGGACCGAGGGCGCGAAAGCGCCCGCCGGGCCGTAAGCGGGCTCCGACGGGCGTCTCGGGCTTGCGCAGCGAGCGGTGTACTCAGGCGAGCGAGCGATCGGCGATCCGGCCGACGTGTTCAGCGAACGTCTTGTCGGCGTGGGGCGTGATGGTCCTCAGAGCGACCATGCCTGTGAGGATGACGTCGCAGAGTTCGGCCTGCACGTCTTCCCATGTGTGGCTGTTGCCCTTGCGGGGGTTGGACCCGTAGGCGCCGTGAACGGCTTCGGCGACCTCGCCGGCCTCTTCCACGATCTTCAGGACGCGTAGAAGCGGGGCGGTGTCGGCAGGCGCGGCGCTCTTGTCGTCGAGCCACGCGACGAGCCGTTCGACGGTGTCCCAGGTGTCTTGCATGGGTGGTGCTCCGTGTTCTCTTCGGGGTCCGGTGGTCACGAGGTCTGCGGGCGCGGTGCGGGGTTGGTGCGGTTGTCGACGCTACCGGGGGCGGCCGTGAGCTCGTCGGCGATTCGGCGCGCTACGTCCGCAGGGGTGGTGTTGGTCGTGTCGAGCAGCAGCGGGCGGACTTCTATCGTCATGAGGGTCTCGGCGGCCTCGGCGTAGAGCTCGACCTCGCGTGTTGGTCCGGTAGGGTCGTCGTGGAAACGGTGACGCCTGCCGCGCTCAGCGAGACGCGTGGTGATCGCCTTGGGATCGGCGGTAAGAATCACGGCTAGGTCGGGCAGCAGGACGTGCCGGTTCAGCGCAAGCACGAACGGCTCGGGCACGCCGTCGAGCCGTTGCAGCACGAGACTGGATGCGAGGTAGCGGTCGCAGATCACGGTCGTGCCAGACCTGAGCGCCGGTTCGAGCTCGACCTCGATGTGCTCGTACCGGTTCGCTGCGACGAGACAGGCGAGTGCGTGGCCGTGAATGTGGTTCGCCTTGGCTCGGGTGAAGTCGCCGAGCTCGCTCGTCGAGGGCTCGGTCGTCGTGTGGACGTCGAGGCCGCGGTCGTTCAGCAGGCGGCCGAGCTCTGCGACGGTGGTCGACTTGCCGACGGCACTCGGGCCGTCGATGCTGACGAACACTCCCGGGTGCGAGTTCGTCACGCGACCACGCCCATGCGGTTGCGGTCGTGCTGCTCGCGGGTGAGGTTGGCGAGTGTGGCGCGCAGCTTGGGCAGAGGGACCGCGCCGAACTGCACACCGACGGAAAAGTTGAACTCATCCCGGGCGCGCATGCTCTCGTCGGCGCCATCGGCGGTGAGGTCGACGTCGGAGTACGCGAGCAGGCTCTCGGGCTCGTGTCCGGCATCGGTCAGTGTCTTCCAGATGGGTGTTCCGGGGTAGGGGCGAAACTCGAACACGCTCGCACGGAAACGTCCCAGGGTGCGGTCGGCGATCGTCCACAGGTTGTGTATGTGGCGCACGGTGGCGTCGAGGTCTTCCTGCTCCTCCCCGGGGTACCCGAGAATGAAGTAGCCCTTTACACCGATGCCGCGTTCGAGCAGGCGGGCCGCGACCTGCTCGGTCATCTCGGCCGTGATCCGCTTGTCCATCCCAGCGAGCACACGGTCGCTGCCCGACTCGATGCCGAGGGCGACCTCGCGCAGACCGTTCGCCTTGAGGGTGACGAGCATGGCGTCGTCGAGGCGGTGGAATACGTTGATCCGCCCGGTGGCGTCCCACACGAACCGGTCACCGATCCTGTGTCGGGTGAACGCCTCCATCTGCGGAACGATCACCCGCCGCGCGCCGAGAAAGAGGTCATCGACGAACCGGTACGCGGTCGTCCCGTAGGTCTCGTGCAGGTGGTCGAGCTCGTCGACGATGCCCTCGGGCGCGCGGGGCCTGATCTTGATGTCGGGGTTCGCCGACACGGCGGCGCCGCAGAATCCGCAGTCGTACGGGCACCCGCGCGAGCCGACGATGTTCGCCTCGGTTCGGCCGTCGTCGGCGACGTATGGGTCTTGTGGGAGGAACGCCCGGTTCACGAGCGGCAGGGCGTCGATGTCCGGGCTAAGCCACTCGGCGGCTTTCCCGCGCGCGATGCCGGCGGCGTGGGTGCCGAGCAGCCGGTCGCGCCACATGACCCCCGGCAGTTCGGCGCGGCGGCGCTCGTCGTCCAGCAGCGCGGCGACCCGGGACTCGCCCTCGCCGACGACCAGGGCGCGCAGGTTGCCCATGCGGGGGTCATCGAGGATGCGGGCGGGCATCGCGCGGGCGTGGTGCCCCCCGACCATGAGCGCGATCTCGGGGTTGAGGCCGGCGGCGATCCGGGCCGACATCTCGTACGTGGGCGCGAGTAGGTTCATGCCGACCCATCGGGGACGTGCGGCGTTGATGATGCGCACCGCCTGCTCGACGCCGAGGCCGTGAGCTTCGGCGTCGAGAACACCGACGTTGTACCCGCCGACTTTCTGCGCGTAGGTGGCGATGTAGGCCATGCCGAGGACGGGCAGCGTGTAGTCGTTCACACGGGGGCGCAGGCCGTAGTCGCGTAAGGGGGCGTTCACGAACAGGGCGTCGAGGGTCCGGTCGGGGTCGGCGCCGGCGATCAGGTCAGGGGCGGTGCTGGGTTCCTCCGTGCTGAGCGGTGCGGGCATGGCTCCCCCAGGTGAGCGTCATTAGGGTCAGGGTGTGCAGTGAGGTGCGGTCCGGCGCCCAGAGGCGCCACAGGGCCTCGAACTCGCGGTCGGAGCTCGGGAGTTGCAAAGTCGGTGCTGCTTTGCGCGCCCAGGTGCGCACGGCGAGGTCGCCGTGCGGGTAGACGGAGTGGTCGCCTGTGAAGTCCGCGGCTGCTGCCGCCGCGGTCCATTCGCCGACGCCGTGCACGGTAGTGCGCAGTTCCTTCGCGAGGCTTTCGGCATCGAGGGTGCGCCACTGCTCGCCGTGCTGCCTGTATGCCTCGGCTGCGGCTCGCAGCTTCGCCCGGTTGAACGCCGCGCCCACAGCTTTGAACGCCTCGTCGGACAGGCCGAGGACGACGTCGGGGGTCGGCATGAGGGCGAGCGTGCGCTCGCCGGCCTGCACATGGCGCCCGTACGCCCTACAGAACGCCTCGTGAATCTTCCTGGCCTGCCCTGCCCGTACGACTTGGCGCAGGATCGCGGTAGCGATTGCGTCCCAGAGCGAGGGGTTGTTCAGTCGCTGCACGGTGCCCAGCTTGGTCAACTCGTCGACGAGGGGCTGCGCGTCCGGGTGGCGAGGAAGGTTGATGGCGGAGGTGTACGCCACGGGCGGCGTGTCGGCGTCAGACGCGTCGACGGAGTGCAGCATGAGGCCGCCGCCGTTCCAGTGAGCGACCCACGTTGTTCCGCTGTGCTCGACGGCACGCACGGCGCCGGTGGGGGTCGGGTGCCATGCAGGGTGTTCAGTGATCATTGCGGTACTCATGAGATCAATTCCGTTCGCGCGGCAGGGCAGTTGACCGGACACGATATGCCCGGGGCCATGCTGAGATAGCGCAGCGGGCGCACGGACCACTCGGCGACCGCTCCACCGTGGAGTACAACGGTGAACCCGCAGGGATTGCCGGTGTGCAGCAGGGCAAGGGCATGCATCCAGCCGGATTCGACCCACTCGATTGCGCGCATTGTCTCGCGGGGGGTCATGCCGGCAGCGTGTGCCGTGCGGACCTGAATTCGAATGGCACGTACAGCGTCGCGAGCGCAGGGCAGGATGCGCGGTGCGACGACCGGTTCGGGCACTGGCGTGATCGTTGAGGCGTAGCGCAGGACCTCAAGGAGAAAGCCGTGCTCGATGCTGGCCTCGATGGGCGGGGGGATGGGCAACCTTGTTCCGTTGACGCCGGTCGCATTGTCTACGGCGCGCATCGCTTGCCCTCCTGCCGAAGTGTCATGGTTGCCCCCTGGAGGGGCGCAAGGGGGAAGCGCTACCAGGGGGCAACCTCTCGGGGGCGTTCCCCCAAGGGACGCAGGAACGGGGGAACTTGCGCAGGTTTGGGCACGGTCCTGCCGTCGATCGGCCCTCGTCTGCGACGCAGAGCGACGGTACTGCTACGCGGGAGAGGTGGGCAAGTGTGCCCCGGGGCATACTTGCGTACTGGCATATGACAATGCCCCCCGCCCGGATGGGCGGGGGGCATCGTTGGTCCGGTCGCTTAGCCCGACGTCGGGCGACGGTCTTACTCGACGAGGTGGTCGAACTCGCCGGCCTTCACTCCCAGCAGGAACGCTTGCAGCTTTTCACGGCTCGTCACAACGACCCTGCTCGGGTCGTCGCTTTCGCGCATCAAGATGCCGCCGTCATGCTCTGCGAGCTCGACGCAGTTTTCCCCACCGCCCCCGGAGAAAGACGACTTCTGCCACTTAATTTCCGATGCGCTCATTCCCTGTTTCTCACAGTTCCCTTGCGATGTGATGGATGATCTGCCGCGACGCTTCCGGGTCGAGCGATGCGTGCTCGGCAATGTCGAGCAGCGTGCGGTACTTATGCAAATCTGCCTCGGCGTCGAGGAAGCTGCCTCCAAAAGCGCTGTCGATCTGCACCGTGTCCAATTGAGGGACGGGGCCGCTTGCGTAGAGCACGGGCTGCGTTACCTCGATGAACTCTTCACTTGTGAACGGAATAACCCGTACTGTCACGCTGGGCCACTTTGAAACCTCGATCAGGTACTCAAGCTGCTCACGTGCCACCTTGCGACCGCCGAACCGCATCCGTAGGGCCGCCTCATGGATGATCGCGGTGAAGGGTGGTGGATCTTCGCGCTGAAAGATCGTGGCTCGCTTGAGGCGGTGCTCGACGCGAACCTCGACTTCGTCTGAGGGTAGCCTCGGAGTCACGCCCGAGAAAAGGGCGCGAGCGTAGTTCTCCGTTTGGAATAGGCCGGGCAACGTCACGCTTTGAAGAGATCGCATGGCGTGGGCGTGGTGCTCCAGCTCGGCCATGTCCAAGAAACCGGGGGCAAGAATGCCCCGGTAGTCGTCAAACCAGTGTTTCCCTCGGTGTTCCTGAGCTATTTCACATAGAGCCTGAATCAGGGCTTCGTCGGTGCATTGGTAGAAAGTCGCAAGACGTCGAATGCGCTCAGGGCTAACGCCCACTCGGCCAGCCTCAATGTGGCTGATCTTGGCCTGATCGACAGACAGCAGGCCGGCGGACTCACGGGCCGTCTTGTCCGCGCGTTCGCGCAGCTTCCGCAGCTCTTTCCCGAGCCGCGCCTGCCGCGCGGTCGGGTTGTCCCTCGGTGGCATGCGTCCCTTCCCCTTGTCTGCCCTGAGTGTGCCCCGCCACGGTGCCACGGGTCCACCTAAAGGCACCAGCAGAGGGGGGCACCCTTGCTCCGGGGCATGGTTGACCCCTACAGTCCTGGCAGCACCGCGCCACGCCAGTAAGACCGAAGTGCAGCCGCGGGGGCGCGCTGCTGCGCGCCGGTCACGGGAGCGGCCAAGCCACGCATGGCGAGCGCGAGCACAGGACGCGTTGGGAGACGACGACATGAAGAGAACTGCCTTAGCACCTCCCGCACCACCGCCCGTGACGGGCGCGAGCTACCGCTTCACCGCTCCGAACCTGGCCACGACACCGAAGATCGCCCGAGACTGGGTGGCGCTCGTGCTCCGAACCGCGAACCTCGCGCGGCTCGTCGAGCCGGCCCGGGTCTGCACTTCCGAGGTGGTCACCAATGCGCACTGGCACAGCCGCACCCCGTTGATCACCGTCGACGTGACCCTCGCGCGCTGGCTGACGACTGTGATCGTGCGCGACAACAACCCGAACGAGCTGCCGCTGCTCGTTCCCTCCGACCGGTACACACGCGATGAGCACGGGCGCGGCCTGCTGCTGGTGAATGCCCTCGCCGATCACTGGAGCGTCCGAGTTCTGGGCCCTTACGCAAAGGCCGTCTACTTCACGCTCGTCGATCACGAAGGGGTCGCCGCAGATGATTCCCACTGACCGCGTGTTCTGGGGCGTGTTGATCCTCTCCGTGAGCGCGTTACTGCTCGCGTTGCTGATCATGTGGGCGCTGCTGCCCAACCCGCATCGAGGGTTCACACCCCCGCCGCTCGACCGGGACGGCTTTACCTATACCTGCTTCTGCTGGCAGGACACCGTGCGCGTCACGATCCTCGCCGATCCGCCACCCCGGGCGAAGCACGCGCGCCGCGCACGCGCCCCACTGGGTCACCGCCTCCGCCCGAACTCGTCTCCCAACGCGAGGGCGGACGGCGGCAGGAAGGGGAAAGCTCCCATACCCGCGCCTGTGTAAGGGCGCGCGCATGGTGATCCCCTAGAGAGGACCCTCGACGCTCTGCGGCTGTCGGGGGTCCTCTCGCATGCGCAGCAACGACCAAAGGCGCCCCCGCTCACCGGCACAAGGCCGGGGAGCGGGGGCGCGCTGGTGTCTACGTCTCGTCGTCGGGGGCGATACGGCGGGTGCGCTCGTCGACTCGGTCGACGGCGTCGCGCAGCGATGTGCCGCTGTTGGGGTGCAGCTCGTGATTGACGCGTTCGAGCGTGGCCTCGATAGTGCCGAGTCGGCTCATGACTCCGGGGCGGGCCGGAACACCCGGGCGGGCCGGTGTTCCCTGCCAGTCGTCGACGAAGTCCTCGACCTTGCCGGCGATGCGGCGCACGGATCGAGTCGCCCGCCACACGAGGGTGAGTGCACCCGTGATGGCAACGACCGCGCCGCACCAGATCACCGCGGCGTCGAGGGAAGCGACGCCGGTCGTTGCTGGGCTCACTCGGTGGGGTCCTCCTTCTGCGACAGGGCGAGCAGTCGGTCGTCGCTGCTCGGCTCGGCGCGCAGCCATGCGGGCAGCAGGCCCTCGACGACGGGCAGCGCCATCACGCGCGTGATGCCCGCGGCGACGGCGAGTGCGACGCCGACGCCGGCCTCGGTCTGCGGGATTCCGGCGGCGTCGATGATCAGGGGCAGTCCGGCGGCCAGGGCGAGCACGGTCTGCACGACGGTTCGTACGGTGCGGCGGTTGGCATCGGTCATGGGTTGTGCCTCACTTCGTGAAAAGGGGAACGGCCCACCCGCGGCGGGCGGGTGGACCGCGGGGCGGGGCGGTCGGGTCAGACCTTGGGGACCTTCAGCGCGTCCCAGGAAGCGCGGCCGGGCCACCCGTCGGCGTCGTCGCCGCGGTAGCCGAGGTGGCGCTGCCACCGTGCATACGACTGGCGATCGGCCTCGGTCCACTGGGGGCCGGGGCCCTCGCGGTAGGCGGAGCAGCCGACGGCGACGAGTCGCCGCCCCATGGCGGTGACGATCGGCGAGCGGGGGTGCTTCTTGAACCACTCGACGCCGGGGAACGGCTCGTACGCCGGCGGCTTGGGCTTGGGCTGCGTGGTGCCGCCCGGACGCGGGGCGCCCTTCTGCACCCATGCGTACAGCGCCGGTCCGGGGCAGGCGGTCGCGTATCCGTCGCGGTGTCCCTTGATCTCGTTGCCGGCGCCGCCGCTCTTGCGCAGCCACTCGACGGCGTCGCGCAGCCCAGCGAGCTGCTCGTCGGTCGGCGTGGTCAGACCGGAGCTGCCGACCATGGCGCACACGGCGTAGTGCGCGGCGTTGAGCGAGCTGTTCCCGTTGGCGCCGGTCTTCTTGTGGGCACCGCGGCCCTCGTACACGTAGCCGTGCGGGCAGACGATCGCGTTGTACGCAATGTCGCTGTAGTTCTCTTTGGTGTTGGCGAGGTGGCTCGCCTGGATCGCGCGGACGCGGCCGGCGCACTGCCCGTGGTTCTCGGGCTGGGCGAGGGATGCGGGCACGGGTGTGCCCTCGTAATGGATCTTCACCCCGCGCGTGCTGGCTATGTAGGTGAGCTCGTAGCGGGAGGGGCGGGCGCCCCACTGAGAGCGGGAAACGAACTGCAAGGGTGGCCCTCCTCGGGCATGAAAAAAGCCCCGGCCAGTAGGCGCGGGGCGGGATGTGAGGCGGGGCGGTGCTCTACGCGAGCGCGGCCCAAAATCGGTTAGCGCCGTTCTCCATGGCGCTGACAGTGATCGATGCCGGAGCCGAGGCGGCGCCGGTCGAGTAGACGCCGAAGCGGCGCACGGCGCTGTATCCGAAGACATTGGGCGGGGCGCCGGCCCCGGACTCGGCGGCGAGCATCATCGGCCCGTCGCCCGTCGTGGTGTTGTACTGAAGTCGCCAGGCCACGTAGTAGAGGCCGGCCGCGGCGGAGTACGCGGCTGTGAGTGGCGAACTGATCGTCGCCCCGCCCTCGTTGTGGACCTCGGCCGGCTCGTAGGTCGCGGTGGACATGTCGCCGGTCGCAGCCACGCGGGTACCCGACGAGTTGTAGATCGCCGCCCATGACCCTGTGGTGAGCCCGCCGGCGTATCCGGTGGCGAACCAAACGATGCGGTTGACCGTGGCGGCGGTGCGGAGGTTGACGGCAGTGACCCGGATGGGGCCGGACCCCGGGTAGAGACCGGTGGACTGCGCGAGGGCAGGGTCGAATGCCCACGCGAGCAGGCCGTGATCGGCGGGTGACCACTCGCCGGCGAACGCCGCGGCGTCGACGTAGCTCTTTCTCGTGATGTGGTTCGCGCTCGTCGGGGCAGCGGTCGACGAGGGGACCGTGCTGAACGTCTTTGCACCACTGATCGTCTGCGTGCCGGCGAGCAAAACCGCGGTGCCGGCGGCCTCCGCTCCCACGTCCGCGGCCGTGTGGGTGTGCGTGGCCGAGGCCGCGCCCACATCGCCGGCGTTCAGGATGACGTCGCCCTGCTTGCCGTTGACGGACGTCACCGCGCCGCCCCCCGACGTGGCAGGGAGCTGCGCTGCGGGCACCTTGCCGTCGGGGCCGAGGGTGGCGACGCCGCCGGCGGTGCCGGCCGCAGTGCTCGCAATCGCGCCGACGTCGGCGGCGGCGAGGATGATGTCGGCGGCGCTCTTGCCGTTGACGGACTGGACGAGGCCGGCCGGTCCGGTGGGGCCGGTTGGTCCGGTAGCACCGGTGAGGCCGGTCGGCCCCTGGGGGCCGGTGGGCCCGACCGGGCCCTGCTCGCCCCGCGGGCCGGTGGGTCCGGCTGGACCCTGGGGGCCGGTGGGTCCGATCGGGCCCTGATCACCCTTGGCCCCGGTGGGACCGACGAGCGAGGCGAGCCACTGCTGCTCGGTCCCCTGGTACCCCTCGGCGGCGGCGACCTCGTACGCCGAGGCGCCCCGAACGGCGACGTACTGCGGCTTGCTCGGGTCGCGCGGGGCGACGTCGGCGAGGTCGACCTCGTGCTGCTCGGCCGGCAGCAGCAGCGCGTACGAGCGGCCCGGCTGGATGCCGGCGAGCTGCTCGGTCACGGTGTACGACCAGTCGGCCGGGTCCATGCCCGGCGCGTCGGTGGCCGGCAGCGTGATCTCGACGGCGCCCTGCGCGTCGAGCTGCGCGACGACCGGACCGCCGAGGATCACGTCGGCTTGCGGGAACGTGATCTGACTCGGCGCGCGGAACACGATCGACCCCGACAGAGGCCGGCCGTCCGGTGACAGGAAGCGGGCGCGAACGGTAACGGTGGGGATGGACTCAGGCAGCACTACCGGTGGGGCCCTCCTTTTGCTGGTCGGTGGGAGCGTCCGCGCCGAGCTCGAACGAGGCGACCGCCGCGGCGGCAGCACGCACCGGTGCGTCGGGGGCCTCGCTGGTCGAGAAGGTGTTGCGGGTGTACGCCGAGAACATGCGCGTCTCGATGGCGCCGGTGCTGGCGCTGTTGCGGTGCTCGATCTGGAACAGGACGGAGTCGCCCCACTCGGTCCCGTGGAGCGGCTGTGTCACCGTCTGGTTGATCCACTGCGAGCCGCTCGGCACGGTCCATGTGTTGATCGTCTGGACGTTGCCGCTCGGCGGTACGTAGTTGATGCGGACCTGTCCGCCGGCGCTTGAGATCGTCGAGAAGCTGATGACGGCGACCGCGTTCTGCACGGGCATCCGGCCGAGCCATGCGAACTGCCATGACGTCGTGCCTTGCATCGCTGCGTTGGCGGTCGGGTACATAGGGAACGGCAGCCACGGCCGGCCGAGGAAGCGGTCGGAGAAAGCGTCATCCATGACGAGGATGCGGTCGGGGGCGTCCCGGTCGCGGGACCACATGCGAATCATCTGTCGGTCGCCGCCGTTGACGTCGTCGCCCACGGTCAGGGCGGCGCTGCCGTCCTGGCGACCGATGCCGACACCCCAGTCACCTTGCTTGGTGTCGCCGACGATGAACGTCGTCTGCCCGGCGGGCGTCTTGGCCATGAGCTGTCCGCCCTCACCGATGACGATGTCGCCGTGCAGAACCTCGGTCAGGGCCGGCCGGATCTGGGAGCGGCCGGCGAGCTCGCGCACCTTGCGTTCGAGCTCGCGGATTCGGTCGAGCAGGTCTTGCGGGATCGCAGCCACTAGGCAGCCTCCAAGTACAGGCGGGCGGTTTCGGGCCGGCCGCGGAGCGGCGGGGAGATCGCGAGGCCGACGACGCGGTACCGCTCGTCGAGGCCCTCGGCCCACCACAGATCGCGAATGCGGAGTCGGATCGTTGCGCCGAGCAGGGCCGGCGAGAGGGCGACGCGGTCGAGGGCGACGGTCACCTCGGGAATGGTGCGCGGGTGCAGCGAGGCGGCAAGGTCTGCCCGCGCGTGGGCGGCGAGGGTGGCCGGCTCGGTCACGGTGGAGTAGTCCGAGGTTCCGTCCAGCCGCGGCCACCCGGCGGCGAGCTCGTCGTCGTCGACGAGCAGCTCGGACATGATCGGGACCGATTCCGCGGCTTGGTTGCGGTTGTCCGACGCTCCGCGCGACTGCCACACGTTGGCCTGCACGGTGGCGTCGATCGGCCACCCGTAGGCGAGTACGGGCCCGGGGTGGTCGAGCACGATCTCGGATGTGCCGGCCCGGATGGTGGGCGAGCCGAGCTGTAGTCGTTTGACGCGTCGGCCGCTTCCGGGGTCGCGGTGACTGGCGATGCGCCACTCGAAACCGTCCTCGACGGAGCCGAGTTGGTCGATCAGTTCACGGATACGGGGCTGGTCGTAGCGGCTGTACGTGCGGTCGCGCAGCACTCCGGACAACTCGGGGCCGTACTCGATGCCGATGTCGCCGCCGGGCAGGCCGGCGGCGTAGTCGAGCAGCGCGCGGACGAGGTCGAATTGATCGGTTTGCTTGGCCTCTTGGGTGTGGAACACGACGCGGTGATCGAGGTAGCTCGCCCATCCGCCGGCCTGCATCTGTAGGCCGAGGAACCCGCGTTCGTTGCTGGTGAGGTTGGCAGTCCACAGCACGCCGCCCCACCAGATTTCGGACCCCCGCTCGATCCACAAGGCCGTACGGCCGGGGACGACCGCGGCCCGTGCGCGGGCGGCGAGCTGCCGGTTCGGTAGCGGGATGGTTGCCGAGGCGGCGCCTACCTTGCCGATGTAGTCGTCGAGGGACACGTCGGTGAGCGGCAGCGCGTCGAGGACCTGATCGGACCGCAGATCGCACAGCAGCGCCCGGTATGTGGGAGCGGGCAAGGCTCACCCCCTTTACGCGTCGAGCGGGTACTGCACCCCGGACAGAGCGGCCCAGGTGGTCACGCCCGTACTGCCGATCAGGCGCAGTTGTCCCGACGTCTGCGCGTCGAGCTTGATGTCGACACCGCCGGCGGCGATCGGGAGGGAGGTAAGAGCGGCCGGTCGGCAGTTCGCCGGCAGGACCGAGGCCAACAGGTTCCCGCTGTTGGGGATCGTGCCGGACGTCGCCCAGGACACGCCGCCCCGAAGCTGGAGGAACGGAACGCCGGCGATCGTGATGCGCCGGTATCGCAAGGTGCCCTGTGCGTTGCCGTTGTTCGAGAAGCCAGAGGCGAGGGTTACCGCGGTCCAACCCACGGACGGTGTGAGCGGTTGCCACGCTGTACCGTCCCACCGGTCAAGGCCGGTGCCGTTGTCGCGGTACTGGCCTGGGTAGGCGCCGGTGAACGATGTTCCCCACCCGCGGGGGATGATCCCGCCGTACGAGGCGGTGTACCGGCGGCGGTCGGCGAGCGCGCTCGACCATGTGATGCCGCCCGTGCCGGCCGAGATTCCGGCCGGCACGGTGATGTCCCACAGGCGCAGTGCGCCGGTCGGGACCGTCGGCGGGGTCGGCGTCGCGTTCGCTGCTCCCTGCATGATCTCGATGGCGACCGCGGTCTGCTTGTCGGTGTCGTACAGCTCGTCGTACACCCGCAGCACTACCGAGTCGATGCGGGTGTACTGCGCGTGGCCGTCGGCGAGCGTGAGCGTCTCGGGACTGGTGACAGCCACCGGGTATGCCCCCTGCGTGGCGGCCCCTTGCACGATGGCGCGGCCGGTGCCGATCTGCACCTGCATAGGACCGACGCCGGTCGCGGCGAGAGGGTCGCCGCCGGCGATCACGCCGTCGCGGCTCGTCATGGGGGACTCGGGCACCATCGTGCCCAGTGGCACGAGGCGCGTATCTGCGCGGGTCTGCCCCGCCGAGAGCAGCCATCCGGCGCGCACGGTCACAGGCAGGCCACCTCCTTACCAGTAGGCCGAGCGCCACCTGATCGAGCACGAGGCGCGCGGGTCCTCGGACCCCGGGGCGGCGCGGAAGGTGAGCGCGGCCGTGCCGGGGGCGAGGGTGAACGTGTTCTCGGGGACGCTGCGCGCGGTCGCGGTGTAGAGCCGGCTCGCGGTGCGGTTGAGGGTCACCGTGCCGTCGGCGGTATCGACGCGCAGCGTGTCGTCGGCGGCGAGCTCGATGTCGTATTCGAGGACGTCGCCGGTTGCGAGATTGGTGATCGAGGGCAGCGCCACGGGTCCGCGGAAGGCGACGACAGGGTGCGTGCTGGCGTCGCCCTCGTTGAGCGTGACGACCGTGCCAGTGCTGCCCGGTTCGCCGAAATCGAGCGGGTACGCGAGGTGCTCGGGTCCCGGGTCGATGTGCCAGTCGAGGCCGGCCTCGGCCGCGGGCAGGCGGGTCTCGACCTGTTGCTCGACGAGCGCGTATCGACGCGGGTCGGACGCTTCCCACTGGATCGCTGCCCCGGTGATCGTGCCCACCCGGTAGCCGAGGCCGACGGGCACAGCGCGGCGTACGACGCGGGCGCCGGCGAGCAGCGGCCCGCGGTCGTCGAGCCATACGACGAGCGGCAGCTCGTCGTCGACGACCGCGGTCGCGGCGTTGAGCGCGCGCAGCGTGGCTCCGATGGTCGACGCCGGCGCGCGCACGATCACGTCATCAACGGTGATCGTGCGCGGCTGCGCGAGCAGGCGCCCGGGGTAACTCCCATGGCTGTCACTGCGGTTGACGCTTCCGGAATCCAGCGCGGGCAGTTCCTCCCAGCCTGAGAGCGTGCGCCACCGAAACGGGGTGCCGGGGCCGAGCAGCAGCTCGTCGCCGTACTGAATGTGCCCAGGGGCGGTCACGCGGTCGCCCGCGGCCATCTGTCACCCCCTCTGTTTCATGTGCCAGGCGAGTGCGGCGGCGTTCTGCTCGGGCGTGCCGGTGTCTGCTGCGTGCCAGTGCTCGATACGGACCGTGGGGCCGGCCGGCGCGGCGAGGCCGAGTGGCCCCTGCGCGCCGTAGGGCGCGGCGCCAGCCGAGGCAAGGGCCGGCATCCTCGGGGAGGGGATGAGCGTGCGCATGGTGCGGTCGACCGCGCCCTGCCCGGAGCGGATGCCTTTGACGACGCCGGCGGGAATCCAGCGGCCGACGTCACGCGCCATAACTCGCGATGGCGAGCTGATACCGAGTGCCTTTGCAATCGGCCCAGGAATCATGTTCTTGGCGAAAGAGATCAGCTTTCCCTTGAGCCACGATCCCATGGCCTTGACGCCGTTATACAAACCGCGGATCAAATCCGCGCCCTTGTCGTACAACATCGAGCCGAAGTCGCCGAAGTACCCGACGATTTTCCCCGGCAGTCCGCGCACGTACGCGAGCATCTCGCCCGCCTTGGTCTTGGTTCCCTCCTTAATGGACTGCCAATGCTTGATAATCAGCCCGATCAAGGTGAAATTGACAAAAAAAGAGACTAGCTTTCCGGGGAGGGCCTTTACGTATTCGACTGTTCCATCCCAGACGCGCTTAGTTCCCGTCTTGATGGAATCCCAGTGCTTGATGATCAGGCCGACCAAAGTGAAGTTGAGGAAGAACTCGACGAGTTTCTCGCCAACCCACTTGATCTTTTCCCAAACCCAATTCCAGGCCGCGAGCGTTGCGTTCTTGATCGCGTCCCAGTTCGAGACGACCAGTGCGACCAGACCGACTATCGCGGCGATCACGAGCGCGATAGGGCCCATGGCGATCAGCCAGGCAGCGGCCATGCGCGCGGCCTGTATGAGCGACTGTGTGCCCATGAGCACCCACGCGCCCACTACCCGCAGCGCCGTACCGGCGGCGGCTACGCCCTGCGCGATCCAGCCGGCGACGATGATTGCGTTCGTCGCAACGAACCGAGCTGCTGCCGTCACGCCGGCCGCGGTCTGCGTCGCCCAACTCGTCACCGTGGCGACCGACGTCGTGTACGCCTGCACCCCGAGGGCGATCAGGGCCGGCAGCATGACGGCGGTGATGACGCCGGCGACGATGCCGAACGCGACACCGTGCTCGGACACGAACGCGGCGCCGGTAGCAAAGGCAGAGCCGACGGCAATCGCACCATCGGCCGCAGCCGACAGGGCCGGTACGACGAGGTTCCCGACCACGCTTACAAAGCCGTGCTCAAGAGTGCGGGTGAATTCCGTAACGCGCGTCGACGCGTTATCCCGCATCGTGTCGCCGGCCTTTTTCGCTGCCCCATCGACCTTGCCGAGCGATGCAACAGCGGTCGAGGGGTCGAGGGAGAAAAGGGCGCCGGCGAGGTCCTCGGCCTGCGTGCCCAGCAAGGCAACCGCAAGACGCGAGCGTTCCGTCGGGTCCTTCACCGCCCGTAGGCGGTCCATCAATGTATCGAGTGCCGCATTCGCGGTCGGCCCACCCTTGGTGAAAGCCGCGGCCATTTCATCGGCGTTCAGTCCAATGGACTTGAGCGCGTCTGCCGCCTCACCCGACTTGATGCGGATGTTTAGTTCTTTGAACGCGTCCGCGACGATATCGGCGTCTCGGGCACCAGCGGCGAGCCCCTGCTGAATGAGGCCCATTGCTTGCTGTCCCGACATTCCCATGTCGCGGAACTGCGTCGAATACTCATTGAAGGTATCGAGCAGGTCCTCGGACTTATTGAGGCCGTTCTGCGTGCCCTTTACGAGAATGTCGAATGCCTCTTCGGCATTCTTGGCCATTCCCGTCTTGAGCATCTGGCCGACCGCGGCCGAGGTGGGCCCGACCTCCTCGCCCATGATCTGTGCGACCTGCGAGAGCCGGCCGCCGATCTTTTCGAGCTCTTTCTGCGTCGCGTCCGCGGGTACGAGGCCCTGCTGCCACAAGGACTTGAGGGCCTCGTTCGCGTCGGCGACGGAGTCTGTGTACCCCTTGCTGTAGAGGGCGCCGGCCGCCTGGCCGAGCCGCTTTGCCTGTGCCGGGTCGGCGCCGAGCTGCGCGGCGAGCAGGCTGTTCGACTTCTGCTCGTCGAGCGCCTTACTGACGCCGCCGAGCAGAGCGGCGCCGACGGTCGCACCGACGGCGGCCCATCCGAACGCGCTCAGCTTGTCGCGCAGCCCACCGGCGGCCTGCTCGGCTCCGTCCTCGGTCCCCTCGGCGAGTCCCTCGCCGAGCTGCTGCCCGGCGCGGTCGCCGGCGCGGGCGGCCTCGGCGGTGATGGCCTCGGCGGCGGCGACGACGCTCTGCTCGGCGCGGGCGAGGCCCTGCTCGGCGCCCGACTCGTCGACGTCGATCGTCGCGAGCAGCTCGGCCACGGTGAGCGCCACAGCACATCACCCCCCGTCGGTCGGGCCGGCCGGTAGGCCGGTGATTGCTGCGATCTCCGCCGGGTCGTCGACCTCGCGGGGCGTGCGCGACCACGCGCGGGCGAACTTGGCCTCGGCCGGCAGTCCGCCGACGAGGACGAGGAAACGGCGGGTGGACAGGGCGGCGAGCTGCGCGGCGTCGAGGCCGTACTCGCGGGCGAGGTCTGCCTCGACCGCCCCCCAGTGGGTTAGGACCGCGCGCCAGAACGCGCTGGCTTGCCCTTCTTCCTGCTCGCCCGACGGGCCGCTCGATTCGGGCCCTGCGCCGCTTTTCCCTCCTTGGCCGCTTCCTGCTCGTCGTGCAGCTCGGCGGCGCGCTGCATGGTCATCGAGCCGGGCTTGCGGACGTTGGCGGCGGAGTAGATCAGCACGACGCCGAGCTGCCGGTCGGTCATGCCGTGCGCGGCCCACGTGTCGAGGGCGCCCTCGCCGAACAGCGTCGCGAGCATGGCGCGCACGTCGTCGGGGTCTGAGCTGTGCTGTACCTGCTCCATCTTGAGCGTGAACAGCAGCGGCAGGGAGTCGGGCAGGGTGTACTCGCGCCCGTACAGGGTGAACGTCACCCGTGGCCGGGCGGGCGCCTGCTCGGCAAAGAACGCATCGAAGTCCGCGGACTCGACCTCGACGAGCTGCTCGGGGGACTCGGTCACGCGTCACCCCCCGTCTTGGTTGCGAGCGTCGTCGGGGTCGTTCCGCCGGACACGGGGGCCGAGGTGGGCTTGCCGCTCCTCGTGATCGTTGCCGACCACGAGGTCTTGTCGTTGGTCTCGCCGCCCTGCTCGCCCGGGGTCACGGTGGCGTCCCAGATGACCCACTGCGTCTGGCTCTTGTGGCGCCACCGCACCTTGTTGTGCGAGTCGATGCCGAGGCGGTTCGCCCAGACTTCATCGACGTACGCCTGTCCAGCGTCGCGGGTCTTGGTGGTGGGGTCGATGCGGTACTGCCCCTCGATTTCGAGGGTCGCGCCCCTCTGCATCACGTCCTGCTCGTAATAGCCCTCGCTGTCGAACGCGGTCGTCTCGGCGGTCTCCTCGTTTTCCCCAGGGTTGTGGGTAAAGCTGGTGAGTCCGGCGATCGGCAGCCACGTTTCCGGGCTGGTCACGGTGGCGTCGAGGACCTCGAACAGCCAACCGCGGGCGTCAATGGGCCGACTGTTCGCGGCCATGGGGACACCTCCTAGTCGGGTCGGTGGGTGGTGGGGTTGGCCACGTCGAGGCGGACGTTCACCGTGTGCTCGTGCCGGCCCGAGGCGTCGGTGCCGATGGGGGCCGGCGCCTGTGCGGCGGCGAGCACGAGCCATGTCCCGTCGGGAAGTTCGAGGCCGGCGAGTCCGTGCAGCGCGCCGTACAGGGCCTCGGCGCGGCAGCGCGAGGTGCGCGGGTCCGCGGTGCCGCGCACGCGCACCTGTAGTGATCGGGTGTCGTAGCCGTTGCGGGCGTCCTGCTCGCCGGCCCCGTAGAGCCACAGGCCGACCGCTTCGGCCGGCTCGGGTGGCAGGGTCTCGATGAACGTGTCGCCGCCCGTGCCAGCGGGGTCGTAGGCGAGCAGCCCGAGCTCGTCGAGGTAGCGGGCGACGCCGTCGAGCAGGTCAGCCACGCATCGCCCGTCGGACTTCGGCGGCGATCAACTCGCCGATGACGCCGGCCTCGCGGTTGGCCGGGTCCTCAAGGAACTTGGCCTTACGGCCCGGGGAGTGCCGAGCGGTGAGGTCCTCGTGCACGCGCGCGGCGTACGGGGTGTCGTAGCTGACGCCGGCGACGAGGTCGCGCTCGTCGACGGTGGCGGTCCCGGAGCGTTCGAGGGTGCCCTCGGCGATCGGGACCTCGGTTCGGGACTCGGCGAGCAGGTGCTCGGCGCCGAGGCGCAGTCCGCGCGCGGCGCCGGCTCGGGCGCGGCCGAGGACTGCGTCGCCGTTCCATCGGATGCGGGTACGGGCACGGCTCACTCGCAGCTCACCTCCGTACAGGCAGGCACCGGGAGGCCCGGGGCGGTGTGATGGGCGACGGTGAGCGCGGTTGTGGTGCGGCCGTCGGGCAGCGTCACGCGTGAGCCGGGCGGACAGTCGAGCTCGGGGCTGGCGATGAACGTCGCCGTAGCGGTGACGTCGAGCCCCTCCGGGGTGCGCACGAGGCGCGGCGAGGGGTCGACGAGGGCCGGCACGTCCTCGACCGCCGGCCGGTAGGTGGGCCCGTACGCGGCGTCGCCGGCGTACGGCTCGATGCGGATGCGGTGGCGTAGCAGGACCTCGGGAACGCGGGTCACCATGGGAACACCCGCCCTGGGGTGAGGCCGGCCCGTCGCAGCGCGCGCTCGGCGCGCGGGGCCAGGTCGACGCCGGCCGTCGCCGTTGCGCGCCGGCCGCGCCCGGACAGGCTTACGGGCCCGATCGATACCGAGTCCCACTGTCCGGCCGCGCCGGTGCCGTCGTCGCCGGCGGCGAGTTGGTACTCGACCTGTGCGCACGTGGCACTGCTCAGTGCGGCCCGCACGTCCGGGTCGAGTGGGTCGCCGTCCTCGTCGACTGCGTATACGGCGGTGAGCAGAGCCGAGTCGATGTCCTCGCCGGCCCGTGCGAGTAGCCGCTCGGCGTCCGCCGGTGCGGGTCGGCCGAGCCATGCGGCGAGCTGTTCGGGGGTGGCGTAGGGCTGTCGGGCCACGATCACCCCCGCGATTTGTCGCGGGCAGCAGAACGGGCCGTCGGCTTCTTCGCCGGCGGCCCGTCTGTCTGCTCGTCTTCGGTTGTCTGCTGCTCGCCCTCGTCGTCCGAAGGATCGTTTCCGCGGTGATAGCGACGGAGCATCATCACGCCGCACCCTTCGTCTTGAGCACGACGATTCCCTCGTCGTCGAGGCGGTGGCACGCGTAGTGAACGTTGGTCGTGACGACCGTGGTGCGCGCGAGGATGTCGCGGTCTGTCTCGACGATCGGCCGGCGCTTGTAGAGCAGGCCGAGCGAGCCGCGCCGGATCAGCAGCGCGTTATAGGTGGGCGTGGTGCCCGGGGTGACAGTGACGCGGTCAGAAACGTAGATGTTCACGCCGCCTACCTGGCCGATCACGCCGCGGGGGATGACTGCGCCGGTGCCCAGCTTGTCGGCGCTGATGAAGTTCGGGTCACGCAGCAGGGCGGCGCGCTGTACGGAATGGATGACGAGGCCGGCCATGTTCTCCGGGTCCCACTCGTCGCCGAAGCGCTCGATGCCGGACACCATCACGTCCCAGGACAGAGCCTTGGTGGACGCGTCGACGGTGATCACGCCGGTTGCTTCGGCCGCCGCGGTCAGATCCTTGTCGATCTTCCGCGCGATCAGTACGCCGAGCTGCCGCTGCGTCTCGGCGTAGGGGTCGCCGAACGCGACAAGCCTCGACTTGTCGGTGAGCTCGACCGCCTTGCCGGCTTCCTTGATGGTGGCCGAGTTGCCGGGGTTCGTGCCGAGCTGCTCGGGGGTCATCGGCGTACCCTCGGTCAGGTCCTCTGCCTCACCAAGCGCGGTCCACTTGGGGAAGCTGACGGAGTCGCCGGGCTTGCCTTCGAGGGTGTTGTCGTCGACTGCGAGCGTGCCCAGGATGAGCGCGCCCTTGAACTTCGCCTGCACCATGTCGGCCCAGACGTCCGGCACGATCATTTGTGCCGCGGTGGTCTTTCCTGCGGGCATCGGCTGCCCTCCTTACTCGCTTGCGGCGGACAGCCGCGCGTACAGATCGGGGTCGGACTGGTGCAGCTCGACGCGCTGCGCGTAGTTCATGCGGGCGAACTGCTCGGGCGTGACCGTCTGCGGTGCGCCCGGGGTGAAGTCGGCGCCCCCCTTGGGCGGGGCCGGCGCGGTGCCCTCGGCGCGCAGCAGCGGGTTCGCCTCGACCGCGGCGGCGATCACGGTGTCGAGCTGCTCGGCGAACTTGGGGTCGGTCGGGTCGAGGGCGGCGAGCTGCTTCTCGACCGTGCGGGAGTCCAGCAGCCGCGCGGGGTCGGCGCCGGCCTTGTGCGCGGCCTGGTGGGCGGCGAGCTCGACACGGAGCTGCCGAGCCTCGGCGAGCGCCTTGTCGCGCTCGGTGGCGGCCTGCTCGGCGAGCTTGGCCGGGTCCTGCTCACCGGCCGCGCCGCTCGGGTCCAGCACACTGCGCAGTGCGGCGAGCAGCTCGTCGCGCTCGGCCTGTGCGCGCTGCGCTGCCTGCTCGGCCTCGGTGGCGCGCTGCTCGGCCGCCGGGTCGACCGCGGGGGCCGGCGCCGCGGGCGCGGCCGGCGCGGGCGGTGCCGGGGGTGCCGCGGGCGGGGCCGCGGGCGGGTCGGTCGGGGCCGGGGCGGGGGCCGGCGTCGAGGTGGGTTCAGACATGCGTGATCCGTCCTTGGGCGGTGTGCGGGCATGAAAAAAGGGCCCGCCATGTGGCAGGCCCTTACGGGGTGTTGGAGGTGGCCGAGCGTCTAGTCGTCGGACTCGTCGGGGAGCGGTCGCGCGCCGGCGTATCCGCGCACCCATGCCGAGCGGCGTAGGTCACCAGCGGGGAACGGGCACGAGGTGACCGGGTCACCGTTGCGGCCGGCCTCGGCGCCGGCGTTGATGGCTCGGGCGAGCTCGCCCCGACTGCCCACTGCTGCCCCCTCAGAGTCGGTTCTGCTGATCATCGCGCGACTTGCGCGCGGTTTCCGCGGCGGCGTTCCGCACGCCGGTGATCTGCTCTGTGTACTCGGCAAGCGTAAGACGTGGGTGATCCTGCCACCACCGAATCAGGTCCTCGCTCGCCCGGGCGTACGCGATGTGTGCCGGCCCGGTGAACAGGGTTGCCGGGTCGACGCCGGCGGCGCGTGCCTTGCGGTTGAGGAGATAGCCGTTCGTGGCGTCCTCGGCGGCGAGGTACTGCGCCCATACGTGTTCGCGGTACATCTCGCGTATCTGCGTGCGGGTGTAGGCGGTGCGCTGCTGCTCGGCCTCGTACTCGCGCTCGGCGATCCATCGCTCGGTTGCGGTCATGCCGGCGTACGGGTCCTCGTCGACGGCGAGCGACCCCCACTCGTCGGGACCCTCGGCCGGCGCCAGGGCCTCGTCGATCGCGGCCCGGTCGGCGAGCTGCCCCTCGATGGTGTGCGCGCCGGCGGCCTCGGGGAGCGGGGCCGGCGGGTACCGGCGGTCGAGCTCGTCGGCGATCCGCTCGACGTCCTCGGGCGTCGCGTACCGGATCGCCCAGCCGAGGACGTCGTCGCCGACGGTGGACAGGTCCGCGGCGAGCCGGCCGCCGGGGAAGACCTCGGCGAGCAGCCGGCGCCGGTTGGCCTCGGCGGCGATCTCGGCGCGCTCGGCCTCGTCGACGTTGCGGGCCCGTGCGGCGAGCTCGCGGTCGGATAGGCCGATCAGGTCGCGGCGCGCGGCCGGCAGGGCGGCGTCGACGTCGCGCCGGTCGAGCTCGGCCACGACGCGCAGCAGCTCGTCGTCGCCCAGGTGCGCGAACGCGGCGGCGAGCTCGTCGTCGCTGAACTGCGTAAGCGGCTCGGCGAGCCGGCCGTCGGGGCGCAGCCGGGCGAGCAGCGCGGCCTCGTCGCGCCGGTCCGCCTCGGTGCGGATGCGGTCGAGGTCGCGCTGATCGAGGACACCGGGCCGGATGGCGGCGCCGAGCTGCTCGTCGGTGAGCTCAGGCAGCGTGCGCTCGTCGCCGGCGCGCACGCGCGCGGCCTCGAACACATCGGAGCCGGGGCCGGTCGGCGTGCCGGGCCGGCCGGCGGTGCCAGTCTCCGGGGGGAGGTTGCCGGCGCCGAGCTGCTCGCGCTCCCGCCGGCGGATGAGCTCGGGATGATCGGCGAGGTGTCCGCGCATCCGTCCCTGCCACGCGCGCACGCGGGCCTCGGCCGCGCGCTTGGCCTCGGGTGTGAGGGCGGCGGCTGAACGCTTCTTCCACTTCCTGATGTTGCGCTCGATGGCGCGCTGCTTCTGTGTCGCCTCGTACCCGTCGGGGTCCTCGGACGCGTCCTCCGGGACGCGGGTCACACCAGGAAGGTAGGCGGCGACGGAATGCCGGCAGTTGGGATGCTGAAAGCCTCGGGCCCGCGCCCCGTTGAGGGAGCCGACCACGTGCACCTGCACCGTACGGCCGTCCTCGATGGCGTGCTCGACGCTGACCTCGCGCGGCCCGTCGGGGCCATCGATCGACAGCACCTTGCCCTCGAACGGCTTGCAGAGCGGGCACTCGTGCGGGGCGTTGGAGACGATGACGAGGTCGAGGCCGGCCGCGCGCAGTCGGTCGGTGTGTCCCTCGACCGCGGCTCGCCCGAGCGCGGTACGGGTGGCCATCTCGGCGTAGCTCGTCATCTGCCACGCGCGCCCGGAGCGGTCGACGAACGTGCGAAACCCGCGGTCGGCGAACCGCTCCATAGCGCGCTGCGTGGCCTGGCGGCGGGTGTCGATACCGAGCAGCGGCGTTGCCGCTACCTCGGCGATCACCTGCCGGTATCCGTCCTCGACGCCGCGGAGAATGCCGCGGTGCGTCTCGGTGACGAGGTCGACCGTTTCCTGCGCGAGCCGGTCGACGGCGCGCGTCGCCGGCGTCGTCTCGGCGATCCGCCGGGCGTCGTCGTCGTCCAGGGCGCCGAGCTCGGCGAGGCCGGCCTGCGCCCCGACGTTGTACGCCTCGGCGACGACGTCCCACACCTCAAGGTCGACGGCGGTCGAGAGCGCGTCGACGACCTGTTGCGCCGCGCGCCGTAGCGGCTGGATATCGGCGAGCTTGGCCACGGCCCACCCCGGAGCCTCGTACCCGTTGGCGAGCTGCCGTGCGACGATCCCGAGCAGCCGCTGCTCGGCGTCCTCGTACAGGCTGCGGACGCCGGCGGACAGGTCCTCAACGAGACCGGGGTGAATCGGCACGGCGCCCCCTCCTTATGTCAGGCGAGGGCGCCGGCCTGCATGGGGTCGGGCACGGCGGCGCCAGTCTCGACGAGGATGCGGTCGACCTCGGCCCGCACGGCGTCGTCGTCCCAATCGGGGTGCAGGATGCGCACCCGTGTGTCGACGCTCGCGGCCTGCGCCTGTGCGAGCAGCGACAGGGTTTGGGCGACGCTGGTCGGGTCCTCGCTTACCCCGTCGCCGAACGCGACTCGGGGCCGCTCGACGACGAGCCAGGGAGTGAACAGCCGGCGGTCGAGCATGAGCGCCACGTGCAGGATGTCGGCGAGGGCCGGCGCCCAGTATCGCGACTTCTTCTCGCGGGTGGTCATGCTGCGCCGCATCCTCGCCTTGACCTCGGTCGCGGTCACCGCGCCCTGATCGTCCATGCCGAAGGTGGCCGGCGAGTAGCCGGCGGACTGTACGGCCTGGCGCACGATCGCGTCGGACGTCGCCTGATGTTCGGTGACCCTGATCGCGAACTGCGACAGGGTGATGCCGGCGCCCTCGGTGGGCGGGATGGACAGGGCGGCCCAGATTTCCCGGTCGTCGTCGAACGAGGCGCCGCGGCCGGGGCCGTGGTCGCGTAGGTAGGCGTCCGGGACGATCAACCGCGCGCGGGCGAGCCTGATGTCGCGCAGCCAACTCGACCATGTCTCGTCAAGCGCGTCCATGAGGTCATGCAGGGGCGCGTCGTAGTCGGAGCGTCCGAACGGGCTGCCGCGGTGGCGGCGGTTGGGCAACGCGTTGGGCACGTACGCCGCGGTGAGTGCGTCAACGCCGGTCGTGATGGTGTCGCCCTCGGCGTCGAGGGAGTCGACGAGGCCGGCCGTATCGGGGTGCTCAGTGAGCGGCACGCGCGTGCCGACTCGGTCGGACGTCCCCTGATACAGGGCGTGGACGATCCGCCCGCGCTCGTGCCGTTCGAGGTGGCGCCATACGGTGTCGTTGTCGCTGCCGGGCAGCTCGCGCCAGAACGTCACGGCGCGCAGAGTCCCGTACGAGAACTCGGGCACGGCGCGGTCGGGGTGCATGACGGTGATCAGCGGCCGGGCGGCGAGCTCGGCATCCCAGGTAACTCGGAGGAACGTTCCTCCGAGCGCGGCCCCGATCTCGGCGGCCTCAAGCAGGGTGTTCGCCAGTCCGCCGGCCTCGGCGATGTCTTCGAGCCGGCTTTGCGTGCCGGTGTCCGCCACGGTGAGCGCGAGGGGCTCGGCGAACAGCAGCTCGGCCGAGGCGCTCGCGATGTCGCCGGCGAGGGGAATGTGCAGCCGACCGTCGTCACCCTTGGTTCGGTCGGTCGAGCGGTGTCGGGCCCACAGGCGGCGCCGGCCGTCGCTGCGGCGCTGCCGCTCGGTGCGGTAGACCTCGGCGAGCCTCTTTCGGTCGCCCGAGTACCAAGCATCATTGACGGCGATCTCGCGGTACAGGGTGGACAGGTGGGGCGGCGGCCACGGGGCGCCGTTCTCAGGCAGGGACACGCGTCACCCCCTGTCTGCGTCGAGCGCGCTCGCGCGCGGCGGCGCGGCACTTGCGGCACTTCCGGGTGCCGTTGCCGGCCCGGTAGGTGTTGGCTCGGTCGAATGCGTGACCTCGGATGCAGGCGGTTTGCCGCGCCCGAGCGGCGGCGTGCGACTCGCCTCGCAGCACGTTGGTTCGCTGCGTCACGGCGTCGAGGTGATCGGGGTTGACGCACCCGCGGTTGCGGCACAGGTGGTCAATCACGAGGCCCTCGGGTATCGGCCCGACCATGGCCTCGTAGGCGACGCGGTGCGCGTACTGGCGCTCGCCGGCGATCGAGATGCGGGCATACCCGTTCGGCATCAGGTAGCCGGTCCACTGCCAGCAGCCGGCGGGGGTGTCGACGACGCGGGCGAGGAAACGGTCGGTCCAGTCGGCAGACATGCCTCACCCCCCTTCGGCACGCGTGCGGCCCCGAGCGCCATCGAGCGGCGGGGCGGTGGTTGGGGGACTAGGCGGCGAGCGTCAGCAGGTGGCGCCACTCGTGCGCGGTGCTGTGCAGCACATAGCGGGCGGCGTCGACGCTGTGATCGTTTGCCTTGATCGGCTGGTCTTCACCGCGGGCGGCGGCCTCTTCCGACCACGCGTACTCGGGCAGCTCGTCGAGCAGCCCCTCGCACGAGCGATGGATGAGCAGCAGGCCGGCGTCGAGCGCGTTCGACACGCTGCGGATGCCGTCGAGCACGCTGTTATCGGCCCGCGCGACGCCGGGGTGCCCATCGGCCCAGAGCTGCGCCGAAAAGCTCGTCGCGCTCGGGTCCACGAACGTCCACTCGGGCTCGACGCCGAGCTCGGCCAACCAGCCGCGGACGGCGGCGCTGTACTGCGCGTCGGTCATCTGCCGATGCCGCGCGCGGGAGTCGTACCGCCACTCGGCACAGGCGTACAGCCGGTCGTCGTCGCCGAGGCCGAGCAGCACAGCGGAGAAAGGCGCGGTCGTGCCGTAGTCGATGCCGAGCCAGTGCCGGCGCATCGCCGGCAGCTCGTCGACGACGTGCCGCTGCTCGTCATACATGTCGTAGATCGCGCCCTCGGCGACCACCCATGCCCCGTCGATCATGCGGCGGCGCCATAGGCCGGTGTACTCGGCGGACAGGGCGGCGACGTAGGCCGGTGACAAGCTCGGGTTGTCGGCGAGGCGGAAGTGCCATTCGGCGAGGTCCAGTTCGCCGGCCCGGTCAAGGTAGCCCTTACGCAGCCAGTGCCGCGGCGAGTCGGGGTTCGTGGTGCACAGCAGCCTCGCCCCGGGTACGGACAGTCGCGCGAGCAACTGCACGAAGAACGGTTCGGGTACGAGGGTGGCCTCGTCGACGTAGGCCAGGCAGGCAGTCGCACCGCGCAGCCGGCCCTCGGCTCGCGCATCGCTCGCGCCGATCAGGTGCACAGTGCGGCCGAGGATCGTCGCAACGGTCGCGCCGCGGGTGTGGCGGATCTCCGAGGCAACGTCCGCCCCGAACAGCGCGGGGTCGGACAACGGCTCGATGATGTTCCGCTCGATCGTTTGCAGCGATCGGCCGCACAGCAGGATCAACCCGGTTGCCGGTGCCCGCCGGATCGACAGCAGGAAGGCAAGCAAGCTCGCCACGGTCTTTCCCGACCGCACGCTGCCGTGCCATATCGAGATACGGGCGGTGAACGACTCGCGGATCGAGCGCAGTTGCTTGTCGGACAGGGGGAGCGGCGCGGGCATCACACCCCCTCGCGGTCACCCCCGCTCGGCCCGATCAGGGCATCGGCGAGGCGGTCGAGCATCGAGGCGCCGGCGCTGCCGGTACTGGTCTGGCGGGTGAGCTCGGCGACTCGGGCGTGTACCTCGGTGAGCGCGCGGGCGGCGGTTGCACGGTCGCGGGCGTCGCGGGCGGACTCGGCGCCGCCGGCCTGCTCGACCTGGCGCAGTGCCCCGTCGAGGGCCTCGTCGGCGAGCAGCTCGCGGCGCGCGGCAGCATCGGCTCGGCGAGCCTCGGTCGCCGCGGCGACGCGGGCGCCCCCGGTGAAGGTGAGCCCCTCCTCGCGAGCGATCTTGCTTACGGTGGCGGCGCTGCGCCCGATGCTCCGGGCGATCTGGTTACGGGACTTGCCCTCGGCGTGCAGCCGGCGAACTGCCTCGCGATCTCGCTCGCGGATCGGCTCGGCCATGGCGTCACCTCCCCGCGGACATGCGAACGCCCCGCCGCGGAAGGGGGTGCGGCGGGGCGTGATGGGGGTCGTTGTTTCCGGGCATGCCGGAGGCGCCCCCAACATTAGGTCACAGATCGATAACGGCGCAAGCCTGTTCGGGCCCGAGATAGCCTGTGCGCAGCCCGGGCGGGGGTTGCTCCCGCCCACGGTTAGGGCCCTCGTCGTGTGGAGCGATGGGGGCCTGCTTACTTCTCGGTGGCGGCCTTGCGCTCACGCAGAATGCGCGAGGCGTACGAGGGAGAGCAGGCGAGGACGGTCGCGATCTCGGTCGCGTTCATGCCGTCGCGCTCGTGCGCGGTGATGATCAGCCGCGGCGTCATTTCCTCGACGAGCTTGTACGCCTGCCGGATACGACCGGCCTCGGCGAGCGTCAGTTCATCGGCCGCTCGCTCCGGTCCGTGCTGCGCGGCGACGTCGTGCAGTAGAGCGGCGCGCGCCTCGGCGGCCTGCTGCTGCTCGCGTTCGGTCTCGGCCTCGAACGCGTCCACGAGTTCGGCGATACCTGCCAGCAGGCGCCCGCGGGGCGAGTCGTCGCTGAACTGCTGCTCGTCGGTGGTCATCGTGTCTGTGTCTCCGGTCGCGACGTGGTCCGCCCCGGGGATGTCGGGGCGGACCGATCGTGTCAGACGAACAGGGCGCCTTGTTCGACGTCTTCGCCGAGGTCGAACAGCGCATCGCCGGCCGGCGCCTGCTGGGCTGCGATCCACCCCGTACGCCAGGTGCCGGCGGCCTCGGCCGCGGGCTCGTCGACGTCCCGCTCGCCGGTGTCGGTCTCGGTCTGCTCGGGCTGCTTCTCGCCCGTCCAGTGGCACCAGTGGCACCCCTTGCCCGAGCACTCCGGGCACCGGTCCTCGGCCGGTACGGCGTTGCACGTCTCGCAGTCGTCGAGGCCCTGCTCGTCGTGCTCGGGGCACATCGGCCCCCACGAGTACAGCGGGTCGCCGGCCGGCGCCTCGGCCTCGCCGTTCAGCCGCGCGCACTCGTTCGCGGCCTCGACCGCGCAATCGAAACCGTCGACGCATCCTTCGTCGGACCACACCCCGAACCGGCCGCCGGCCGGCTTGCGGGCGCACGCGGTGATCGGGTCACCGTTCACCCCGTCCGCGGGGTAGACCTCGTGCAGGCACCGCGGCTCGCCGAAATCGACGCCGGCGAGGTCCACGTTCGCGGCCCGGGTGTTCTTCTCCAGCGCGGCGGACACCGGGGCGGCGGGCTGCTCGACCTCGTCCTCGGCCGGCCGGTGAGCGAACACGCACTGCGAGCTGCGCAGCATCGGCTCGACGGTCCATCCCGCGCGCTCGAACCGCATCGCGAGGATGTCGAGGCACGGGCCGTGCCATGGGTCGTCATGGCGGACGATGCGGCCCCCTTCGAGCCAGTAGGCGGCGACGCGCCCGCCCCCGCGCGGGTCGAGCATGAACCCGCGCACCTCGACCTCGGCCTCGGTCGGCTCGGTCACGTCGTGGTGATCGGTGAGCGCGGCCGGCTTGAGCTGAGCGAGGGCGGCGCGCGCGGCGACCACGTCGGGGTGGGTGGAGTTGCTCGGGGTGCTGCCCTCGGTGACGCCGGCGTGCTCGACGACGACACCCTCGACGATGCGCTGCTCGGCGGCCGGCACGACGCGGCGCGTGTCGTCGCTGCTCGCCGGGCGACGAATCCACGTCCACGGGTCGACCAGCGCGCCGGGGACCGTCGCCGACTCGACGGCCGGTGTCGCGGGCTGCTCGTGCAGCTTGGCGACGACGAAACCGTGCTCTGCGGCGAGCTGCGCGGCTCGGGCGGCACTCGCGGCGTACCGGCCCTGCTCGTACTCGTGGGCGGGAACGGTCAAGCCATGCAGCTCCCCGCGTGCCTCGGTGATGGCGGTGGGCCACGCGCTACGGAGGAACCCGACGACCTGCTCGCGCTCGATCACGAGCACGTCGCCGTCGCGGATGTGGTCACGGGTCTGCGTGGCGTCGTACGCCTCGCGGGTGGAGTGGAACCGGTGCACGATCGGGCCGACGGCGCGGGCCTCGGCGTGCTCGCGGTTGAGCCGCTCGGCGGTCGCCTCGGCGTCGCTCTGGTCGGTCTGCTCGATGACCCACTCGACGGTGTACGTGTCCATCACGCCGTACTCGTCGCCGAGCTCGTGCACGATGTACCGCTGCTCGACGTCCTGCTCGGCCTCGGCGCGCTCGGCGTCGCCCTGCTCGACGGTCTCGGCGAGGGCGACCGCGGCGGCGGCGAGCGGCGACGCGTCGGCGAGGCGCCGCGCCTCGGCCCGCTTCTCTGCGGCGCGGTGGCAGGGGGCGCACAGCTCGTATCCCTTGGCGAACAGGGCGGCGGCTTCCTCGGCGGACAGGTACGCGGTGATCCCGCGACCGCACAGACCGTCGTCGTTGCTGGGCGAGTAGTGCACGCGCTTGCCCTTGCCGATGACGGCGTACCGCACGTCGGCCTGCTCGGGGAACGTCTGCTCGTGCTCCATGGGGGTTGCTCCCGTGGGTTGTTGGGTGCCGGGTGGAGGCCGGCGGAACGAGGTTCAACCTAGCCAATCTGAACTGAGTTCACAAGAGATGACGTGAACTCAGTTCCAATCGTGTGGTGTGAACCTCGCCCGCCAGCATGGGGAGTTGAGCGCTACGCCGCGGCCGGCCCTACCGCCCCGGGCTGCTCGCCCTCGGTAAGCGCGGCGACGAGCCGCAGCAGGTCGGCCCACTCCCATACGCGCCGGCCGTACCGGTCGACGTCCACGGGCGCCGGGCACTCGGCCCCGGTCGAGCAGGTCACGGTCGGCGCCTGCTCGGGCCCGGTGTGCAGGGTGAGCTCGCCGGCGCACCACGGGCATGGGCGGTCCGGCAGGGGGGTGTGCCGCTCGTCGAGGCCGAGGGCGCGCAGCAGCCGGCCCTCGACGCTCAGGGCGGTACGCCGTGCCTCGTGCAGCAGGTGCTCGGGCAGGGTGCCGAACGGGGCGGCGACGAGGGCGCCGTGCTCGTCGAGCTCGGGCTCGGTGTCCTCGTCGAGCGCGCGTCCCTCGACCCACACGCACGCGAAGTGCAGCCCGTGCGCGCGGCTGCCCGGGCCGCGGTCGGTGGCGGGGCGCCACAGGCGGGGGTCGTCGCCGGCTGCGTGCTGGACGGCGGCGGCGAGGGTGTCGGCGAGGGCGAACACCTGCCGCTCGATGGCGAGGCCGGCGTCGAGCGCGCCGAGGTTGAGCGGGGCGGGATGTTCGCGCAACACCAGGGGCGCGCGGTCCTCGACGACGAGCTGCTCGTCGTCGCTGGCGCGCATGGTGTGTGCGAGCTGCCGCGGGGGCCACACATCGGCCGGCGGGGTCTCGATGGCGAGCAGCAGCTCGCCCCACAGCTCCCGGACGGTGCGCAGCGCGTCGGCGGTCTCGCGACGGGCAATGGCGGCGGGCGTCATCGGTGGTGCTCCCTGGGGGTTGTTCAGTGGGCGGTGTCGTCGAGGGCCTGCTCGGGCGTGAGCTCGCCCTCGCACAGGCGCCGGATCGTTTCGGCGAGGTGCCATCCGTCGCCGGGCAGGTAGTCGCCGAGGGCGCCGGCGAGCTTGGCCGCGGTGGCGAGCCGCTCGGCCTGCTCGTCGCGGTCGGCCTCGGTCTCGACGATCGCCTGCTCGGCGGCCTCGATCCGCTTGTGCAGTCGCATCGCTGCGGCCTGCTGTCCGCCGGCGCTGCGCCGGAAGGTGTCGGACTCGCCGACCTCGGCCTCGACGTCGCTGCGGAGCTGGGCGCAGTCCTCGGGGGTGAGCACTCCGCGGTCGGCGCGGGCGAGCAGCAGCCGGAAGCGGTCGCGGCGGGCGTCGCGCTCGGCGTCGCGGGCGGCGATCCGGCCGCGGCGAGAGTCGGCTCGGGTGCGGGTGGTGCGGGTGTTCATCGGTCCCCCTCGTTCAGTGCGGTGCAGGTGGTGCAGTGCGGCGGGCAGGCGCCGCGGGTGTCGGCCGGGTGCCGGCGCAACGGGCCCGGGTCTCGTCGGCACGCGAGCCGGCCGAGCGGTACGCCCGAGACGACGACGAGCAGCACGACGAGCGCGGCGACGTGGTCGGCGGTCATCGGGCGGTACTCCGTTCTTCGTGCGCAAGACGACGAACGCGAAGTACGCGCCAGGCAAGCAGGTCAGCGACGAGGCGCCGAGCGCGCGAGGTCTCCCGCGCGCGAGGCGCGACCGGTCGCGCGTCCCGGACGACGGTGATCTGCCATCCGTCGCGGGCGAGGCGGTCGAGCAGCTCGGAGGCGGTGAGGGTGGCGAGGTGCGGGTGTACGTCGAGGGCGTCGGTCAGGTGAGCGGCGATCGTGGCCCGGGCGGCGTTCGGGGTCATGCGCGGAGTCCTCCGGTCGTGTGGCGGGCGCGGGCCGTGCGCGGCTGCGGCGGGGTGCTCATGAGGCGGGCGAGGCTCTGCTGCTCGTCCTCGTCGGCCTCGGCGTCCGGGGCCGGTGCGAGGGCGGCACGGATGCGGGCGGGGTGAGGCTCGGGTGTGGTGCACTGCTGGCCTGGGCCGGCGTCGCACTCGGGGCAGGTGGCGTAGGCGGTGGCGTACGCGTCTCGGCGACTCGCGTGCACTCCGGTGCGCAGTTCGGCTCCGCGCGATCCTTTGCACAGGTGTCGACGGCCGGCTCGGCACTGCTCGTTCGGGCAGTCGACGGCGAGCTCGACGAGGGCGGCACGCTTACCGTTCAGCGGGGCGCGTACCTCTGCTCGGCGTTCGGGCGTGATGTACGGGGCCGGCTCGTCGTCGACGGGGCGACCGATGCCGGCGACCAGGGCGAGGACCTCACCGGGCGGGGCAGCGTCGAGTGCCTGCCCGATGGAACGGGCCGGCAGGGTGCCGTCGGCCGCGGCAGCGATCTGCGCGCGGCGACGCTCGGCGAACTCGGCGCCGGTCTCGCCCGGGTTGCCGTCGTAGACCGGGTGGGCGGCGCCGATGCGGTCGGCACGGATGCGGGCCCGGATCTTCCGCACGTGGGCGGGGGTGATCCATTCCTCGGTACGGCCGTAGTGGTCGGCGACGGCGTCGCGGGTGTCGTCGTCGAGGGGGACGTCGCGCAGTGCGTAGGCCCATGCGCGGGCGTCGGCCTCGCCGATGGTGCGGCGGTCGAATGCTGCGCACAGTGTGAGCAGTGCGGCGGCGTCGGCCGGGGTCATGATGTGGCCTCCTGTTCGCGGAGTCGGGCGGCGAGGTCGAGTCCGTCGCGCACGCGCTGATCGGTGGTCGAGGGGCGGCCGGCCTTGAGCGGTACGACGTTGGGGCCGCGGCCGGTGTCCGGGGTGTGGGCGGGCATCGATGGGAGGGAGCGCCAGCCGGCGAGGAAGTACCGAGCCGAGCGGGGGCGGGTCCGGGCGGCCTGCCAGGCGCCGCCGGCGTGGTCGACGAGGACGGCGACGCCGCAGCGTTCGATCAGGGCTTGCAGCAGCACCCACTCGGCCGGCGCGAGCTCCCACGAGACGACCATTCCGGCGGCGCTCATGGCGTCGACGAGGGGCCGCACAGGCTCGGCGATCCGAGGTTCGGCGGAGCTAGCTTGTTTGCCTCCACTTCCGTAGGAAGTGGAGGGGTAAGGCTTGGTGCTGGCTTGGGGGCCTGTGACACCCTCTCCGGCGTCACGCCGTGACACCCCCTCTTGACCTGCGCTCCCGCCCTGAAATGGGGGTTCGTTTCGGTCGGCATTCGGCGTCGAACCGTGCGCGTTTCGCTCACGATCGGCGGCCGATTCGTCGACGGTCCGCGCGCTGTTCGTACGCGTTCGGCTCTTGGCCTTGCGCTCCGCGGCTGCGGCGCGGGCGGCCTCGACCTGGGCCCGGGTGGCGTTGCGACCGGACTCGAAGAAGTCGTGCACCACGTAGTCGCCCGGGGCCGGCTGCGCACAGCGGGGGCAGTCGTGCCCGTGCTCGTGCCACAGTCCGACCGCAACGAGCTTGCGGGCCTGCGGGCCGGTGCCGTACTGCTTGGCGACGGCCCCGGGCACGTGTCCCTCGGTGAGGTGCTGCGCGGAGTAGGCGCCGCAGCGCAACCACAAGCCCAACGCGGCGTTGCCGGCGGCGATGAACTTCGGGTGCATGTGGCTTGAGTCGTCGATCTTGAGCCACGCCACGGCGCCGGCCCTCCTTACGGTGGTGGGGTGTCGGGTTCGGGGCGGCCGGCGAGGGCCGCGGGGGTGTGCAGGGGGCACCGGTAGCCGGTGAGGTAGCGGCGGGCGCCCGGGGCGCCGCAGTAGCGGCGCCTCGTCCCGTCCCAGTGCCGGCACCGGTAGGCGATGGCCGGCCGGCGGATCACTGCGCGGCGGCCTCGGCGACGGCCGGCTCGGCGGCCTCGGGCCAGCCGGCGAACCGTTCCGGTACGTCCTCGACCGTGGCCTGCTCGGCGCCCTCGGTGGCCGGCCGATCGACGACCTCGCCCTCGATGTAGTCGCCGGGGGTGTCGAGGCCCTCGGGCGATGGATCGCGGCGCACGGTCTCGTCGTGCGCCACGGCGCGGGCGAGCTCAGCAGACTTCGGCAGCAGCTTGAACAACTGCCGTACGCACGTCTTGCGCGCCATGGCGTCGTAGTCGGTCGCCCACGGGCCAAAGTCCTTGGCCTTGCTGCGCTTACGGATCGCCTCGACGTCGTCGACGTCCAGCACGACGAACGCCGAGCCGCCGTTCGTGAGCCGAGCAACCGCGTAGTAGTGCGTCGGCTGTCCCTTGGCGCTGCCCCGGGCCGGCCGGTGCTTCAACACCGGGTTGAGGCCGTACTCGTACTCGAACTCGTCGCCCTCGAACACGGTGTGCGTGTCCAGGCCGGCGGCGAGCGGGTGCTGCCAATACAGCTTGATCATGCCCTGATACCCGAGCACGAGCTGCACCTCGTACCCGCGAACCTTCTTGTTCCAGAAGGGCAGCAGGTACGCCTCGCCCGAGACGCCGCCCGGTTCGAGGCCGAGCTGCGCACAAGTCATCAGGGCGCCGGCGAACGACTCGCGGCTGCACTCGGCGAGGTGCTCGACGCGACGCAGCTCGGTAAGCGCGATACGGGCGATCCGGTCGGCGCCCCCGACGTGGGCCGGCAGCGCGCGCTCGATCTCCGGGCGCATCTGCTGCACGAACTGCACGAGGGTGGCCGGCTGTTGTGGGCGGTTGGTCTGGACGGCGGGACGGTTGGCGTGCTTGGCGGCGACTCGCTCGGCGAGGTTGCTCACGCTGCGGCGTTCTCCTTGGGCACAACGAGACGTCGCGCACGGTGGGCGCGGAACTCGTCGGGGTGCTCGGCGGCGAGGCGCTTCGTATCGAGGGCCTCGACGCTGTGCGTGTACTGGGCCGCGAGCTCGGGGTGAGCTGCGGCGAATCGTTTCGTCGAGAGCGGGCCGTTCTGCTTCCACGTGAACGCGACGCGCTCGCGCACCTTGACGACCTCGGCCTCGCCGGCAACGGCCTTGAGCCGGTTGTCGACCTTGCGCAGCTCGTCGGCGACGCGCTGCTCGCGCGCCTTGAGCTCGCGCCGGCGCTCCAATAGCGGCAGGACCTCGGCCGGATCGGCGACCGTCACGGCGCCGGCCTTGACCTCGTAGAGGTGGCCGAGCAGTTCCTCGGTGGCCTCGCTGCCGTCGACCGCGGGCGGGCGGCGGTCGAGCACTCCCTGCCAGAACTCGCCGAGGATCTCGACGAGGTGCTCGACGAGGGCCTCGTCGCGCTCCACCCGGTGAATCATCAGCCGGTTACCGCCGAGCAGCGCGGCGACGTGTGCGTGCGAGTACCCGGTCACCGCGAGGTACCAGTGCGTTTGCAGCGCCGGCCCGTCCGGTACGCCGAGCAGCCACTCGTCGAGCTGAAAGGCCGAGCGAGTCTTGATCTCAAGCAGGCTGGACGGTGTCGACTCGCCCTCGTCCAGCACGTATCGGTCGACGTTGGCGAGCATCCATCGGCGCTCGACGTGGGCCAGGGTTCCCGGGCCCTCGACGACGCCGAGGCCGGATCGCTCGGCGAACACGCGGGCGATCGTCGGCTCGTGCTGGTGTCCCCAGAACGCGGCCTCTTCGAGGTCCGGGTGCTGCGGGCGGTCGAGCGGCAGCTCGCCGACCTTGTCGAGGTAGACCTCAAGCGGCGACGTGTACTTGCTCATACCGAGCACCGCGGCGACTTCCGAGCCGCCGATGCCCGTACGGCGCACCTTGAGCCACTGCTCGCGGTCGAGGCCGGCCGGGGCGACGACGACACCCGTCGGCGTTACGAGTACCGGCTGCGCGGTCGTAGTCGTCACGGCTGCTCGCCCACGTAGCGGGCGTAGACCCGGTGCTCGGTGCGCCCGCCCTCGGTGACCGTGCGAGCGACCGCCTCGAATGATCCCGCCGGGGCGTAGGCCGGCAGACGGGCGTCGCGGATCGCCTGAGCAGCAGAGGCAGCGCGCGGCAGCGTGTCGGGCTTTCGCACGACACCCCACACCTTCGGGTGCGCCCGCAGCTCGCGGGCGATCCGAGCGTGCTTGGTGTTGCGCTGCTTCGGCGGCGGACCGACGAACTCGACGTCGTGACTCACGCTCTGTTCTCTCCTCACGCTGCGGACTGTTGCTCGGCGCGCTCGGCGCGTGCCTTATGGATGCGGGGGGCGAGGATGCGCCGGATCAGCGCGACCTGTTCGGCGGTCGGCTCGGGCCAGTCCTCGGGGTTCGGCCGCTCGGGCGGCGTCTGTGCTGTGGCCACGGCTCCCCCTTCCGTTGTGTTCCACAATTCGAACAGTCAGGGGTGCAAACCGTGCGATAGCCCCCGTCTTGCTGTTGCACATCTCGAACACTCGTAACCGTAAGTCGACCTAATCGGCTCGTCAACGCAGTTCCAGGTGTGCGAATCACGGTGATCGCTGGTTAGATGAGAGTGTTCGAGTTCTGCAACAAGAACGGAGATAAGAGTGTCGGACGCCGGCACCCCCCGCCCCGAGGGCCCCTTCGCGAAGGGCACCCCCTTCGGGGACCTGCTTCGGCAGTGCAAGGCAGAGACGGGGCTCTCGTATCGCGAGCTCGCAAAGCGTGCCATCGACCCAGAGACCGGAACCGCGGTGGGGTACACCACCTTGCACCGGATCGCCACGGACAGGCCGATCATGGTCTTCCCCGGGGTCATAGGGGCTGTGGCGAAAGCCCTCAATCGTCCCGAGCGCGAGGTGCGCATCGCAGCGTCGCAGCAGTACTGCGGCCTCATCGCCGGCGACCCGTTCGGAGCGAGCACCGACGAGACGACCGTCGTCGTCGCCTACGCGCCCGGCATGGGGCGTGAGGACATGCCGAGGGTCGAGGAGCTACTGAGGCGGTACGCCGCCGGCGAGCTGCCCCAGGAACTAACGGATGGTGGTCAAGCGTCGAACTAGTGTGATCACGCGGGGTGGTATGTGCGTGACCTGCGGTTGTGGTGCGGAGTAAGGTGGTCCGGGCCTTTTGCCTCGGGCATATGTTCGAGTCATGGGGTCCGCCATGCCAACAGGGGGGCAACCTTGATCCGCGTAACCCGCACCCAACTGGACACAGGAGCAATCGCAGTCGTTCGAGCCACCCGCGACGGACTGACGATCGACGTAGACGGCCGCCACATCACCCCGACAGGCGCCGCCGGACTGCAAGATGCGCTTAACGGCCTCGCCCCCCACCGTGGCCCAGACGAGCGGACAGACGACGAGGGCAGACCCGAGCAGGACTGAAGGAAACACGCGAGGGCCGCGCGGCAGATTCCGCGCGGCCCTCGTCGCTCGTCTCGCTTGCCTACGCTGCCTTGGCGAGCCGGCGCTGCGGGACAATCTTCCGCTGCTTAACGAGCTGCTTCGGGATCACAGACACAAACTGCTCGGGCGGCAGAACATGCCCCGGGCCCTGGGGCTTGAGCCGCACCTCGACGAGCGTCTCGAAGATCAGGCGCCGTTGCGACAGATCGAGCGTTGGCCAAATCCTCTCGATCTCCTCGACCGACGCACCCACCAAATCACGGACCACCGACGGCACTGAAAGAGACTGCGCCCGCTTCTTGGCCTCCTCGATCTTCGGCAGCTTCTCGGCTTCGACCGCAGCCAACCCGCGCGCCGACAACCGGCCCGCGCCTGCCTCCTCGTAAAACTCGTCGAGCTCGGCCTGCAAGAGCTTGACCTCGGCCTCGGCCTCCTCCATCTCCCGCAGCAGCTCGGCGTCATCCTTCGCGTACGCCCGGGCGAAGGACGGGGAAGCCAACCATTCGAACGTCTTGCGCTGCACGTACGGGTCGACGATGGAGACCTGTGCGCTCGCGTGGTACCCCTTCTCTCCCTCGGGCCCCGGAGTGTTGCACGAGTACCGCGGCAAGCCGTGCTGCTTGTCGGAGCCGACCGGGATCTCGCAGATATCGCAGATCATTACGCCCGAAAGTTGGTGAATCGCCTTCCCTGGCCGCGTGTTGTACTTCCGCTTCTTCTTGCCTGCCTCCACGACAGCAACCGCCTGCACGTGCTCGGCCTTGGTGACGAGCGCGGGCCACGCCTCCTCGTTCGCGACCTTGCCATGATGCTTCCTGTAGCCGAGGTACCGCTCGTCGGTGGCGTACGCCGTGATCGTTGCGGAGATCCAACGAGCCATGAGCATCGGCTCGTCGCGGTCGATGAAGTCGCGGGCGATGTCGACCGCGCTCTCGCCGGCGTCCAGCCGGTCTCTGGCTTCCTGCCGAAGATCGACCGCGGCCTCGATCCGGGCGAGCCAGTCCGGGTGGATCTCTTCGTTCTCCTTCAACCCTGGGCGCCAGGCGGCCAGCCGCTTAACCATGCCCTTTGTCCAGTGACGCGACGGAGGCGTGACACCCCGCAAGTTCAGGCGAACCGCAATCTTGGTCCGATCCTCGGCGGCACCGACCGCCCGAGTGATCTCGCCGACGATCGGGCCCTGCTCCGGATGCGCCACGGTCTCGACGTATGCCCCGGTGCGCTCGTCGTAGATGCGCATGTAGCCGTAACTCGGCTGCCCGTGCGGACGGCCGGACACCGCGTTAGCGAGCAACGTGCGCTTGACGTTGTCGCGCAGTTCGTCGACCTCGCGCTCGCCGAGCAGGGCGTCGAGGCCGGTGCGAAATCTGTCGTCTTTGTTGGTGAGGTCGTAGATTTTGCCGCCGTAGCACCAGAGAACGCCGTTCTTGGCGCACGCCTCGCGCAGGCGTCCGTAGACGAGTAGGTCACGCTGCAACCGGTTCGAGCCGAACGCGATCACGACGTCGAGCTTCTTGCCCTCGATCCACTCGATCATGCGCTCGAAGTCCTCGCGCTCTCTGTCGCGGTAGGCCGAGGCCGAGCGGTCGTCGTCGATGAACTCTTCGACGACGACAGTCCCGAGATCATTGGACGTCGCGTGGCCGACGTCGAGCTGCTCTTTGACCGAGTAGCCCTGTCGCTTCTTCTTGCCGCGGTAGGCGCTCTTGCGCGCGTAGATGCCTGCGCGCTTGCCGGCGAGGCTCTCGCGCAGAGACTTTATGGCCGAAAGGTTCATACGGTGCCCCCTTCTCGAACAACCGTACGACCTTTGGTGATGTTGGTCGTACGGTTTAACGCAGAGGCACCAAGGTGGCGACGAAGACACCGAGCCGGTTGACGAGGGTGCTGGTCCACAGCCAGCAGAACGCGCGGGGCAGGCCGGAGACGGTCTCGCGGGCGGCGCGTCCGAGGCCGGCGGTGGCGACGGTCGTGGGCTCGGGTCGCCCACAGACGTAAGCGGCTCATGAGGTGATCACGACTTACAAGCGCGATGTTCCGAGGGGCCACTCGATTAACGGATGCCGTCGACTGTCCGCCTTCCGGGCAGCCACGCGAGGGTCCGAATGCGTGGATTACGCTCTGGGGCATGGCCGACGCACCGTACAAGCTGATCCTCCTCCGTCACGGCGAGAGCGAGTGGAACGCGAAGAACCTGTTCACCGGCTGGGTGGACGTCAACCTCAACGAGAAGGGCGAGAAGGAGGCGGTCCGCGGCGGTGAGCTGCTGAAGGACGCCGGCCTGCTGCCCGACGTGGTCCACACGTCCCTCCAGAAGCGCGCGATCCGCACCGCGCAGCTCGCGCTGGAGGCCGCGGACCGCCACTGGATCCCCGTCCACCGCTCCTGGCGCCTGAACGAGCGCCACTACGGCGCCCTCCAGGGCAAGGACAAGGCCCAGACCCTCGCCGAGTTCGGCGAGGAGCAGTTCATGCTCTGGCGCCGCTCCTACGACACCCCGCCGCCGCCCCTGGAGGACGGCACGGAGTGGTCCCAGTCGGACGACCCGCGCTACGCGGCCATCCCGCCGGAGCTCCGCCCTCGCACGGAGTGCCTGAAGGACGTCGTCATCCGCATGCTCCCGTACTGGTACGACGGCATCGTCCCCGACCTCCTGGCCGGCCGCACGGTCCTGGTCGCCGCCCACGGCAACAGCCTCCGTGCCCTGGTCAAGCACCTCGACGGCATCTCCGACGCCGACATCGCGGGCCTGAACATCCCGACGGGCATCCCGCTGTACTACGAGCTGGACGCCGACTTCAAGCCGGTCACCTCCGGTGGGAAGTACCTCGACCCCGAGGCGGCCGCGGCTGCTATCGAGGCGGTCAAGAACCAGGGCAAGAAGAAGTAGTTTTCGCGATCATGCCCCTGAGCTGCGCAGACAGCGCGACTCAGGGGCATTTTCACGGCCTGGGCCCTTTCTGGGCCCTCAGGCCCCCGGGTCTTGCGGCCTGAGCGCTCGCCCGAGAGCCTTCCGGGCCCGGTCCCGGCTGCTCGGCATGAGGTGCGCGTACACCTTCAACGTCAGCCCCGGGTCGGAGTGCCCGAGGTACTCCGCGAGGGCCTTGATGCTCTCCCCTGCGTCCAGCAGGACGGACGCGTAGAAGTGCCTCAGGGCGTGCATGCCGTGCTCGCGAGCGGCGGCGTGCTCGCGGCTCTTGGCCTTGGGGATGACGCCCACCTTCGCGAGCGCGGGCTTCCAGTGGTCCTCGTTCAGCGACGTACGCCAGATGTGCCCACCGTTGGGGCCCGTGAAGATGAGCCGCCGGGTCACCGGCTGGCCGTTCGCTCGCATCCACGGGAGTTTGATCTCTACCGGCGGGAACCGCTTCATGTGCTCCTGTAGCGCCTCTGCCACGGGATCAGGCAGTGGTACGTCACGGAGCTTGCCGCCCTTCGGAGGCGCGAACACGGCCTTGCTCTGACTCAGCTTGAGTTGTTGCACCACGTGCAGGGTGCCGCTGTCGAAGTCGATGCTTACCAGTGACCGCTGGTTGGTCAGGGCTACGAGACGTTGAGCGGCAGATCTCGGTGGAAGACGACCATAGCCTGGCCGGGGCCGTTGTAGTCATCGACTGTCTTCGTGTTGAAGCCGAGGCTGCGGTGGAAGGCGATTGAGCCGGTGTTCTCGATTGACGTGATCGCCTTCAACTGCCGTGCACCGTGACGTTCCGCTGCTTCGGCGAGCGCCGTGTACAGACGACGCCCGAGACCGGTGCCACGGGCGTCGTCCCGCGTGGCGATCAGATGCACGTACCCGGTGCCGTCTGGGGTGACGAACCCGAAGATGTACCCACGGATTCCGTCCTCGGCTCGGGCAACCAAGCAGGTGGAACCGAACTCCTGCACTCCCCGCCATCCTCACCAGGCGGGCCGTCAGGTGCGATGAGCGCCGACCACGCTGGACAGGTCGGACATCGCCACCCGCCGACGGCGGGCCTGTTGCTTCGTCAGTCGCCGGTTTCCGCCTTGTCGTAGGTGGTGGCCATGGGAACCCAGCCGGAGGGGTTGCGGTACCAGTAGTGCGGTAGTCCCTTGATGCTGGTGGTGCGGAACGGGCTGCCGTGGTCGTCGATGCGCACCGTGCCGGTCCGGCCCTGTGAGGACCAGTCGAGGTCGAGGTACCAGTCGCAGGTGCAGGACTCGGTGCGCGCGGAGAGGAACAGGACCTCCGGCTCCCGCAGGGACACCCGGTAGGGGAAGTCGATCGCGGGGGTCGGTCTGTCCGGGTCGTTGCCGGGCATCGAACGGGCCAGAGGTCGGTGCGCGTCGAGGTTCACGGAGAAGTAGCGGGGGACGAGGATGGCGCCGCAGCCTTCGTACATGGAGTAGGCGACGCCCCGGTGGGCGGCGGGGGTGGTGCGGTTGACCACGCGCACATGCAGTGCCTCCAGGACGACGGCGGCGGTGCCGCGTCCCTGCACCGAGATCCGCAGATTGGTGGTGCGCCCGTGCACCGCCCGCTGGGACGCGGCCCACACCGCGGCGTCCTGCGGGGTCGGCGGCGGCGGGACCTGCTGCGGTGGCTTGGCGATGACGTAGTCATGGTCGCATTCGAGTTGCCAGAGCTGGGAGTTGGCCGTCCAGGTGAGCGGGACCGTGCCGGCGCCCGCCCGGTTCTTCTGCGGGCTGCCGCCGCTGTGCGTGGCTGACGCTGAGGGGCGTGTGGTGCGGGCGGAGGCCGACGACTCACCGCCACCGGAGGGGGGTCCGGCAGCGGATGTGGTGAGGCCGGCGAGCGCAACGGCGAACGAGGCCGCCAGCACTATCGATCGCACGGGCCGTCGTCGGGGGCGCCGCCGGCCGGCCGGCGAGGTCGGCTCCGGGCGCGGGTTGGCCGGCGAGGTCGGCTCGGGTGCCTCGTCCGCCGGGCTGCTGTGGCTCGCGGATGCGGCCGGTGCCGCGGTGCTCGTGGTGTCGTGGGGCGTCGGTGCCCGCCGGGCATCGGATGGGCGTGGTCGTTGCCGTGCCGCGACTGCCAGGATCCACCGGCGGTGCAACTCCACGCGTTCCTCGGGGGAGGCTCCGCAGAGTGCGGCGAACCGCTCGATCCCGGTGAAGTCCAGGGGAACCGCCTCTCCGGCGCAGTAGCGGTGCAGCGTGGAGGCATTCATGCCCAGACGGCGGGCCAGCGCCGCGTAGCTGCGGTCTGTGTGCTCCTTCAGACGCCTCAGCAGTAACGCGAACTCCGCTACGTCATCGTGGATTGCACCCATGTGGTCCGTACTCGCATCCGTCCGTCGGCCTGTGCAGTCATGTCCCGATCGGGGAAGGCATCCGGGCACTCCTCATACCTGCACGTCAATACGGCTGGGATGGTTCCAGGGTTGCGCCATCCCTCTCCTCGGGACCAGCCTCACCCGCGGCCCTGGGGGGGGCCGCCTTCTGCACCGCCCCCGCCCGATCGCCTCCGCCCTCCGGGGTCGCCACCGCTGCGCCGGCCGGGATGCCCCGCTCACCCGAAGCGGCGCTCCCCGAAGCGTCCGCCACCGCCACCGGCAGCGGGGGCTCTGGGACAGGGCCGTTTGCTCCGTCCCTGGCCCAGGAGGCGGTCGGGTCGGGTCCACCGGGTGTCCGGCCGCCGGCCTCAGGGGGTTTCCCATCCCGGACAGGCATCCCAGGCTTCCTTGTTTCTGCAGGTTGTCGGGGGTGGGATCGCTCCACCGTTGCAGGCTGGGGGGCGGCTGTTGTCCCAGGCCCACGAGGCATCCGATGCTGTGGCTGTCGCACCGGCTGAAGCGGCCGACCGCCTGGCAGCGCCACGACACCCCGACTCACCCGTCCACGGGGACACCCATCTCTTCGCCCCGGCCACCGCGGTCCGGGGAGGAGACGGCTGGTGTGGCGGCGACGGCCCGGCACACCACCTTGATCCGCAGTGCCGGGCCGCGGGCGCGTGCGACCTCGTACCGAGCAGAAAAGGAACACGCATATGAACGTGAAGTCCGTTGCGGCCCGCCGTGTGGCCGTGGCCGCGGGTCTCGTCCTGGCTCTTGGGTGTGGTGTGGCGGCACAGGCCTCCCCCACCGGGGGCACCGTCGCCGCCTGCTCCCAGGAGGTCCTCGGGGTGTCCGCCGTGAAGGAGCCCGCGGACAGCAAGGACGCCAGGCACCTCCTCCTCACCGTCCAGAACGCCGGCGACAAGAAGTGCAACCTCTACCGCTACCCTCTCGTGCGGCTCGGTGCCGGTCGGACCACGGCCCCCGTGATCAAGGAGAGCGACCCCAACCCGGGAGTGCCCGTCACCCTCGCTCCGGGTGAGGAGGCATATGCCGCTCTGCTCGTCAACGGCCCCATGGATGAGTACGAGGCGAAGAGCATCACCCTCAGCCTCCAGGGTCGTAAGCCCGGCAGCAGCGCGGGCAAGCCGATCGATGTCCCCATGCCCGTCGACACGCTGTACGCCAACGACGGTCAGCGCGTCACCTACTGGACGACTGCCCCTGGTTACGCCCTGGATTTCATCATGTCGAAGTGACGGACCTCGGCCGGGACCGCTTCCCGGCGGCTGACAGACCGCGGGTCATGCAGCCGGGCTCGGGCTCGCCGGGGAAGTGCTTGCGCATTCAAGGCGGCTGGGGTCAACCCCGGCGAGGCAGCGATCCGATCCGGCGCACTGACCGAGCGCTTCCCCGCGACGTTCTCCTCCGGCCAGGGCAGCGGCTGCGCCGGTGTCGTGGTCGACACCGGCGCCGAGGTACTCGGCTGGACCTGGGAGCGCGCCAGCCACGCCGAGTACCTCGTCGTCCCCGCCGGCATCGCCCTCCAGCTGCTGCGCCGCGCCGGGGCCACGGTTGTGGCCATCGCCTCCGAGACCAGCCCCGACTGGTTGGCGGGCAAAGGCGCGAACCCCATCGCCCACGGCCTCACGCTCGGCGTACAGGTCGAAGCCGGGCCGGAACACCTCGAAGGTCTCCCGGTGGTCACGCCCCTGAGCGATCACGGGCCCGAGCAGTATGCCGGGGCACACCGAGCCAGTCCGCCCAGGTCCCGTACTCGGTGGTCTCATCCACGAGGCACTCGCCGACGTCGAACATCGGTTCAGGCGGCTCCGTAAGTTATTGGACGGCCCACAAGGGCGGGGTGTGGCTCCAAGGCGGCTTGCCGGATGTGGTTCGGAGCGAGTGGCGCCGCGCCCTTCAAGCCGGTGTTGCGTCACGCCGGTGCTCGTGGGCGAGCCATGTATTCCATTCGTGCCGGGTGTTCGGTACCTCGGGGTGGTCGAGGAGCCGGAGCACGTAACCGGCGTGCCGCTGCGCCCAGGGCCGCTCCGAGCGTTGTGCTCTGGCCAGCGTGTCGCGCAGTTCGGCTCCGTCCACGGCGCGGGCCACGCGTACGTACTCGCGGTCCTTGCACCGGTAGGGGCGCTGGACGATGACGTCCACGAGATCGACGAGCTTCGCCCGCACCCGGGGATCATGGCCTATCGTCGCCACATCCCGTATCAGGGACTGCTTCGTGCCCCACGCCTTCGCATGCGCTGTCCACTCCTGTGGATACCGGGCCTCCCACTCCAGGAAGAGCAGCGCGAAGGGCAGCCCCGGAAACGTGCTCATGTCCCCGGCGTGCGCGTGCCTGGTCCACAGTGCCTCCGGCAGACACCGACTCGCGGCCTCGTCGTACGCCCTTTGCGCAGTTGCCCGGCTTCTGTGTGTGGGACAGAGCCGGAGGGCCGGGCGCCCCCAGGCTTCGTGGAGGCGGTCGCGGGCGGCGCCGACCTCCGAGCGGGCGCGGGCCAGGCGGGCCAGGGCGGCGGCGCGTTCAGCGGGGCTCGGCGATATCAAGTCGTACGCCCATGCCAAACGCTCCGTCCACCCGTGGTCGCCGTCGCCGACGCACGAGCCCGCCTTCTCCGTCATGCGTCCGATCATCCCTCTCCTCGGTACGCCGACGCGATCTCAATTCGGGAGGGTGACTCGGCGGTTGCCAGGTCGGTGACCATGACCGGTGTTCCGGGGCGATGACCGGGGCAGAGGCGGCGCGCAGAACCTGTGAATCGGCTCTGAGGACAGGTCAGGGGCGCGGAACTGTCGCCAGGTGCCCTGCCGGCGAGGAGGGGTGGGGGTAGGCGGTCGCCCGCTTCGGGCGCGACGGATCTTCGCAACTCGGTGCGGGGGACAGAGACTTCGCGCTGTCCCCCGGGGGGCCCCCGGGGGGCGGCCCTCAGATCGACAGGGGTACCTCGTGGACCTCGTCCGCACGGTGGCCGGCGCGTTCGTGGACGCGCTGGACCGCTTCGGCCGACGGGGCCTCCGAGAGGCAGTAGACCGTGCCGGACTCGGGGTCCGCCCAGGCCCTCTTGAAGTGCACGCCCTCGTCCTTCTCGATGTCGAGGTCGGCCTGGTGTGCCTGCTGCAGCTGATCCGCGGTGATGCCGTTCATCCCGTGGTGGACGTCCATGAACTGGGTCATGGCCTCACACCTCCTTGTCCGTTCCCGCCCTCTTCTGCCTCCATGCTCCTCCCGCGACCCCCGGCGGGCGACTCCTGAGCCCGCGCGCCGCCGTGCCGTCCCGCCTGTCCGGGCGGTGAGGGGGCGTGGCATGGGGCGGCGGCGGTGGCTGGTCGGGATCGGGGCCGGGGCGTGAGCCCGTCTGCGGCATGATCCGCCGGTCAGGCCTGACTCGACCACCCGCTGACCGTCCGCGAGCGCGTCGGCGGCCCCCCGAGCCGGTCCTGGCCTCTCCAGCACCGGGACCGCCATGCGTGCCTGCCTGCGCGAGCAACGGATCGTGACCAAGGGGCTCGACGATCTCGACGACGGGCGTTTCGTACTGGGGACGTCGGGTCGGCCCCGGAGAGTGTCGGCCTGTGCGGGGACGTGCCGCAAGAACGCCCATCCGCCGTGGAGATAGCCAAGGAGATGAGCGCGGTGGACGGCAGCGCCGAGAGCGTCCATGTCGACCTGCTGCTGGCCTCGGGTGCCGCCCACGGGCGCATCCGGGACGTCACCGATGTCCTGGTCACGGTGTACGGCGACGGCCCCGGTGATGCCCGATCACATCACCGGGGCCCTCGCCGTCCGAGACAGAAGGTGCCGTCAGCCGCACTGGCACGGGCTGCCGGACTGGCACCCGCACCCGCACCCCGAACCGCAGCCGCAGGAGGCGACGAGCGGGAGGTTCCTGATGTCGGTGGGCTGGTCGGTTTCGCGCTGCTGCGTGGGGTCGGGCGTCGTGCTGGGGGATTCGGCCATGGTTCCTCCCAGTGGTTAGGGCCTGGTGCCTTTGCCCATTTCATGCCCGGTACGGCAGGCGCATCAACGGCGCACAGTGGCGCCCGCACTCCCCGGCGGGCGGCAACCGTGGAGCCCCCCGGCAGGGCTAAGCCCCCTCGACCCCCGTCACCGGCTTGATGTCCGCCTGGATCTCGTCCGCGTGCTCGCCCGTCACCAGGTAGACGACCCGCTTGGCGACCGCGACCGCGTGGTCGGCGTACCGCTCGTAGTAGCGGCCGAGCAGGGTGACGTCCACGGCCGTCTCGATGCCGTGCTTCCAGCGCTCGTCGATCAGGTGCTGGAAGAGGGTGCGGTGCAGCAGGTCCATCGCGTCGTCGTCCGACTCCAGCTGGAGCGCGAGGTCGACGTCCTTGGTCACGATGACCTCGGCCGCCTTCGCCATCAGGCGCTGGGCGAGCTGGCCCATCTCCAGGATGGTGGCGTGCAGGTCATGGGGGACCGCCCGCTCGGGAAAGCGCAGACGCGCGAGCTTCGCCACGTGCTGGGCGAGGTCGCCCGAGCGCTCCAGGTCGGCCGACATGCGCAGGGACGTGACGACGATGCGCAGGTCCGTGGCGACCGGCTGCTGGCGGGCCAGCAGGGCTATGGCCCGCGCCTCCAGGTCGTGCTGCAGTTCGTCGACCTTCTTGTCGGCCTCGATGACACTTTCGGCCAGCTTGAGATCGGCGTCGAGGATGGCCGTCGTGGCGCGCCCGATCGCCGACCCGACCAGCCGGGCCATCTCCACCAGACCGTCGCCGATCGAGTCCAGTTCCTCGTGGTACGCGTCCCGCATCAGGTTCCCTCTCGTACGTGTTCTCTCGGGGCGGTGCGAACCCCACGCTCCCACGTTCCGGCCCGTACGCGTCCGTTTCTGCCACCCCGAATGAACCAATACTGGCTCCAAGGTGAACTCTGGGCGACGAGTGTTCGAGCTCGCACCCAGACGGCTGTGGTCAGGAGGAATCCCGTGCCTAACCTGGACGCATGGACGTGAACGCGGCGGTTGCCGCAGCGGCAGCGATCGCCGGGGTGCTCACCGGTGTCATCGCCATGCTGGCGTTCCGCTGGAGCGAACGCGACCAGAAGCGACCGACCAGGACTTCCTTGCACACTGATCCCGTACTCCCGCCCGGAGTGGACACGGTTCTGTCCGTGCTCCGCTCGTCGGCCGTCGTCCTGGACGAGGCCGACGCCGTCGTCAAAGCCAGCTCCGCCGCGTACGCCCTCGGGCTGGTGCGCGGTGGCAAGCTAGCCGTCGAACCCATGCTCCAGATGGCCCGCGACACCAGACGCGACGGGGAGATACGGCAGGTCGAGCTGGACCTGCCCCGGCGCGGGACCGGGCGGGGGGAGGCCCTCGCCGTCTCCGCGCGCGTGGCGCCGCTCGGCTCCCGGCTGGTGATGCTCCTCGTCGAGGACCTCACCGAGGCCCGCCGTATCGAGGCCGTACGACGTGACTTCGTCGCCAACGTCAGCCACGAGCTGAAGACCCCCGTCGGCGCGCTCTCCCTGCTGTCCGAGGCCGTCATGGACGCCTCCGACGACCCGGAGGCCGTGCAGCGCTTCGCCGGCCGCATGCAGATCGAGGCCACCCGCCTGACCAACCTGGTCCAGGAACTCATCGACCTCTCCCGGGTGCAGAACGACGATCCCCTGGAGGACGCCGAACCCGTCCGCGTCGACGAACTCGTCGCCGAGGCCGTCGACCGCTGCCGCCACCAGGCCGGCGCCAAGCAGATCACCATGGCCTCGAACGTATGGGCGCCCGAAGGGCTCGATCAGGGTGGTGGCGGGGGACGGGCGGGCGGTACGACGGACCTGCACGTCTGGGGGAACCGGGGCCAGCTCGCCGCCGCCCTGGGCAACCTCGTCGAGAACGCCGTCAACTACTCCCCGGCCCGCACCCGCGTCGGCATAGCCGCCCGCCGGATCAGCGTGCCCGGCGGCGACATGATCGAGCTCGCCGTCACCGACCAGGGCATCGGCATCTCCGACAAGGACAAGGAGCGCATCTTCGAGCGCTTCTACCGCGTCGACCCGGCCCGCTCCCGGGCCACCGGCGGCACCGGCCTGGGCCTGGCCATCGTCAAACACGTGGTCGCCTCGCACGGCGGGGAGGTCACGGTGTGGAGCGCCGAAGGCCAGGGCTCCACCTTCACCCTGCGGCTGCCGGAGGCCGGCGCGGTCCGAGACCGCGCCCAGCAGCACCCCGACCTCGACGAAGAGGCCGGACCCTCCCACACTTCCCCCGACTCAACCGCGTACGAAACGCTTCCCGCCCCGGAGGTCCTTCCGTGACCCGAGTGCTCGTCGTCGAGGACGAGGAGTCCTTCTCCGACGCCCTGTCGTACATGCTCCGCAAGGAGGGCTTCGAGGTGGCCGTGGCGGCCACCGGCCCCGACGGACTCGACGAGTTCGAGCGCAACGGCGCCGACCTCGTCCTCCTCGACCTGATGCTGCCGGGCCTGCCCGGCACGGAGGTGTGCCGCCAGCTGCGCGGCCGCTCCAACGTCCCGGTGATCATGGTGACCGCCAAGGACAGCGAGATCGACAAGGTCGTCGGCCTGGAAATAGGAGCCGACGACTACGTCACCAAACCCTTCTCCTCGCGGGAGCTGGTCGCCCGCATCCGGGCGGTGCTGCGCCGCCGCGGCGAGCCGGAGGAGGTCACCCCGGCCGCACTGGAGGCCGGCCCGGTCCGCATGGACGTCGACCGGCACGTGGTGACGGTGTCCGGCTCCAAGGTCGACCTTCCCCTGAAGGAGTTCGACCTCCTGGAGATGCTGCTGCGCAACGCCGGCCGCGTCCTGACCCGCATGCAGCTCATCGACCGTGTCTGGGGCGCCGACTACGTCGGCGACACCAAGACCCTGGACGTCCACGTCAAGCGCCTGCGCGCCAAGATCGAGCCGGACCCGGGGGCGCCGCGGTATCTGGTGACGGTGCGGGGCCTGGGCTACAAGTTCGAGCCCTGAGATCCGGTCGCACGACAGAAGGGCGGCGCCCCCGCAGGGGTGCCGCCCGTCGTGCGTGTGCGGGTGCGACCGCTCAGCGGCCCGCGGCGGACGCCGACGCGGAGTCGCTCGGGGTCGTACCGGCGGCCGGGGACTCCGTCGCGGAGGCGGACGAGTCCTTCGACGGCTTGCCGCTCTCGCTCGCGGTGGCGCCCGCGGCCGGCGACGTGGAGGTCGAGGGGGAGGCCGGGGAGGTCGGGATCTGGCTCGGGCCCCACTTGCTGAAGTAACCCGTGGCCGGGAAGACGAAGGCGCGCAGGCTCACGTCGCCGGTCGAGCTCAGGGTGAAGGTGATCTTCTGGGCGTTGCCGTCCTGGAGGGCCTCGCGGCTGCTCTCCAGCACCGCGGAGGCGTTGCCCTGGCCGCCGAGGATCAGCGAGCCGCCGGCCGGGATGCTCAGGTCCTTGCCCTTGGCCGGGGTGAGCTTGGCGGTCTTGCCGGTGCCGGCGATGGAGATCGACTGCAGGGTCTGCTTGGCCGGGCCGCCGTTGAAGATGGTGGCGGAGATCACGGCGGGGCCCGTCGAACGCTGGTCGGGCTGCGTGATGACCACGGCGTTCTGCACCTTGATGGGGCCCACCGAGACCGCCGCGTTGTCCGGCTTGATCTCCAGGGTCTGGGAGTCGTTGCCGGCCCCGCAGGCGGCGAGCGAGGCGATCGAGAACGCGATGGCGGAGGCGGCGAGGGCGCCGCGTCGAAGGCTGCTGCTCACGGCGGCGGCAACTCCTTGAACGCAGGGGCGGCCTCCTTATAAAGCCGCCCTAAGTGTCTGTCAGCGGCTTCAGGTTACCGAGCCGTTCCCGGGCGGCCGCACCCGACCCTCCCCAACGTCCGCGCTTCCCTCATGCAGGGGGTACCCCGTGCCCCGCGAGTGACCCCCGATCCAGATTGACCGCGGTCTCGTCCCGCATTCACATAACACGGCTCGCAAAATATCCGTGAAGGAATGCGTGGCCACCCGGATATCGATCACCTACCGATCAGTACGTCGATCGCGCGGCCGATCGGCTGGCGCTGCTGATCAATTCCGGATTCGTCTCGTACCCGCCGCAGACGCCGAACGGAGTAGCGGAAGTCGCACGCTTGGGACCGGACAAATGCGGACGTTCAGCCGCTTGGAGGGGCCTCCGGATGTGTGTAACGTACGCGTTTCGCCCCGCCCGGACAGCCGCTCCGACCTGCGAATACCTGCTTCCGCGGACCTTCCGAAGCACGTTCCTGTCGCAGTTGTCAAGCCCCGAGATATGCCCTGACCTGCGAAAACGCCATTCAGAAGACGCCGTATCCGTGTTACCCTGGATAGCCACGGAAGGGGTACCTGTCACATGACGTTCAAGGTTGGCGACACCGTGGTCTATCCCCATCACGGGGCCGCGCTGATCGAGGCCATCGAAACTCGCCAGATCAAAGGCGTGGACAAGACCTACTTGGTGCTGAAGGTCGCCCAGGGTGACCTGACGGTACGTGTGCCAGCGGACAATGCGGAGTTCGTCGGCGTGCGTGATGTGGTCGGTCAGGACGGGCTGGACCGGGTCTTCGAGGTGCTGCGCGCGCCGTACGCCGAGGAGCCCACGAACTGGTCCCGTCGTTACAAGGCAAATCTGGAGAAGCTCGCCTCCGGCGATGTCATCAAGGTCGCGGAAGTCGTGCGTGACCTGTGGCGTCGTGAGCGCGAGCGCGGACTCTCCGCCGGTGAGAAGCGCATGCTCGCCAAGGCTCGCCAGATCCTGGTGAGCGAGCTCGCCCTCGCGGAGAACACCAACGAGGACAAGGCCGAGGCCCTGCTCGACGAGGTCCTCGCGTCCTGACGGACCGGCCTCCGGCAGGCCCTCTCCGGTCAGCACGCTCACAGTGAACTGCCGCGGTGCCCGATGACACACCACCTGTCGCCGGGCGCTGCGGCATGTTCGTACCCGGATGACGTGCGCGATGCCGAATGCCACGGGGGAAGCCCCCGGTACTGGTCGTGCCGCCCAGGCGGCCGGCTCGACCGGTGTCACGGAAGGGTCCGGTCAAGACGCGCGCCCGATGGCACGCTGAGGCCATACCCAAGCAGGCCCCGCCGTCAAACCGGCGTCTGCCGGGTGGCGTCCGGAACGTATTTCCTCACGCTCGGCCTCGCTCGCGCGGGGGACCCCCGTCGCCGCCGCCCGGCCCGCCCTTCGGGCGGACGACGCCGGTCTGAGGGCAGGGCCTCCCGCACACAAACCTGACAGGAACCGATGTCTGACGATTCGCGCCCTTCGCCCGCGCCGGCGCCCGTCGCCGCCGTGATTCCGGCCGCCGGCCGGGGCGTACGCCTCGGTCCGGGCGCCCCCAAGGCGCTCCGCGCGCTGGGCGGCACACCCATGCTCGTCCACGCGGTCCGCGCGATGGCCGCCTCCCGAGCCGTCTCCCTGGTGATCGTCGTGGCCCCGCCCGACGGCGCCGCCGAGGTCAAGTCCCTCCTCGACGCGCACGCCCTGCCCGAGCGGACGGACTTCCTGGTCGTCCCCGGCGGCCAGACCCGCCAGGAGTCCGTCAGGCTCGGCCTCGACGCGGTCCCGCCCGACCACGGCATCGTGCTGGTGCACGACGCCGCCCGCCCCCTGGTCCCCGTGGACACCGTCGACGCCGTCATCGAGGCGGTACGGGACGGAGCCCCGGCCGTCGTCCCCGCACTGCCCCTCGCCGACACCGTCAAGGAGGTCGAGCCGGCCGCCGCCCCCGGCGAGCCGGAACCGGTCGTGGCCACCCCCGAGCGGTCCCGGCTGCGCGCCGTGCAGACCCCCCAGGGCTTCGACCGCGACACCCTCGTCCGCGCCCACGAGACCGTCACCGGCGACGTCACCGACGACGCGAGCATGGTCGAACAGCTCGGCCTGCGCGTGGTGACCGTCCCCGGCCACGAGGAGGCCTTCAAGGTCACCCGCCCGCTCGACCTCGTCCTCGCCGAGGCGGTCCTCGCCCGCAGGAGGCTCAACGATGGCTTCTGAGGCACTGCCGGTCCTGCCCCAGGTCGGCATCGGCACCGACATCCACGCCTTCGAGGACGGCCGCGAGCTGTGGTGCGCCGGCCTGAAGTGGGAGGGCGAGGGCCCCGGCCTTGCCGGACACTCCGACGCCGACGTCGTCGCCCACGCCGCCTGCAACGCCCTCTTCTCGGCCGCCGGCCTCGGCGACCTGGGCCGGCACTTCGGCACCGGACGCCCCGAGTGGTCCGGCGCCTCCGGGATCACCCTGCTGGCCGAGGCCGCCCGCATCGTCCGCGAGGCCGGCTTCCGGATCGGCAACGTCGCCGTCCAGGTGGTCGGCCCCCGCCCGAAGATCGGCAAGCGCCGGGACGAGGCCCAGAAGGTCCTCTCCGAGGCGGTCGGCGCCCCCGTCTCCGTCTCCGGGGCCACCACCGACGGGCTGGGCTTCCCCGGCCGCGAGGAGGGCCTCATGGCGGTGGCGACCGCGCTCGTGGCGCGGGTGAGCTGAGTGCGTGTGCGGGTACCCGGCAGTGGCCAGTGACCTAAGGTCCCGGAGGTACCCCCATGCCCGCCGCTCTCTCCGACCGCCTCAAGGCCCTGCTCGACAGCCCGGTCTTCGTCGTCCTCGGCACCGTCCAGCCCGACGGCAGCGCCCAGCTCTCCCCGGTGTGGGTGAAGCGCGACGGCGACCAGCTCCTGATCTCCACCACCGTCGACCGCCGCAAGAAGAAGAACCTCGACCGGGACCCCCGGGTCAGCGTCGTCGTCCAGGACCCCGAGTCCCCGTACGAGTACGCCGAGATCCGGGGCGGCGCGGAGCTGACCACCGAGGGCGGCGGGGAACTGATCGACGAGCTGTCGCTGAAGTACACCGGCAAGAAGTACGCCGAGTTCAACCCGGCCTCCTCCCAGGACGCCGAGCGGGTCGTCGTCCGGATCACACCCCGCAAGGTCCTCGGCAGCCTCTGACAGACCTCGCGATGCCACACACCGGTGTCACGAAAACGCGGCCCTTCGGCACAAGGGTCGCAAGGCACTGCCCCACGCCCACTACCCTGGAGTGGTGACCATTCGCCTGTACGACACCAGCGCCCGGCAGATCCGTGACTTCACCCCGCTCACGCCGGGCTGTGTCTCGATCTACCTGTGTGGTGCCACCGTGCAGGCACCGCCGCACATCGGGCACATCAGGTCCGGGCTGAACTTCGACATCATGCGCCGCTGGTTCGAATACCGCGGCTACGACGTCACGTTCATCCGCAACGTCACCGACATCGACGACAAGATCATCACCAAGGCCCACGAGCAGAACCGGCCCTGGTGGGCGATCGGGTACGAGAACGAGCGCGCCTTCAACGACGGTTACGCCGCACTCGGCTGCCTCCCGCCGACGTACGAACCCCGCGCCACCGGCCACGTGCCCGAGATGATCGAGATGATGCGGACGCTCATCGAGCGGGGGCACGCCTACGAGGCCGACGGCAACGTCTACTTCGACGTACGCTCCTTCCCCGGCTACCTCCAGCTGTCCCGGCAGGAACTGGACAACCTCCAGCAGCCTTCCGGCACCGGCGAGACCGGCAAGCGCGACCCCCGGGACTTCGCCATGTGGAAGACCGCCAAGCCCGGCGAGCCGACCTGGCCGACCCCCTGGGGCCCCGGCCGTCCCGGCTGGCACCTGGAGTGCTCGGCCATGGCCCACAAGTACCTGGGCTCCGCCTTCGACATCCACGGCGGCGGCATCGATCTGATCTTCCCGCACCACGAGAACGAGATCGCCCAGGCCAAGGCCTTCGGCGACGACTTCGCCCGGTACTGGCTGCACAACGCCTGGGTCACGATCGCCGGCGAGAAGATGGCCAAGTCCCTCGGCAACTCCGTCCTCGTCTCCGAGATGGTCAAGCAGTGGCGCCCCATCGTCCTGCGCTACTACCTCGGCACTCCGCACTACCGCTCGATGATCGAGTACAGCGAGGAGTCCCTGCGCGAGGCCGAGTCCGCGTTCGCCCGCATCGAGGGCTTCGTACAGCGCGTGGTGGAGAAGGCCGGGGGAGCCGTCGAGCCCGCCGCCCAGGTCCCGCCAGCCTTCGCCGAGGCCATGGACGACGACTTCGGCGTCCCCCAGGCCCTCGCCGTCGTGCACACCACCGTCCGGCAGGGCAACTCCGCCCTCGCCGCCGACGACAAGGAAGCAGCCGTCGCCCGGCTCGCCGAAGTACGCGCCATGCTCGGCGTCCTCGGCCTCGACCCGCTCGACGAGCACTGGGCCGGCGAGGGCGGCGACAGAGGCGAAGACCTGCACGGAGTGGTCGACACCCTGGTCCGTATGGTCCTCGACCAGCGCGAGGCCGCCCGCTCCCGCAAGGACTGGGCCACCGCCGACGCCCTCCGAGACCAGCTCAACCAGTCCGGCCTCACCATCGAGGACAGCCCCTCGGGACCCCGCTGGAGCCTCGGCCCGCGCTGATCCTTTCTTGATCGATTGTGCCGCCCGGCGCTCCGGGCGGCACACTGCAAAGACGTACATCCGCACGCCTCACACAGACAGGTAGGTCATGGCCGCTCACAACCGCCGCATGTCCGGCAAGAAGGGCGCGCAGGTCGGCAGTGGCGGCCAGCGGCGCAAGGGCCTGGAGGGCAGGGGGCCGACCCCGCCCGCCGAGATGCGCAAGGGCCACAAGAAGAACCGCATCGCCAACGCCAAGGCGAAGCAGGCCGTGCGCCGTCCCACGGCCCGGGGCCGTGGCGGCAGGTCCGCCTCCGAACTGGTCGTCGGCCGCAACCCCGTCGTCGAGGCACTGCGCGAGGGCGTCCCCGCCTCCACGCTCTACGTCCAGCAGTTCATCGACAACGACGAGCGCGTGCGGGAGGCGCTGCAGCTCGCCGCCGAGCGCGGCGGCATCAACCTCATGGAGGCCCCCCGCCCCGAGCTCGACCGGATGACCAACGGGCTCAACCACCAGGGCCTCGTCCTCCAGGTCCCGCCCTACGAGTACGCCCACCCCCAGGACCTCGCCGACGCCGCCTACGACGAGGGCGAGGACCCCCTCATCGTCGCCCTCGACGGCGTCACCGACCCGCGCAACCTCGGCGCCGTCGTCCGCTCCGTCTCCGCCTTCGGCGGCCACGGCGTCGTCGTACCCGAACGGCGCGCCGCCGGCATGTCCGCCGGCGCCTGGAAGACCTCGGCCGGCACCGCCGCCCGTACACCGGTCGCCCGCGCCACCAACCTCACCCGCGCCCTCGAGGCCTACAGGAAGGCCGGCATCGTGGTCGTCGGCCTCGCCGCCGACGGCGACGTCGAACTCGGCGACCTCGAAGCCCTCGGCGGCCCGGTCGCCATCGTCGTCGGCAGCGAGGGCAAGGGCCTGTCCCGGCTGGTCGGGGAGACCTGCGACTTCCGGGTCCGCATCCCGATGCCGGGCGGCGCGGAGTCGCTGAACGCGGGCGTGGCGGCGGGGATCGTCCTGTACGAGGCGGCCCGCAGGCGCGCCTGAACAGACGTGCCCGGGGTCACCCTGTGCGGGGCAATCCGGGCGGCACGTGCGGGCTTGACGCGGTCCGGACACTTCCGACCGGCCAAAGCAGTGTCCTAACACCGCGTCACTCGGTTAGATGAGTGTGGACACCAGAACACCCCGCACACCCACGGGGGACCGCTCGTCGGGATTCGACGACGCTCCCGCGCTGAGCATGGTGAAGGTGCCGAGCGATCCGGCGCAGGTCATCGTCAATCACGCGAGCTTCCGCGTGCAGCTGGGCGCCTCGACACGGCGAACCCAATCACAACGGATCGCCCGGTACTCGAGCGCCACCGAGGACACCGCCCGCATCCCGGCCGTGGGCGCCGCCGCCCGCCGCCGCCCCGTCGTCTGGAGCGGCCGCTCCGCCCCCGACGACACCGGCGCCCACCGGCTGCTCCAGGCCGTGCGGGGCGGCAGCGTCCGCCACGCCGAAGAAGCCACCGCCGACGCCGGAGACACCCAGGTCATCCCGCGCGTCGCCGACAGCGGCGGCTACAACCCCGGCTACGGCGACACCTACGGCGACACCTACGGCGACACTTACGACGAGCTGGAACAGACCGTCGAAACCCCCGTCGTCGGCCACCAGCGCCTCCCCGCCGCCGGAGAGACCCGCCTCCTGCCCCACATGCGCACCGCGGGCAGCGCCTACGACGAACCCGCCCACCCCGACGACCACTTCGCGGACCCGGCCGAGGACGAACCGGCCGAGCCCCCCGCCAAACGCCACGGCGACGACCCGGCCCGGCACGCCTACTTCCCCGGCCGCCGTATGAACCTCGGCGTCGTCCTGCTCCCCCTGCGCATCTTCCTCGGCTTCATCTCCATCTACGCCGGCATGGGCAAGCTCTGCGACCCCGTCTACTTCGACGGCGGCGAACGCGGCTCCATGGTCAAGTGGCTCAACACCCTGCACCCCTGGGAAGTCGCCGAACCCCTCCGTCAGTTCGCCCTCCAGCACCCCATCGGCGCCGGACTCGTCATCGCCTTCCTCCAGGTCATCGTCGGCGTCCTCACCATCCTCGGCTGCTGGCAGCGCGTCGCCGCCGCCGTCGGCGCCATGCTCTCCGCCGCCCTCATCGTCACCGTCAGCTGGAAGAGCGTCGCCGCCTACGACGCCCCCGACATCATCTACCTCGCCGCCTGGTCCCCCCTGATCATCGCCGGCGCCCCCGTCTACTCCATCGACGGCCGCCTCGCCGGCCGGGCCTGGCGCACCCTCGGCCCCCGCTCCGACATCTGGGAACTGCGCCGCTACGTCCTGCGCCGCGGCGCCCCCATCACCGCCATCACCATCGGCCTCACCTTCCTCGTCGGCTCCCTCCTCGGCGGCGCCGTCCGCGACGCCGACCGCGTGGTCGTCCCCGGCCCCGGCGAAGCCCCCCGCAACAACCTGCCCGGCTCCCCGCTCGCCCAGGACCCCGGCAAACGGCACAAGAAGACACCGGCTGCCTCCACCTCGCCCAGCGACGGCGCCACCGCCGGTGCCAGTCCGTCCGGCACCGCCACCACCCCCGGCGCCACCCGCACCGTCACCGGCGGCACCCCCAGCCAGACCCAGGGCACCGCGGGCCAGGCCCCGCCGCAGCACACCTCCCCGGCCCAGCAGGCGCCCAGCACCAGCGCCGGCCCGACCTCCGGCGGCACCGCGACCGGCGGCAGCGGCGGCGGCTCCACCGGCGGCGACAGCTCCTCCTCGGGCCAGCCGGGCCTGGTGGGCGGCCTTCTCGGATAACCCGCACCGGCTCCCGGTACGACAACGGGGTCCCGCACAGTCGATGTGCGGGACCCCGTCCACGTACCCCCAAGGGCCGCGTACCCCGGGGCCGGTCAACGCCCCAGCGCCGCCAGCTCCTTCGCCGCCTCCGTCAGGTCCTTCGCCGTGTCGATGGCGCGCCAGTACGCGCCCTGCGGAATCGGGAAACCGGCCAGCCGGCGCTCACGGGCCAGATGCGGGAACGTGGTGCGCTCATGGTCACCGCGCTCGGGCAGCAGACCGGCGAACTCAGGCGCGAAGACGTAGACACCCGCGTTGATCTCGAAGGTCGACGGCGGGGCCTCGATGAAGTCAGTGATGTGCCCGAAGCCGTCCGTCTTCACCGCACCCCACGGAATGCGCGGCCGGGCCAGCGCGAGCGTCGCGACGGCGTCGCGCTCGGTGTGGAAGTCCGCCATGTCGCGGAGCGAGAAACGGGTCCAGATGTCGCCGTTGGTGGCGTACCAGGCACGGTCCGGGTGCGGGAGGCGTGCGGCCGCGTACTTCAGACCGCCACCGCGGCCGAGGGGCTCGGACTCCACGACGGTGGTCACGTTGACGGGCAGATCGGCCGTGTCCAGCCACTTCTGCAGTACGTCGGCGAGGTGGCCGCAGGAGACCACCACGTCCGTCACGCCCTCCTCGGCGAGCCAGGACAACTGATGGCCGATGATCGGACTGCCCGTGCCGGGAATCTCGACCATCGGCTTGGGCCGGTCGTCGGTGTACGGACGCAGCCGGGAACCCTGGCCACCTGCCAGGACAACGGCTTGAGTGGGGCGCGACGCGGCATTCGGATCGGTCATGACCGAACTGTACGCGGCGCCCCACGCGCGGTTCGTGGCCGCAACGGGCTCCTTAAGCAGCCGTTACCTGCTTACTCTTCCTTCCGGGGTCAGCTGTGCGACGCGGCCAGCACCCCCGAGGCGAAGGACGTGTCGCACACCGGGCGGGCGTACGACTGCGCGTGCGAGGCGCCGTAGATGCGCACCGCGGCCCTGCCCAGGGCACGGGCGATCGAGGTGCAGTGCCTGGCCAGCGCCGGGTGCCCGTTGACGGCCTGCTGGAGGTGGGTGAGGACGACGCCCGGGTTCTTCTCCTGCAGCTCGCCCATCAGCTGGTCGCGCAGCACGTCCTGAGGGGCGCGCGTGACGGTCCGGGAGGACACGCCCGCGGAGGAGACGTCCGAGGCGGTCAGCACCGAGTTCGAGGGATTCCCCGACCAGTTGACCCGGGTGACCGCGAGGGTCCCGGAAAGCACCAGGACGACGGGCAGGACGAGGGCGAGGGTGCGGCCGATCCGGCGGGCAGGGCCCCGGTGGCCGCGTCGCGTCTGTTGGTTGGTGGAGTGCTTCACGCGTGTGAGGGTAGCGTGTGGTAATGATTTGGCGACATTCAGTCACCGGTTCGGGGGATGGGGAGGCGCCCCTTTTCGGGTAGGGCGTTGACGCACGCTGCTCGAAAAGACCCCCTTGCCGGGGTATTCGCCGGCACCGAAGAGGGCCCCGCAGCAGGCTGCGGGGCCCTCTTCGGCAACCTGGGTGATGTCACCCGGGACGGGGGTTTGTCTCAGGCGACCGGTGGACGCCGGATCAGTCGGAGAGCCGCTCACCCGTGGAGGTCGAGAACACGTGGGTCTCGCCCGGCCGCGGCACGACGTGCAGCTGCGCGCCCTTCTCCGGCACCTGACGCCCGTTGACGCGGACCACCAGGTCCTTCGGCTCGCCGCCGACCTCGGCGGTGCCGTAGACGTAACCGTCGGCGCCGAGCTCCTCCACGACGTTCACGGAGACCGCGAGACCGGCCGGCGCGTCCTCGGTGTCCTTGGACAGGGAGGCGGCGGCGGCGCCGTTGTGCTCGACCACGTCGAAGTGCTCGGGCCGGACACCCACCGTCACCGTACGGTCACCCTTGTCGGCGGCGGCCTTCAGCGCGTCCCGGTTGACGGGCACGACGCTGTTGCCGAACTTCACACCGCCGTCGGTGATCGGGACCTCGACCAGGTTCATCGCCGGGGAGCCGATGAAGCCCGCGACGAAGAGGTTGGCGGGGCGGTCGTACATGCTCCGCGGTGAGTCCACCTGCTGGAGGATGCCGTCCTTGAGCACGGCCACCCGGTCGCCCATCGTCATGGCCTCGACCTGGTCGTGGGTGACGTAGACGGTGGTGATGCCGAGACGGCGCTGCAGCGACGCGATCTGCGTACGGGTGGAGACACGGAGCTTGGCGTCCAGGTTGGACAGCGGCTCGTCCATGAGGAACACCTGCGGCTCACGCACGATCGCGCGACCCATCGCGACACGCTGGCGCTGTCCGCCGGAGAGCGCCTTCGGCTTGCGGTCCAGATACTCCGTGAGGTCGAGGATCTTCGCGGCCTCCTCGACCTTCTGCCGGATCTCCGCCTTGTTGACGCCCGCGATCTTGAGCGCGAAGCCCATGTTGTCGGCGACCGTCATGTGCGGGTAGAGCGCGTAGTTCTGGAACACCATGGCGATGTCCCGGTCCTTCGGCGGCAGGTGTGTGACGTCGCGGTCACCGATGCGGATGGCGCCGGCGTTCACGTCCTCGAGCCCCGCGAGCATCCGGAGCGAGGTGGACTTGCCGCAACCCGACGGGCCGACCAGGACGAGAAACTCGCCGTCCTCGATGTCGATCTCGAGCGCGTCGACGGCGGGCTTGGTGGAACCCGGGTAGATCCGGGTCGCCTTGTCGAACGAGACAGTGGCCATGGTGAATGGGCCCCCTTCTACCGGCAGGAACGTGCCGGACGATCCGAGTAGGAAGGTGGTTGGTTGGTGTAGTCCACCGGGGTGAACTGGGTCAGGACGGTACCTGGGGTTCACCTGGTCTGTCAGTAGTCCGGGGGGTGTGAACTTCGCGGAAGATTTCGGAGGTGGCAGAGCGCCCCACTTTTGACCTTGCCCCAACGCTTCCTGCTTCACCGTCCACCGCCGATCACGCACAGCCCTGGCGAGCTGTACCTGACCGGCTCTTACGCGGACTCCACAGGCTTTCCGGCCGACGGCCCGTCGGTCCGTACCGCAGCAGCCGCTCCCAGCGATGGTCACGCACGGTGTTGATGCCGCAAGCAGTGGAGAACTTCGTGGCTTGAGGAAAGCGGCTCTGTGTAGAGTGGAGCGGCCTTCACGCAGCGACGTGATCGGATGCCGTGCCGCCTTAGCTCAGTTGGCAGAGCGGGTGCCTTGTAAGCTCCAGGTCGTCGGTTCGATTCCGACAGGCGGCTCAAGAAAGCCCAGGTCAGACCCCGTCTGACCTGGGCTTCGCAGGTTACTGCATTCGCTTCAGCGAACCACGTGTCGCTCAGTGCCGCCCCGCCACCCGATCAGCCACCCGGGCCAACCGCGACGACTCCCCGCTCGGCCGCGACCGCTCCCGCCGGTCCGCCGCCCGATAAGTCGCGTACATCCCCTGAACGCCCAGCCACCGCAACGGCTCCGGCTCCCACTTGCGCACCTTGTGGTTCACCCACGGCAGTTCCGTCAGCTCCGTCCGGCCGCCCTGCCCGGAGTCCTGCTGCACCAGGTCCCGCAACGTCCGCGCGGCGAGATTCGTCGTGGTCACGCCCGAACCGACGTACCCGCCCGCCCAGCCGAGCCCCGTCGCACGGTCCAGGGTGACCGTCGCACACCAGTCGCGCGGCACCCCGAGCACTCCCGACCAGGCGTGCTCGACCCGCACCCCGGCCAGCGACGGGAAGAAGCGCACCAGGATGTCCCGCAGCGCCTCGACGGTCGCGTCCTGGGTGCGGCCGCCGTTGTCGGTCCGCGAGCCGAAGCGGTACGGCACCCCGCGTCCGCCCAGCGCGATCCGCCCGTCCGCGGTGCGCTGCGCGTACATGTAGGCGTGCGCCATGTCGCCCAGCGTCTCCCGCCCGTCCCAGCCGATCGCCGCCCACTGCTCCTCCGTCAGCGGCTCGGTGGCGATCATGGAGGAGTTCATGGGGAGCCAGGTGCGCCGCTGCCCCTTGAGTGAGGCCGTGAAGCCCTCGGTGCACCGCAGGACGTAGGGTGCGCGGACCGTGCCGTACGGCGTCACCGCGTGCTTGGGCCGGATCTGCGTCACCGGCGTCGACTCGTGGATGGTCACCCCGAGCGCCTCCACGGCCGCTGTGAGGCCCTTCACCAGTTTCACCGGGTGCAGCCGTGCCCCGTGCGGCGTCCACGTCGACCCGACCGCGTCCGCGACCCGGATCCGCTCGGCGGTCTCGCGGGCGCCGTACAGCTCGCGGTCCTTCTCCCCGTAGGACAGCTCGTGCTCGTGGAAGGCCTTCAGGCGCGCCAACTGGGCGGGGGTGGTGGCGACTTCGAGTACGCCGCCCTTGTGCACGTCCGCGTCGACGCCCTCCGTCCCGGCGACCGCGACCACCTCGTCGACGGTGTCGTTCATCGCCTTCTGCAGGCGCACCGCGGCGTCGCGGCCGTGCAGCTTGGCGTACCGGTCGCGGCCCGCGATGCCGTTGTACAGCCAGCCGCCGTTGCGGCCCGAGGCGCCGTACCCGCAGAACTTCCGCTCCAGGACGGTGATGCGCAGGAAGGGGGCCGCCTTCTTGAGGTAGTAGGCGGTCCACAGTCCCGTGTACCCGCCCCCGACGATCACGACATCGGCGGAGGCGTCGCCGTCCAGCGGCTCCCGCGCCGCCGGGAGACCGTCGTCCGCGTACCAGAAGGAGATGCCGCCGTTCACGACATTGCTTGCCGAGCTGCTCATGCGCGGACGTTAACCCCTGGGAGCGGCCAGTGTCTGCTTCGGATTCCGTGCTTTTTCCCGCCCTCTGACCAGCGGATAACAGGCGAGTCCGATGAGTACGGAGACGAAGTGTCCGAGGTCGGTGAAGGTGGGGCCGGTGGTCAGCGGTGCCAGGAAGACGACCACCACGACCGCCAGGTACGGGTACCGCCACGGCGCCGCGATCCGGTACGTGAGCACGGCGACCACCCCGGCCAGCGCGTAACTCACGCCCACATCGAGCGTGTTGACCGCCGAGTGCGGCGCCATCCCGTCCCGGATCGCCTTCAGCAGGGCGCCCTCGCTGATCAGGGTCGCCAGCACGTGCGCGGCCACGCACACCACCAGCCAGCGGGCGGTGCCCAGCCAGCGTTCGGCCGGCGCGTGGAAGACGGTGTACAGGGCCGCGTACGGCAGCCAGTGCCCGCTTTCCGTCCACATCGCGCTGGCGATGAGCACCCGCACCGGGTTCTGCGACAGCTCGTGGATGTTCGTCGACCGCTGCCGCAGGAAGTGCTGCTCGAACTCCGGTGACATGTGGTGCAGGGCGACTGTCGTGAAGAACAGGATCCCTAGCCAGACATATGTGCCGGGAGCCCTGCGGACCCATGCCCACACCCTGTTCGCAACCCCGTTAACTCGCATGAGCCGATTCACGCAGACCAGTATCGTCCGGCGGATGATCGACATTCCGGGCGAGCTGGCGGCGGCACAGGAGAAGTACAACGGGGCGGCCGGACGGGCCTTCGTCACCCGGCTGCCGGATCTGGCGGCCGCCTCCCTCGAACGCTGGGGGCTGCGTCTGGACGGCCCGTCGACGTACGGCGTCAGCGCCCTGGTGCTGCCGGTCGTCGCCCGCGTCGACGGCACCCCGGCGGTGCTGAAGCTCCGGTTTACGGGGCTGGAGGAACGCCAACTGGAGATCGGGCGGCGCTTGCTGGGACCGCGGGGTTAGCCTCGCCCCATGATTCGTGCCGCGACCCCCGCCGACGTCCCCGTCATCCATGCCCTGATCCGTGAGCTGGCCGAGTACGAGAAGGCCCCGCAGGAGGCGAAGGCGTCCCCGGAGCAGTTGCGGGAGGCGTTGTTCGGCGAGCGGCCCGCGGTGTTCGCGCACATGGCTGTGGACGATTCGACCGGGGAGACGGCCGGGTTCGCGCTGTGGTTCCTGAACTTCTCGACGTGGCGGGGTGTGCACGGCCTCTATTTGGAGGATCTGTATGTCCGTCCGCAGGCGCGGGGCGGCGGGCACGGGAGGGCGTTGCTGGCCGAGTTGGCCCGTATCTGTGTGGAGCGGGGGTACGGGCGGCTGGAGTGGTCGGTGCTGGACTGGAACCGGCCGGCGATCGGGTTCTACGAGTCCTTGGGGGCGCGTCCGCAGGACGAGTGGACGGTGTACCGGCTGACGGGCGAGGCGCTGGCGGCGCTGGGCGGGGCGGCGTCAGGTCACTGACTCGGATACCGGTGTCTGTGCCGGTGCTCCGTGTTCGGGGGGTTTCGCGGTGACCATGAGGCCGGCGACGAGGCCGGCCAGGAGCATGACGCCGGCGGCCCACCAGATGGCGACGGTGTAGCCGTGGACGACGCCGGCGGGGATCACGGTGGCTTTCTGGGCGGGGGTGTGGAGGTGGGCGGTGATGTAGGCGGCGCTGCTGGTGGTGGCGATGGTGTTGAGCAGGGCCGTGCCGATGGAGCCGCCGACCTGCTGGGAGGTGTTGACGGTGGCGGAGGTGACGCCGGAGTCCTGGGGGCCGACGCCTGCGGTGGCGGTGGCGAAGACGGGCATGAAGGTGAGGCCCATGCCGAGGCCTATGAGGAGGAGGGCGGGGAGGATCTCGGTGGCGTAGGCGGAGTGGACCGTCATGCGGGTGAGGACGAGCATGCCGCCGGCGGCGAGGACCATGCCGGGGACCATGAGGGCGCGGGGGGCGGCGCGCTGCAGGAGCCGGGCGGATATCTGGGTCGAGCCGATGATGATGGCGGCGGTCAGGGGGAGGAAGGCGAGGCCTGTTCTGACCGGTGAGTAGCCGAGGATGACCTGGAGGTAGTAGGTCATGAACAGGAACAGGCCGAACATGCCGATGGTGGCCAGGGCCATGGTGAGGCAGCAGCCGGCGCGGTTGCGGTCCTTGAGGATGTGCAGGGGGAGCAGGGGCATCGGGGCCCGGGTCTGCCACCGGACGAAGGTGGTGAGCAGGAGGACGCCGGCCGCGAAGAGGGTGAGGACGAGGGGGTCGGTCCAGCCGCGTGGTTCGGCTTCGCTGAAGCCGTGGACGAGGGCGACGAGTCCGCCGCAGCCGAGCAGGACGCCGGGTACGTCGAGGCGGGCGCCGGTGTGGCCGGGGCGGTCGTGGAGGAGGGCGAAGGCGCCGAGTACCGCGATGACGGCGATGGGGACGTTGACGTACAGGCACCAGCGCCAGTTGAGGTATTCGGTGAGCAGACCGCCGACGATGAAGCCGATGGCGGCGCCGTTGCCGGCGAGGGCGCCGTAGATGCCGAAGGCTTTTCCGCGTTCCTTGCGGTCGGTGAAGGTGGTGGTGAGCAGGCTGAGCGCGGAGGGGGCGAGTACGGCGGCGAAGGCGCCCTGGAGGGCGCGGGCGCCGAAGAGCATGCCGGAGGTGGTGGCGGCGCCGCCGAGTGCGGAGGCGCCGGCGAAGCCGATGAGTCCGGTGACGAAGGTGCGTTTGCGGCCGACGAGGTCGGCGATGCGGCCGCCGAGCAGGAGCAGGCCGCCGAAGGCCAGGGTGTAGGCGGTGATGACCCACTGGCGGTTGCCGTCGGACATGTTCAGGTCGTGCTGGGCGGAGGGAAGGGCGATGTTCACGATCGTCGCGTCCAGCACCACCATCAGCTGCGCCGTCGCGATGATCACCAGGCCCCACCAGCGGCGGGGGTCGGCGTCCGGGGTGGCTTCGCCCTTTCGGGTGACACTCACTCGGTCAGAAGACCACGGATCGGCAGGTGTCGCATCTGCGCGGGCGGGCCGGTTGGTCATGGTTCCAGCACCACCTTTCCTGTCGTCCGGCGTGTCTCGAGGGCCCGGTGCGCGGCTGCTGCCTCGGCGAGCGGGAAGCGGGTCACGGCGGGCTTGAGGCGGCCTTCGGCGGCTTCGGTGAGGGCGCGCAGTTCGAGGGTGCGCAGGGGGTCGGGGCCGCCGGCGCGGCCGAGCATCGCCGGACCGAGGACCTGCTCGGAGACGCCTTCCACCAGGTATGCGTGTCCGTCGCGGATGCCTTCGGCGGACCAGCCGAAGACCAGGTGCTGACCGCCGGGGCCGAGCAGGGCGACGGCCTCGCGGGCGATGTCGCCGCCGACGCCGTCGAGGACGACGGTGGCGTGCCGTCCGCCCAGGTGGGCGCGGACCTTCTCGGGCCAGGCCGGGTCGGTGCAGTCGACGGCGAGGTCGGCGCCGTGCGTCCGGGCGAGGGCGGTCTTCTCCGGTCCGCCCGCGAGTGCGATCACGGTGGCGCCGGCGTGCTTGGCGTACTGGACGAGGAGGGTGCCGATGCCGCCGGCGGCGGCCGGGACGACGGCCACGGAATCCGGGTGGAGGTCGGTGAACTGCAGGATGCCCAGGGCCGTCCGTCCGGTGCCGATCATGGCGACGGCGCCGGCGAAGTCCAGGCCGGCGGGGATGTCGTGGAGGCGGGCGGCGTCGGTGACGGCGAGTTCGGCGTAACCGGCGGGTGCGGAGCCGAGGTGGGCGACCACGCGCCTGCCCAGCCACCGCGTGTCGGCCCCGGCGCCGAGGGCGTCGACGACGCCGGCGACCTCGCGGCCGGAGACGGTGGGCAGGACGGGTGGCTCCGGCAGTGGTCCCTGGGCGCCTTCACGGAGGGCGGCGTCGAGGAGGTGTACTCCGGCGGCGGCGACGGCGATGCGGACCTGGCCGGGGCCGGGGGTGGGGTCGTCGACCTCCTCGTAGGTGAGGATCGCGCTGCTCGAGCCAGGTCGAGTGGGCGCCGCCGTTGCAGCGGGCGTGCGGGCCCTCGTCGGTCCGGGACATGGGCGGTGTTTTCACAGGTCGGGACGATTGTCAGTGGCGGGGTGCAGCATGGGGGCATGGTGAGGAAGGCGACCGGCGGGGCCGGTGGGAGCAGCGCGGTACGGGCGGCACGGCGTCCGGAGTTGCGGCTGCCGCCGCTGGAGCCCTGGGGCGGCGGCGAGCTGGAGCCGGACGGGGACTACGACGGGGTGGAGTTCCGCGACGCGGACCTCACCGGTCAGGACGGCGCGGGCGCGCGGTTCATGGACTGCGCGCTGACGGGGTGCGCCCTGGACGAGACGCGGCTGCACCACGCACGCGTCCTGGACACGGTCCTTTCCGGCATACGGGGTGTCGGCACCGACCTCGGCGAGTCGACCCTCCGTGACGTCGAACTCCTCGACGCCCGCCTCGGCGGGACGCAACTGCACGGCGCCGTCCTGGAACGCGTCCTGATCCGAGGCGGCAAGATCGACTACCTCAACCTGCGCAAGGCCGGGCTCACAGACGTCGTCTTCGAAAACTGCGTCCTCGTCGAACCCGACTTCGGCGACGCCCGCTTGGAGCGCGTGGAGTTCACCGACTGCGTCGTGAAGGCCGCCGACTTCAACGGTGTGACCCTGACGGACGTGGACCTGCGCGGGGTCGCCTCGCTGGAGATCGCGCGGGGGGTGGGGCGGTTGGCGGGGGCGGTGATCAGCCCGGGGCAACTGGTCGACCTGGCGCCGGTGTTGGCGGGAGAGCTGGGGATTCGGGTGGAGGCATCCAGCCCGTCCGGCGACTGAGGACGAGGCCGTTCAGGGCGCCCTACGGCACCCTCGGAAAGCGGGCCTGAAGTGTCCAGATCGCCGGGTTGTCCGACAGGTCCTCGTGGAGGTCGGTCAGGTCGGCGATGAGGTCGTGGAGGAAGTCACGGGCCTCGCGGCGGAGTTCGGCGTGGGAGAAGGTGAGGGGTGGTTCCTCGGCCGGCATCCAGTCGGACTCGATGTCCACCCAGCCGAAGCGGCGCTCGAAGAGCATGCGGTCGGTGGACTCGGTGAAGTCCAGTTCGGCCCGCTGCGGGCGGGAGGCGCGGGAGCCCGCCGGATCCTGGTCGAGGCGCTCGACGATGTCGCACAGGGCCCAGGCGAAGTCGAGCACCGGCACCCATCCCCAGGCTGTGGACAGCTCGCGGTCCGTCTCGGTGTCGGCGAGGTAGACGTCTCCGCAGAACAGGTCGTGGCGGAGGGCGTGGACGTCCGCGCGCCGGTAGTCGGTCTGGGGCGGGTCGGGGAAGCGGGTAGAGAGGGCGTAGCCGATGTCGAGCACGTACGTGATGGTGTCACGCCGGTACGGGCCCGCCGCACGGTCCCGTACCGCACCCCACTGCGCGCGTCCCCCATAAGATCGCCGACATGTCCAGATCCGCGCGCCTTGTCCCGCTCACCGCCGCCCTCCTGGCCCTCGCGCTCCCCCTCACCGCGTGCGACGGCGGCGTACACGGCGCCCCCGGCGGCTCCGGCCTGCGCGATCCGTACTTCCCGAAGGCGGGCAACGGCGGCTACGACGTCACCCACTACGGCCTGACCCTCTCCTTCGACCCCGCCCGCCACCACCTCACCGGAAAGGCGGTGATCACCGCCCGCGCCACCAAGGACCTGTCCGCCTTCGACCTCGACCTGAAGGGCCTGCGCGTCGAGGCGGTCACCGTCGAGGGCCGGGACGCCCGCTGGAGCCGGGCCGGCCAGGAGCTGACCGTCCGCCCGCACGACGACCTGGACGAGGGGGAGACGTTCGACACCACGGTGCGCTACTCGGGCACCCCGGAGACGATCACCGACGCCGACAGCGCCAAGGAGGGCTGGCTGCGCACCGCCGACGGCGCGCTCGCCCTCGGCGAACCCACCGGTTCCATGACCTGGTTCCCCGGCAACCACCACCCCTCCGACAAGGCGTCGTACGCCATCACGGTCACCGTCCCCAAGGGCCTGCGGGCCGTGTCCAACGGCGAGTTGACGCGAGAGAGCACTACCGGCGGCCGTACGACGTTCGCGTGGCACGCCGCCGAGCCGATGGCGAGCTACGTCGCCACGGTCGCGATAGGCCGTTACGACATCACGCGCACCACCACCGAGGACGGCCTGCCCGTGTACGTGGCCGTCGACCCCACCCAGGCCAAGGCGAGCCGCGACGTGCTGGCGAAGATCCCCGAGGTCATGGAGTGGGCGGAGTACAACTTCGGCCCGTACCCCTTCTCCTCCACCGGCGCGGTCGTCGACCGCCCGGAGGACGCGGGCTACGCGCTGGAGACGCAGACCCGCCCGGTCTACCCCGGCGCCCCCGACACCGAGACCCTCGTCCACGAACTGGCCCACCAGTGGTACGGCGACTCGGTCACCCCGAAGAGCTGGCGGGACATGTGGCTGAACGAGGCGTTCGCGACGTACGCGGAGTGGCTGTGGCAGGAGGACCACGGCGGCGACTCCGTGCAGCAGACCTTCACCGCGTTCTACGACGGCACCTCCGGCGACCTCGACGACCCCGACGCCATCTGGGCCTTCCCGCCCGCGAAACCGGCCAGTGCCGCGCACGTCTCCGAACCGCCCGTCTACCAGCGCGGCGCGATGGTCCTGCACAAGATCCGCCAGAAGGCCGGCGACGAAACCTTCTACGACATCCTCCAGGGCTGGGCCGCCACCCATCGCCACGGCACCGCGGACACCGCCGACTTCACGGCGTATGTGGAGAAGCAGGTCCCGGACGAGGACTTCGACGCGATCTGGGCGGACTGGCTGTACGGGGACGGCAAACCGGCGCATCCGTGACGCGGGCGCCCGGCTGTCGGCTCCCCCGCCCGGCTTCAGGCCTCCCGCTCCCGCAGCAGCCGCGCCAGCCCCGGCGGCCACACCGGCTCGGCCTCCTCGGCGAGTTCCCGCCTGCTCCACCAGCGCGGGCTGAGGACGCCGTCCTCGGCGCGCGCGGCGGCCAGGTGCGCACCGGCCGGGTCCCGGCGCGGGCCCCGGGTGACGTAGACGTGCTCGTGCCGGCGGACGGGGATCCCCGAGTGCGTGAAGTCGTGCTCCCACGCGCACAGCAGCCCTGCGGGTCGACCACGGCGATACGGGCCGCGCGGCGCGGGGTGCGCAGCACCTTGCGCAGGACCGCGCAGGCGGTCCACGACCTCGTAGCCGAGGGCCGTCCAGAAGACGAGCCCTCTGGGGTTGCTGTCGAGGACGGCGAGACGCACGGCGCTCCGGCCGTCGCTCCGGAAGCGGTCCTCGAGCAACCGTGCGATCCGTCGCCCGTACCCCTTCCCGTGCACGCGCGCATCCACGGTCAGCAGCCCTGTCCAGGGGTCCGGGTCGGCCGGGCCGGGATGACGGGCGAGTGTCGCGGCGACCCCCACGAGCCGCCCACCGCTGCGCGCCGGCAGCACCTCCGCGTCCGGATGCGCCCGGTCACCAGGCGTAGAGGGCGGTGAGTTCGGTGAGGAGGGGAGCTGGGAGGCCGGGGGCGGGAGGCAGGGGCCCGAGGATCACGACGGGCAAGCTGTCGCGGGGGCACGGCGGAGCCCCGGCCGCTCGGCGACCGCGGCCGGGGTCTCCGTCAACACGCCGGTGCTCCTCAGACGTTGACGCCGAAGTCCTGCGCGATGCCCACCAGGCCCGAGGCGTAGCCCTGGCCGACCGCGCGGAACTTCCATTCGGCGCCGTTGCGGTAGAGCTCGCCGAAGACCATGGCGGTTTCGGTGGCCGCGTCCTCGGAGAGGTCGTAGCGGGCGATCTCGGCGCCGCCGGCCTGGTTGACGATGCGGATGTAGGCGTTGCGGACCTGCCCGAAGTTCTGGTTGCGGTTCTCGGCGTCGTAGATGGAGACCGGGAAGACGACCTTGTCGACGTCGGCCGGGAGCGCGGCGAGGTTGACGTTGATGGCCTCGTCGTCGCCGGAGCCCTCGCCGGTGCGGTTGTCGCCGGTGTGGACGATGGTGTTGTCCGGGGTCTGCTTGTTGTTGAAGAAGACGAAGTGGGCGTCCGAGTAGACCTTGCCCTGCGTGTTGACCGCGATCGCGGAGGCGTCCAGGTCGAAGTCAGTGCCGGTGGTGGTGCGGACGTCCCAGCCGAGGCCCACGGTGACGGCGGTCAGGCCCGGGGCTTCCTTGGTGAGCGAGACGTTGCCGCCCTTGGACAGGCTTACAGCCATGGTTTGGGAGTCCCTTCCCTCGTTTTGTCAGTACGGGCTTCGCACTGGGGACGAAGCTACCGTCCCCCCGGAGAACGCCGCGGGGGGTCCCCATGGTTCCGGGTCCCTTTACCTTTTTTACCCAAGGGGAAATCCGGGTGACGTGGACCGGGTGGAGACGGGAACATGGACGGCATGTCCGGTCCCTACGTCATCCGCGGCTCCGTCTCGCTGCCCGAGGCCGAGCTCATGTGGCGTTTCTCGCGTTCCTCCGGACCGGGCGGGCAGCATGTCAACACCAGTGACTCGCAGGTCGAGCTGCGCTTCGACCTGGAGAAGACCGAGGCCCTGCCGCAGGTGTGGAAGCGGCGGGCGCTGGAGCGGCTCGGCGGGCGGCTGGTCGACGGTGTCGTCACCGTCCGCGCCTCCGAGCACCGCTCCCAGTGGCGCAACCGCGAGGCCGCCGTGGTACGCCTCGCGGCTCTCCTCGCCGAGGCCACCGCACCCCCGCCCAAGCCGCGCAGGCCCACGCGTATCCCCCGGGGGATCAACGAGCGGCGGCTGCGGGAGAAGAAGGCGCGGTCGGAGACCAAGCGGGGCAGGTCGGGACGGAACTGGGGCTGACACGCCCCGCTGTCGCCGGGCCGGGGAGGGCCGCATTCCCAGCGCAGCTCCAGCACCCCGCGGAAGGCCGTCAAAGCACCATGAGCACGCCCTTCGCAAAGCCGTCGTCGAAATTCCGCGGTTCCGATTACCCCAACTTCCGGTAACGGCCCCGGAAATACAGCAACGGACCGCTCTCCGCACTCGGCAGCCGGGCGGTCAGCACCCGGCCGATGACCAGGGTGTGGTCGCCGGCCGTCACCCGCTGCTCGGTGCGGCACTCCAGGGTCGCCAGGGCGCCGCCGACCAGGGGCGCGCCGGTGACCTCACCGCGGGTGACGGGGAGGTCCGCGAAGAGCAGGCGGTCGCTGACGCGGCCCTTCATGGCGAAGCGGCCCGCGACCTGGCGCTGGTTGTCGCCGAGGACGGAGACGGCCCACAGGGGCTGCTCGGCGAGCAGGTCGTCCATGCGGGAGCCCTCGCGCAGGCTGACCAGGACCAGCGGCGGGTCCAGCGAGACCGACATGAAGGCGGTCGCGGTCATGCCGACGTCCTCGCCGGCCGGCGCCCCGGGGTCGTCCGGGTCGAGCGGCGGTTCCTGCGCGGTCACCAGGACCACGCCCGCGGCCAGCCGGGACATCGCGGCCCGGAACTCGTCGTTGCTCACCCCCTCAGCATGCCCGGAGGCGGTGGGGGCAGGGGGCAGGGTCGGGGCTGGGGGAGTGTTCGGCACGCCGGAAACGCTAATCTCCCTCCCGGGCGAGCCGCATCGGGCCTCCGGCCGAACGGAGGCCGGGAGAAAGGTCCTAGGACCCGCAGTGCCTGGCCGCGACTCCCGAGGCGGACTCTTCGTGCATCATGTCCACACACCCGCAAAGCCTGCGTTCAGATAAAGCACGGGGAAAACGCATAAACTCCACTCAATTGTTCACGTTCCCCTGTGACTTGAGTCACAAGAGGCAGGAATTGTTGACCCTGTGTACCGAGTGGGGAGCGCGCTGTGATTCAGTGGCGATAAGAAGCGCCGAAGAGTACGCCGAAGAGAACCCTTGATTCGCTGCGAGGTCTCGGGGGGAGGGCGAGCATGGAGACCGAGTCGGAGCCGTATGTCCGCCTTGCGTCCCTGCGACAGCTGCACCAGGTCATGGCCGACATGAACACGGCACGCAGCCTGGCGGACACACTGCAGACCGTCGCGGACGGCGTGGTCAACGCCCTCGGATACGAGATGGCGTGCGTGAACCTCGTACGCCCCGACGGCGACCTCGTGGTCGCCGCCTTCTCCGGCAACTCCGCCGCCGAGGCCCTGATCACCGGCCGCGTCGGCTCCCGCGCCTCCTGGGAGCGCCGCCTGAGCATGGGCGAGGCCTGGGGCGACCTGCGGTTCATACCGCACACCGAGGGCTGGGTGCTCGACGACGACGACGTACCCCAGTGGTTCACCGACGGCCCCGCCCCCCGCTTCGAGGACGAGTGGCACCCCTCCGACCGGCTCTTCGCCCCCATGTACACGCCCGGCGGGCCGGGCGGCTCCTGCGGTGAGCTGCTCGGGGTGATCTCCGTGGACCGGCCGCGAAACGGCCGCCGGCCCGGCGCCTGGGGCCGCGAGGCGCTGCAGATGTACGCCTTCCAGGCGGCCATCGCGATCAGTAACGCCCGCCTCAGGGCCAACATGCAGCGCGCCCTGCTCCGCCTGGAGCGGGAGCAGCAGGCCCTGCGAGCCAGTGAGGAAAGCTTCCGCCAGGCCTTCGAGTACGCCCCCTCCGGCATGGCGATCGCCGAGATGGGCGGCGACCAGCACGGCCGGATCCTGCGCACCAACGACGCCCTGTGCCGCCTGCTGGGCCGCCCCGCCTCCGCGATGCGCCGCTACTCCTTCTCCGACCTCGTCCACCCCGAGGACATAGGCACCCTGCTCAGGACCTCCGCCGAGGGCGGCCGGGCCGAGCTGCGCCTCGGCCGCCGGGACGGTACGTACGTCTGGGTCTCCCTGCGCAACAGCGTCGTCGCGGACGCCGCCGACGGCCCCCGCTTCCTGCTCACCCACGTCGAGGACATCGAGGAGCGCAAGCGCCGCGAGCTCCAGCTCGCCCACCGCGCCTCCCACGACTCCCTCACCGGCCTTCCGAACTCCGCCGAGCTGCGCTCGCGCCTGTCGGCCCGGCTCTGTCAGCGGGCCACCCAGCCCGGTGCCCTGGAGTCGCTGGACGCGGCCTACGGCCACCCCGCCTTCGACGCCGGCGGTCACGGCTTCGACTTCGCCACGGGCGCGGAGGCGTTCGACGGCTACGACCACCATGTGCACACCGTCGCCCCGGAGGGCGACCTGGACGACGGCACCAAGGGCCTCGCGGTCCTCTTCTGCGACCTCGACGGCTTCAAGTCGATCAACGACCGGTTCGGGCACAACGCGGGCGACGCGGTCCTCATCGAGGTCGCCCGGCGGCTCAGCGGGGGCGTGCGGGACGGTGACACGGTGGCCCGGCTCGGCGGCGACGAGTTCGTGATCCTCGCCGACGGGCTCGGCAAGGCCGACGCCCAGGACCTCGCCGTACGCCTGCGCAACGAGATCATCCAGCCGATCCGGGCCGAGGGCCGGGCCGTGCGGGTGGGTGCGAGTTTCGGCATCGGATGGGCACACTGTGGAATGACGGCGGACGAAGTGTTGAAATCCGCTGACGAACGCATGTACGTCGAGAAACGATCTCGTCCCAAACAGCACCGCAGGGCCGGATGATCCCCAGCTCAGCGCTGTGATGCGGTCTGAGTCACCCGTTTGGGTCACGCGGAGCGGGTAGGCTCGCCATTCTCACCACGTATCGCATCCACCCGCACCTGTTGAGGAGTACCAAGGGATGACGCCCGGCGAAAACGGCCCGAGCACGCCCGAGGACGACGACCCGTTCGGCTATCTGTACGCCGATGGGCAGGCGAGGGGCGCCCAGCCGCCGTCCGGCGGTTACGGCTACCCGGGCTCGGTCAACAGGAGCAGGACGCGCGCGGTCGGCGAGCGCACATACGGCGGCCAGCAGACGCAGTACGGCCAGACCGTCCAGCAGCAGGGCGTCCCCTACGGGCAGCCCAACGCCCACTATCAGGCGCCGGAGACCTTCCCCGGCGGCGCGCCGACCACCCAGCAGCCGATGCCCGGCAGCGGTGGCGGTGGCGGCCGGGGGCGCGGCCCGAACACCAAGGGACTGCTGATCGGCGCGATCGCGGTGGTCGCGGCGGTCGTCATCGGCATCGGCGTCGCCATGCTCAACGGCAACTCGGACGACGACAAGAACGGCAACCAGGCGGGCGCCTCCCCGACCCAGTCGCACAGCGCCTCACCGACCCCGTCCAGCACCAGCTCGGTCTCCAGCTCGGGCGAGCTCCCGAAGATCGACGCGAAGGCGCTGCGCCTGGACGGCGGGACCACCACCGCGTCCGACTTCAAGGGCGCCAAGGCCGACGGGGGCGTTTATGTGACGGGCTTCAACCATGTCGGGGCGAAGGTCATCTGGACCGTGAACGGCATCCAGAAGGCCGGTACCTACCGGCTGAACGTCACCTACGGCGTCCCGGGTGCGGACGCGAACGCGACGCTGGTCGTCAACGACAAGGCCAACACGCAGCCGTTGAACATGCAGAACTTCGGCAACACGCCCGCAGGCGACTGGGAAAAGGGCTGGAAGACCACTTGGGCCAACGTCAGCCTGAACCAGGGCACCAACACGATCGAGATCGCCTGCAACGAGGGCAACCAATGCAACGCCGTCCTGGATCAGTTGTCGCTCAGCAAGTAGCCGACGGCAGTGCGAAGGCGGCCCCTCCCACTGGGCACGGGAGAGGCCGCCTTCGCGTATCGCAGGGTGTCGCGGAACGATTCGGCCCAGGGTGACGGGACTCTCTCGCCCATGGCGAGCGCCGTGCGGGGCCGCGGCGCTCTGTGTGCGCGGGGACGGCAATCCAGGGAGGCGGATCCGCCCGCCCCCGCTTGGAAGGCCGTCGCGGGAGCCTTCCAAGGGGAAGGCGGCAGCCGTGGTAGGCGCCGTCGGGCCCCTCCCGGACGGCTCTTAGTAGCAGCCGGGCGTTACAGAGAGGACGGTCCTGGTTCCGGTCCTGTTCGTCCCCGACCCATCCGCAGACCTTCCCTTGCAGGCAGGTAGGGGGATCAGCCGCCGCAGCCGGTGTGGCAAAGGCGCCGCCCAGCAACGCGCCGGCCACAGCCACCGTCGCCAGGCCTTTCCTGAGTTACGCGGCGCTGACCGCGCAGGTCACCGCCACCCGCCCCACCAACTCCTCATAAGCCCCCCGGTCGAACTCCCCCGCCGCAGTCGCCCGTACCGTCGCCGCCGACAGGGCGACCGCGCGGGCCAGCCGCTCCGGCCAGGGCAGCCGCTCCACCAGTCCCGACAGCAGGCCCGCGACCGCCGAGTCGCCGGCGCCGGTCGGGTTGCCGTGGACACGGGCGGGCGGGGCGGCGCGCCAGCGGCCCTCCGGGGTGTGCGCCAGCAGGCCGTCGGCGCCCAGGGAGGCGACGACCGCGTGGGCGCCGCGCCGCCGGGTGTCCTGGGCGGCGCGCAGCGGCTCGTGCGAGCCGGTGAGCTCGGCGAGTTCCTCGGTGTTGGGCTTGACGATGTCCGGGCGGGCCGCCACCCCGCGTCTGAGCGGCTCCCCGCTGGTGTCGAGCAGGACGGGGACCTCTGCGGCCCGCGCGGCTCGTATCAGCCCCGCGTACGCCCCCACCGGCACCCCCGGCGGCAGGCTGCCGCACAGCGCCACCGCCGACGCCCCACCCAGCAGCCGCCCGTACGTCTCCTGGAACGCGGCCCACTCGGCCGGGGTGACCTGCGGGCCGGGCTCGTTCAGCTGGGTGGTGTCGCCGGTCAGTTCGTCGACGACGGCTATGGTGCGCCGGGTGGCGCCGGCGACCCCGACCAGCGCGTCCCGCACCGCTGCCACGGCGGCCAGCCGCTCCCGCACGGCCCGCCCGGTCGCGCCGCCCGCGAACCCGGTGACCGTCACCTCGTGCCCGAGGGCGGCGAGCACCCGGGCCACGTTCACGCCCTTGCCGCCCGGCCGTTCGACGACCTCCTGGACGCGGTGGGAGGCGTGGGGCCGCAGGGACCGTACGCGATAGGTGATGTCGAGAGCGGTGTTCAGTGTGACCGTGAGGATCACTTGGGCCGGCCTCCCCTCGGGCGTGACACGTGTCTTGCCGTTTCCGGAGCCTGATCATGCCAAAGAGACGGCGACCGGCCCAGACGGCGGAACCGGTCACCGCCCTCGACTCGGGGACGGATCAGCCCAGTTGGGGATCGACCACCCATGCGCCCCGGCGCATCACGCCCTTGAGGTCGAACGCCTCGTCCAGCAGCACCAGGTCGGCGTCCTTGCCGGGCTCCAGGGAGCCGACGCGGTCGTCCATGCCCAGCAGGCGGGCCGGGTTGGCGGACAGCGCGGCCACCACGTCCTCAACCGGCAGCCGGTCGATGGTCACCGCCCGTTTGAAGGCGCGGTCCAGGGTCAGCGTCGAGCCCGCGATGGAACCGCCCTCCACCAGGCGGGCCACGCCCTCGCTGACCTCGACCTCCAGGGGGCCCAGCATGTAGCGGCCGTCGCCGATGCCGGCCGCGTCCATCGCGTCCGTGATGAACGCCACCCGCTCCGCGCCCGCGTGATGGAACGCCAGTTCCAGGGCGGCCGGGTGCAGGTGCGTGCCGTCGTTGATCAGCTCGACCGTGACCCGCTCGTCCTGGAGGAGGGCGGCGATCGGGCCGGGCGAGCGGTGGCCGAGCGCGGGCATGGCGTTGAAGAGGTGGGTGGCGACGGTGGCGCCCGCGTCGATCGCGGCGACCGTCTGCTCGTACGTCGCGTCCGTGTGCCCGACCGCCGCGATCACCCCGTGCTCGGCCAGCAGCCGTACGGAGTCGATGCCGCCCGGCAGTTCGGTGGCGAGGGTGACCATCCTGGCCTGCCCGCGCGCCGCGTCGATGAGCTTGCGCACCTCCGCCGGGTCCGGGTCGCGCAGCAGCTCCTCGGAGTGCGCGCCCTTGCGGCACGGCGAGATGAACGGGCCCTCGAAGTGGATGCCGGCCAGGTCGCCCTGCTCGGCCAGCTCCGACAGCAGGCCGGCCTGCCGGGCCAGGAAGTCCATGTCGTCGGTGACGGTGGAGGCGACCAGCGTGGTCGTGCCGTGCCGGCGGTGGGTGCGGATGGCCTTGAGGACGTCGTCCACCGGGCCGGAGAAGGAGGCGCCGCCGCCACCGTGGTTGTGGAGGTCGACGAAGCCGGGGACCACCCAGTGGCCGGTGACGTCGATGACCTCGGCGTCGGCGGGAGCGGTGGGCGCGATCCGCGTGCCGTCGACGATCACGCGTCCGTCCTGCACGACTCCGGTGGGCAGTACCACCCGGGCACCGGCGAGAACCATGGTGGGGGCCATCAGGCGGTTACCTCCGAAGAGTCAGTGGGGTCGAGGAGATCCCGGGCGAGCAGCCCCGCGCCCAGGCACCCGGCGGTGTCCCCGAGGGCCGCGGGGACGACGGTGGGCGGTTTCTGGAAGGTGACGCGCCGCCGGACGGCCTCCCTGAGCGGCGTGAACAAGGTTTCCCCCGCTTCGGCGAGCCCGCCACCGATGAGCAGCGTGCGCGGGTCCAGCAGGGTGAGCGCGGTGACCAGGCCGTCGGCCAGCGCGTCCACCGCCTCCTGCCAGACCCGGACGGCGTTCGGGTCACCGGACACGACGGACTTCGCGCAGTCGGCGGCGTCCGCGTCCGGGTTCCCGGCGGCGGCCGCCCATGCCTCGCTCACGGCGGCCGCGGACGCGTACCGCTCCAGGCAGCCGCGCTGTCCGCACGGACAGGGGATGCCGCCGGGCCGTACGACGATGTGGCCGATCTCGCCCGCGAAGCCGTGCGCGCCCGCCTCGACCCGGCCGTCGAGGCCGATGGCGCCCGCGATGCCGGTGCCCAGCGCCACGAACAGGAACCGGTCGGTGCCCTTGCCCGCGCCGATGCGGCCCTCGGCGAGTCCGCCGGTGCGCACGTCGTGGCCGAGGGCGACCGGGACGCCGAGCCGTTGGGCGAGCAGGGCGCGCAGGGGTACGTCGCGCCAGCCGAGGTTGGCCGCGTAGACGGCGATCCCGCGGTCCTCGTCGACGATGCCGGGCACGGCCAGGCCGGCCGCGGCGGCCGGTTCGCCGAGGCGCTCCTCGCCGTGGGCGCGCAGGTCGGCGGCGAAGCCGAGGATCCCCTCGACCACGGCGTCCGGTCCGCGCTCGCGGCCGGTCGCGCGGCGGGCCTGGTGCAGCAGCTCGCCGTCCGGCCCGATGAGGGCGGCCTTCATCCCGGTGCCGCCCACGTCGAGGGCGATGACATGTCTCACGGAACACAGTGTGGCCCGCGGACCCGCAAGAGGTCTAGTCCACTCACGTGGTGTAGACCTTATGGGGTTCACTTATTGAATGACGAGACAGCAGGGTTTGGGGCGTAGAGCAGTGGCACGTCGTACGGCAGGAACGATCGCGGTGGTCGCCGCGCTGGGCATGACCGCGGTCCTCGGCGGCTGCGGGAGCACCGGATCGTCCGACGTGACCCTGAGACTCGTGGCCGCCGACTACGGCGACTCGGCGGGCAACAGCTCCGAGAAGTACTGGGACGAGCTGGTCAAGGAGTACGAGGCCGAGCACCCCGGCGTGAAGATCGACGTCACCGTCTACTCGTGGAACGACGTCGACCGCAAGGTCAAGGAGATGGTCACCGCCGGCAAGGCACCCGACATGGCCCAGATCGGCGCCTACGCCGACTACGCGGCCGCGGGCAAGCTGTACGAGGCCTCCGAGCTGCTCTCCATACCCGTCCAGGCCGACTTCCTCTCCCAGCTCGCCGAGGCCGGCCAGTGGAACCACACGCAGTACGGCATACCCTTCGCCGCCTCCACGCGCGTGCTCTTCTACAACAAGACCCTCTTCACCAAGGCCGGCCTCACCCCGCCCGCCACCTGGAGCGAGCTCGCGGCCGACGCCGAGAAGCTCAAGGCCCGGGGAGTGAAGTACCCCTACGCGCTGCCGCTCGGCCCCGAGGAGGCCCAGGCCGAGACCATGCAGTGGCTGCTCAGCGGGGGCGGCGGCTACACCGACGACATCGGCGGCTACTCCATCTCCTCCGCGCAGAACGTGCAGACCTTCACCTGGCTCAAGGACGAACTCGTCGGCAAGCGCCTGACCGGTCCGGTCGCCCCCGGCAAGCTCAACCGCGCCGACGCGTTCGCCGCCTTCGCCGACGGGCAGGTCGGCATGCTCAACGGGCACCCCACGCTGATCCAGCAGGCCAGGAAGAAGGGCGTGAAGTTCGGCATGGTGCCGATGCCGGGCCGGACCTCGCAGGCCAAGGCGTCCATGGGCGTCGCCGACTGGATGATGGCGTTCAAACAGAACGGCCACGCCGAGCAGACAGGCGACTTCCTGAACTTCGTCTACAGCGACAAGAACGTCCTCGACTTCTCCCGCCGGTACGGTCTGCTGCCGGTCACCAGCTCCGCGTCCGACGTCATGGCCGGCTCCTCCCGGGACAAGGCCATGCGGCCCTTCCTCGAGGAGCTCCCCACCTCCGAGCTCTACCCCGTCGGCAAGACCTCCTGGGCATCGGTCAGCGCCGACGTCAAGAAGACCATCGGCCAGGCCGTCACCCCCGGCGGCAGCCCCGCCGGCGTCCTCAGCCGCCTCCAGTCGGCGGCCACCTCGGCCGACAGCGGCTCCGCGGGCTGAGCCGCCTGTCAGTGCCCCGCGTTAGCGTTCAGGACATGGAACGGGACGAGCTGGGCCGACGCGAACAGGACATCCTCGCCCTGGAACGCCGGGGCTTTCCGGGCCCCGGCGCGAAGGAACGCGCGATACGCGAGGAACTGGGCCTGCCCCCCGTGCGCTACTACCAGCTCCTCAACGCCCTCCTCGACGACGAGCGCGCCCTGGCCCACGACCCGGTCACGGTCAACCGCCTGCGCCGGGTCCGGGAGGAGCGCCGCTCCCAGCGCTGAGGAGTGCATCCGGGCCTGCGTGGATAAGGTCGCTCTATGGGCATCCACACGACGGACTCGACGGACCCGGACAACCCGATGGACCCGCTGCCGACCCCCGCCACCCAGGCCGGGCGGGACGGGCTGCGCGCGCTGCTCGAGCGCCCCCGATCGGCGGTGATCGGGCTCGACTTCGACGGGACGCTGGCCCCGATCGTCGCGGACCCCGACCAGGCCCGCGCCCACCCGGAGGCCGTCCCCGCGCTCGCCGCCCTCGCCCCGAAGGTGGCCGCCGTAGCCGTGGTCACCGGCCGCCCGGCCGGCGTCGCCGTGCGGTACGGCGGCTTCGCGGGCGTCCCCGGCCTGGAGCACCTCGTCGTCCTCGGCCACTACGGCGCCGAACGCTGGGACGCCGTCACCGGCACCGTCAGCGCCCCCGCCCCGCACCCCGGCGTCACCGCCGTCCGCGCCGAACTGCCCGGCTTCCTCGACCGCATCGGCGCCTGGCACGGCACCTGGATCGAGGAGAAAGGGCGGGCCGTCGCCGTGCACACCCGCCGCGCCGACGACCCCCAGGCCGCTTTCGAGGCCCTGCGCGAACCCCTCACGGACCTCGCCACCCGGCACGGCCTCATCGTCGAGCCCGGCCGCATGGTCCTCGAACTCCGCCCGCCCGGCATGGACAAGGGCGTCGCCCTCCTGGAGTACGTCCGCGAGGCCGGCGCCGAGTCCGTCCTCTACGCCGGCGACGACCTCGGCGACCTCCCCGCCTTCGCCGCCGTCGACAAACTCCGCTCCGACGGTGTGCCCGGCCTCCTGGTGTGCAGCGGCAGCACGGAGGTGACGGAGCTCGCGGAACGGGCGGACCTGGTGGTGGACGGCCCGCAGGGAGTCGTGGGCCTGCTCCGACGGCTCGCGGCAGCCCTGGGCTGACCGGCGCAGCGCCTCAGCCACCCGGCGGCCACGCCGTCGCCCGCTGGTTGCCCGTTGCGGCCCCGTGCCGTCAGCGGTCGGCCGGCTGCCGTCGCCCGGCCGTCGGCCGCCAAGTGGCAGACTGCCGACCGCACGCCCGCTGCCGCGCGTGACCGACGTGCCGCCGCGGCGGCAGCCACCGTTGCCCGGCCGTCGCCCGCTGCCCGACGTGTCGGCCGCCCCGGTCACGTCGTTGCCGGGTCAGGGTGGGCAGGGCCACGCCGCCGCGCCCGGCCGGGATCAGGTGTCCAGGGCCCTCAGCTGGTCCAGGAACCACCGCGCCGGCGGCAACGCGGTGGCCGCGGCGGCCAGTCGCTTCGTGCGTTCCGCGCGCTCGCCGTCCGGCATGGTGAGCGCCTGGTGCAGGGCGCGGGCCGTGCCGCCGATGTCGTACGGGTTCACGGTCACCGCGTCCTCGCCCAGCTCCTCGTACGCCCCCGCCTCGCGCGACAGGACCAGCACGCAGCCCTCGTCCGAGACGACCGGGACCTCCTTGGCGACCAGGTTCATGCCGTCCCGGATGGGGTTGACCAGGGCCACGTCGGCCAGGCGGTACGCGGCGAGGGAGCGGGCGAAGTCGTCCTTGACGTGGAGGACGACCGGGGTCCAGCCGGGCGTGCCGTAGGAGGAGTTGATCTCCTCCGCCACCCGCTGCACCTGAGCCGTGTAGTCGCGGTACACCGCGAGGTCCTGCCGCGAGGGGTAGGCGAACGCCACGTGCACCACCCGCTCGCGCCACTCCGGGTGGTCGTCGAGGAGCTGCCGGTAGGCCAGCAGCCCGCGCACGATGTTCTTGGACAGCTCGGTGCGGTCGACCCGGACGACAGCCTTCCGCCCCTCGCCGATCTCCGTCCGCAGCGCCGCCATCCGTTCGTTCACGTCCGGCTGGTGCGCCCGCTGCCGCAGGAAGTCCGCGTCCGCGCCCAGCCCGTGCACGCCGATGCGCGTACCGGTGGGGATGCCGGGGCCCAGGACGGCGTGACAGCAGTCGGTGAACGCGTCCGCCCAGCGCTGTGTGAGGAAGGCCGCCCGGTCCGCGCCCAGGATCCCGCCGAGCAGCTCGGCCGCGATGTCGTCGGGGAGGAGGCGGAAGTAGTCCGGCGGGGCCCAGGGGGTGTGCGAGAAGTGGCCGATGCGCAGGTCGGGGCGGAGTTCGCGGAGCATCCGGGGAGCCAGGGCCAGGTGGTAGTCCTGGATGACCACCGCCGCGCCCTGCGCCGCCTCCTGAGCCAGCGCCTCCGCGAAGGCCCGGTTGTAGGCCTCGTACGACACCCACTGGCGGCGGAACTCCGCGTCGAAGACCGGCTCCAGCGGCGTCTGGTACAGCATGTGGTGGACGAACCACAGCACCGAGTTGGCGATGCCGTTGTAGGCGTCGGCGTACACGTCGGCCGGAATGTCCAGCATCCGTACGCCGGCCTCGCCCACCCCGCGCCGTACCGCCTCGCGGTCGCCGTCGGACAGCGCCGCGCACACCCACAGGGCGTTCGCGTCCGAGCCGATCGCGGACAGCCCGGAGACCAGTCCGCCGCCGCCCCGCTTGGCGTGCAGCGAGCCGTCGGGGCGTACCTCGTACGAAACCGGGCCGCGGTTGGACGCGACCAGCACCTCAGCACCGTGCGTGGAAGCCGTGGAAGCCATAAGCCTCAACCTAGCCCGGCCCGGAAACGCTCAAACGTACGGCCCCTCCCCGGTCGGGTGACACCACCGGGGTCAGGCCACTCGCCGTTCGGCGTACTCCGCGATCTCCACCATCGGCGGCCGCTCCTCCGTGTCCACGGAGAAGGTGCGCGGCTCGAAGCCGTCCTCGCCCCGCTCGAACTGGGTGAGGGAGGGACGGATGAGGTGCCCGCGGGCCAGCCGGAGCTGGGCGGTGCGGTAGATCGCCGCGGCCATCCGGCCCAGCGCCTGCCCGTCCTGGTGCCGGTGCTTGCGGACCCCGACGTCCACCTGGGCCAGGGCGTCCAGACCCACCAGGTGCAGCGCGTCGACCAGCATGCCCAGCTCCACGCCGTACCCGACGGGGAAGGGCAGCTGCTCGAGCAGCGAGCGGCGGGCCGCGTACTCGCCGCCGAGCGGCTGCACGAACCCGGCCAGTTGCGGCCAGTGCATGTTCAGCAGCGGGCGCGCCATCAGCTCGGTGACCCGGCCGCCCTGGCCCGCCGCCCCACCGAGCGGACGGTCGTACATGCCCTTGACCAGGTCCACCTCCGGGTCGGTCAGCAGCGGGCCGACGATCCCCGAGACGAAGTCCGAGGAGAAGTCCTTCAGGTCGGCGTCGATGAAGCAGACGATGTCCCCGCCGGTGACCAGCAGGGAGCGCCACAGGACCTCGCCCTTGCCGGGCACGGCCGGTATGCGCGGCAGGATGTCGTCGCGATGGACGACCCGGGCGCCGGCCGCGGCGGCCACCTCGGAGGTGCGGTCGGTGGACCCCGAGTCGACGACCACGATCTCGTCGACGAGCGGGACCTGCTGCATCAGGTCGTGACGGATGATGGCGACGATGTCGCCGACCGTCTCCTCCTCGTTGAGAGCGGGCAGCACGACACTGACCGACTGGCCCGTGCGCTGCTTGGCGGCCAGGATCTTGTGGAGCGGGCGATCGGTCACGGACCAGGAGCGGGTGCTCAGCCAGCGCTCGACTTCCTTCAGCACAGTGCGCGGCTCCTCTGCGTTCTCTCGGCGAGCTGCGGATCGGGTGGTATGTGATCCATCTCGCGGTTCGGACGGCTATCTCAACTGTCCTGGCCTTCGGTTACAGTCTTGAACAACGCTGATGACCATCGCATGTCGGGGGTCGTTGTGCGTACAACCACATACCGCTCATCCAGAGGGGCAGAGGGACACGGCCCGTTGAAGCCCCGGCAACCCTCCAGCCGGTCTCGTAGATCAGTGTTGATCATTTCAGCGAGGCTCCCGGCTAGGGAAGGTGCCAAATCCGTCTCACGGCGAGATGCGTCGTGGGGAAGATGAGGAGAAAGGGCCTCGCCTCACATGGCTGTGCAGACTGTTGCAAGCACCACCGACTCCACCGTAGACCTCGGCCCCGCAGCGGCGCTGAGCTGCCGCGAGTGCGGCCACCGGGTCCCGCTCGGCCCGGTCTTCGCCTGCGAGGAGTGTTTCGGCCCGCTCGAGATCGCCTACGACTTCTCGGCCTACGACACCGAGGAACTCCGCAAGCAGATCGAGGCGGGACCCGCGAACATCTGGCGCTACGCCCCGCTGCTGCCCGTCCCGGCCGATGTGGCGACCAAGCCCAACATCAACCCCGGCTGGACCAAGCTCGTCAAGGCCGACAACCTCGCCCGCGAGCTCGGCGTCACCGGCGGTTTGTATGTGAAGGACGACTCCGGTAACCCGACGCACTCCTTCAAGGACCGTGTCGTCGCACAGGCGCTGGAAGCGGCGCGCGCCTTCGGCTTCACCACCCTCTCCTGCTCCTCCACCGGCAACCTCGCCGGCGCCGTCGGCGCCGCCGCCGCCCGGGCCGGCTTCCGCTCGTGCGTGTTCATCCCGCACGACCTGGAGCAGGGCAAGGTCGTCATGGCCGCGGTCTACGGCGGCGAGCTGGTCGGCATCGAGGGCAACTACGACGACGTCAACCGCTTCTGCTCCGAACTGATCGGCGACCCGGCCGGCGAGGGCTGGGGCTTCGTCAACGTCAACCTGCGGCCGTACTACGCGGAGGGGTCCAAGACCCTGGCGTACGAAATCTGCGAGCAGCTCGGCTGGCGGCTGCCGGACCAGATCGTCGTCCCGATCGCCTCCGGCTCACAGCTCACGAAGATCGACAAGGGTCTGCAGGAGCTGATCAAGCTCGGGCTCGTCGAGGACAGGCCGTACAAGATCTTCGGCGCCCAGGCCGAGGGCTGCTCGCCGGTGTCGACCGCGTACAAGGCGGGACACGACGTCGTACGCCCGCAGAAGCCGAACACCATCGCCAAGTCGCTGGCGATCGGCAACCCGGCCGACGGGCCGTACGTCCTCGACATCGCGCGCCGCACCGGCGGGGCGGTGGAGGACGTGACGGACGAGCAGGTGGTGGACGCCATCAAGCTGCTGGCCCGCACGGAGGGGATCTTCGCGGAGACGGCGGGCGGCGTGACGGTGGGCGTCACGCGCAAGCTGATCGAGAACGGTGTCCTCGACCCCACCAAGACGACGGTCGTCCTCAACACGGGCGACGGCCTGAAGACCCTGGACGCGGTGGCGGGCACCGGCCTGACCGCTACGATCCGCCCGAACCTCGACTCCTTCCGAGAGGCTGGCCTCGCATGAGCGTGACCGTCCGTATCCCGACCATCCTGCGCACCTACACGGGCGGCCAGGCCGAGGTGAGCGCCGAGGGCACGACCCTCGGCGAGGTCATCGCCGACCTGGAGAAGAACCACACCGGAATCGCCGCCCGTGTCCTGGACGACCAGGGCAAGCTGCGCCGCTTCGTCAACGTGTACGTCAACGACGACGACGTGCGCTTCGAGCAGGGCCTGGAGACGGCGACCCCGGACGGCGCGGGCGTCTCCATCATTCCGGCCGTAGCCGGCGGCTGACCGAATGACCGATCATTACCATCGGTAACACCAGTTACCGAGAGTTCATCGAATTGCCCCCTCCGTGAGAGAAGCGGAGGGGGCAATTCAGTGTGATTGAGCGCGGTACAGTTGGGGAACACGCTCCCGAGCCCGGGCCGCAAGCCCTGGATTCGTGCCGCACACCCGATGAGATGTAGCCAAAGTGTGCGTGCTTTTTGCGGCTTTTGTGCCTTTTGTGGAGCCCGACTTGCCCCGAATTCCGCCGAATTTTTGGCAGATTTCCGACCGGGCCCGGCCGGAATTCTCGTCCGATTGACCTGTTGCAGACGGCAGTTGGACAGATACATTCAGCCGCGGTCGACGCGTTCCGGCGCACGCCCCCAAACCATTGGGGGGTGAGGTCTGACCCGGGTCCGCGAAGTGTGGATCTGTGCAAGGGCCAGTAATAGGGGAGTTAGGCATGGCTCAGGGCACCGTCAAGTGGTTCAACGCGGAGAAGGGGTACGGCTTCATCGCGGTCGACGGTGGTGCGGACGTCTTCGTCCACTACAGCGCGATTCAGATGGACGGCTACCGCACCCTGGAAGAGGGCCAGCGGGTCGAGTTCGAGATCTCGCAGGGCCAGAAGGGTCCGCAGGCCGACATGGTTCGCGTCACCGCCTGAACGTTCTTATTGGCGGAGGGCTCGCATCCGGCAGGGTGCGGGCCCTTCGTCCTGTCCGGACACGGTCACGCGCCCGTCCGTGCGGCGGAGCGCCCCGCCCGAACCCCGGTAGCCGCTTGCACTCGCAGGGGGCGAGTGCTAATCATTGGCGTTAGCACTCTGAAGGTGAGAGTGACAGCGAAGGACCGGGTCGGTGAGGCCCGCAGGCCAAGTGGGGCAAGGAACCACGGGGCCCGCGAGCCGTCCGTCGCGGGCGCGGGCGCGGTCCGAAGGAATCACCCCCAGTCCTGGAGGGACCACTTCACATGGCCAAGATCATCGCGTTCGACGAGGAGGCGCGGCGCGGCCTCGAGCGCGGCATGAACCAGCTCGCGGACGCCGTCAAGGTCACCCTCGGCCCCAAGGGCCGCAACGTCGTCCTCGAGAAGAAGTGGGGCGCCCCCACGATCACCAACGACGGCGTCTCCATCGCCAAGGAGATCGAGCTCGAGGACCCGTACGAGAAGATCGGCGCCGAGCTGGTCAAGGAAGTCGCCAAGAAGACGGACGACGTCGCCGGTGACGGTACGACCACCGCGACCGTCCTGGCCCAGGCCCTGGTCAAGGAGGGCCTGCGCAACGTAGCCGCCGGCGCCAACCCGATGGCCCTCAAGCGCGGCATCGAGAAGGCCGTCGAGGCCGTCTCCGCCGCCCTGCTGGAGCAGGCGAAGGACGTCGAGACCAAGGAGCAGATCGCCTCCACGGCCTCCATCTCCGCCGCCGACACCCAGATCGGCGAGCTCATCGCCGAGGCCATGGACAAGGTCGGCAAGGAAGGCGTCATCACCGTCGAGGAGTCCCAGACCTTCGGTCTGGAGCTGGAGCTCACCGAGGGTATGCGCTTCGACAAGGGCTACATCTCGGCGTACTTCGCCACCGACATGGAGCGTATGGAGGCCGTCCTCGACGACCCGTACATCCTGATCGCCAACTCCAAGATCTCCTCCGTCAAGGACCTGCTCCCGCTGCTGGAGAAGGTCATGCAGTCGGGCAAGCCGCTGCTGATCATCGCCGAGGACGTCGAGGGCGAGGCCCTGTCGACCCTGGTCGTCAACAAGATCCGCGGCACCTTCAAGTCCGTCGCCGTCAAGGCCCCGGGCTTCGGCGACCGCCGCAAGGCCATGCTCGGCGACATCGCCATCCTCACGGGCGGCGAGGTCATCTCCGAGGAGGTCGGCCTCAAGCTGGAGAACGCGACCCTGGACCTCCTGGGCCGCGCCCGCAAGGTCGTCATCACCAAGGACGAGACCACCATCGTCGACGGTGCCGGTTCCTCGGACCAGGTCAACGGCCGCGTCAACCAGATCCGCGCCGAGATCGAGAACAGCGACTCCGACTACGACCGCGAGAAGCTCCAGGAGCGCCTGGCCAAGCTCGCGGGCGGCGTGGCCGTCATCAAGGCCGGTGCCGCCACCGAGGTGGAGCTCAAGGAGCGCAAGCACCGCATCGAGGACGCCGTCCGCAACGCCAAGGCGGCCGTCGAGGAGGGCATCGTCGCCGGTGGTGGCGTGGCGCTCATCCAGGCCTCCTCGGTCTTCGAGAAGCTGGACCTGGAGGGTGACGAGGCGACCGGCGCCAACGCCGTGCGCGTCGCGCTCGAGGCCCCGCTGAAGCAGATCGCCGTCAACGCCGGCCTCGAGGGCGGTGTCGTGGTGGAGAAGGTGCGCAACCTGACCCCGGGCCACGGCCTGAACGCCGCGACCGGCGAGTACGTCGACCTGGTCAAGGAAGGCATCATCGACCCGGCGAAGGTGACCCGTTCCGCCCTGCAGAACGCCGCCTCCATCGCCGCGCTGTTCCTCACCACCGAGGCCGTCATCGCCGACAAGCCGGAGAAGGCCGCCGCGGCCGCTCCGGGCGGCATGCCGGGCGGTGACATGGACTTCTGATCGACCTCTGGTTGATCTGCGTCCTTACCGAGGGCGGCACCCCCTGTTCCGGCGGAGGGTGCCGCCCTCGGGCGTGTCCCTCCACCCATTCCAACCATTCCAAGCAAAGAGGGCTCGGGTGTCGGAGCCCGAAGCTCAGGGCCTGGTGTCCTTGAGGTTTTCGACGAACGCCGACCATGACTCCGCCCGGAACACGAGCTTCGGGCCAAGGGGGTTCTTGGAGTCGCGGACGGGGACGATGGTGGGGTGGTTGTCGGCGACTTCGAGGCAGTCGTTGCCGCCCTGGCTGTAGCTGGATTTAGTCCATGCGGCCGTGCTCAGGTCGTACTCAGGGATGTTCCTCATGGGTGTAATCCTGTGCCAACGCCTCGATGAGAGCCAGGGACTTCTCCTGCGAGAGGGCGGAGGCCACGAGGAGATCGAACACGAACCTCAGCTGGGCGACGGTGGCAGGGTCGTCCTCCAGCCGCCCGGTGCGCACCCCCTCGAAGTAGACCAGCGGTGGGGCGTCCGCGAACTCCATCAGCTTCAGGGCGCCCTGCATCGCCGTGTGCGCTCCCGCGCTGAGCGGTACCACCTGCACGATGGCCCGGTTCCGGCGGACCAGGCCTGCGATGTGGCGCAGGGCCTCCGCCATCACCGCCCGGCCACCGGTCTCCCGGCGTAACGCCGCCTCGTCGAGCACCACCCACAACAACGGCTTTGTTGGATGGTCGAGAAGGCGGGTCCGCTCCATCCGGCCTTCCACCCACTCGTCGATGGTTTCCTTCCGCGCCGTCGGGTCGTACGCGCGGTTCACGGCCCGTGCGTACGCGGGCGTCTGGAGCAACCCGGGGATCAGGAGCGGGGCGTACTGCCTGATCGCCGCAGCCTGTGTCTCCGCCTCCGCTGCCTCCTCGAAGGGCTCCTCGTACTTCGACTTGGCCGACGCCCCACAGTTCCGCTGGAAGAAGCCATCCGTCCCCAACGCCTCGTCCAGCATCCGCGCGTACTCCGGCTGCATCCGCCGCGTCCCCGCCTCCAGTTGCCCGATGAACGACCCGCTCACGAACAGCCGCTGGCCCAACTGCTCCTGGCTGAGCCCCTTCCGCTCGCGGACGTGGCGTAACTCGGCGCCCAGCAGCGCACGCGGCGACGACGACGGGTCGAGGTCCTTCGGTCCTGGCATGGACATCTCCTGGTCCTACAGGCGAGGTTGTTGGGACGCCGTACCTGGCCAGGCTAGAGCCGCGTCGGCCACTCTGTGTAGTGAACGTGAGTACTCAGCGTGGAGGGATTGGCGCAATGGAGATGACACCGACGGTGGCGGACGAACGGCCCGCCCGGTCCGCCGAGGAGGCCGTCGAGCGGCTGCGTGCCGCCCTGTACGAGGTGGGGATCATCCTGCCGTCGCTGCGGATCGACCCGGTGACCGGCGCGCACGGCGACCCGTACGCCCTGGTCGACCTCGGCCGGTGCAACCTGAGTGTGGCCTCCCGGCTGGCCGCCGCCCTGCGCGTGCGGAGCGTCGAGGCGTGAGCCGTACGCCCACGTACGCCGTGGACGGGCGGGACGGCCGGATCGGTGAGGTCATGGGCCGGATGGGCGGGTACGTGCAGCTGCGGCCGGTGGGCGGTGGCCGGGAGTGGGACTGCCCGCCCGAGGAGCTGGCGGAGGCGGCACCGGCCGACGTGCTGCGGGAGCGGGTGCGGCGGCTGAACCGGGACGCCCTCCCCCGCGCACCGGTCGAGCTGCCCTGACGTCCGGGCGTGTGCTGGATCACACGGAGTCGTGCCCAGGGGGAGGAATGCGTGACACGGGGCGGCGAGTTCCTTAAGGAGGTGCAACAATGCGTGTGCACATACCCGCCGGTCCACCCCGCAACTCACGAGGAGTTCCCCACGTGACCGTCACGCCCCCCGCCTCCCGCGCGGCCCAGATCCTCTCCCGGCCGACGACGATCAACGGCCTGACCGTCCCGAACCGCATCGCGATGGCGCCGATGACCCGTATGTTCTCCCCGGGCGGCATCCCCGGTGAGGACGTGCTGTCGTACTACGCCCGCCGTGCCGCCGCCGGTGTGGGTCTGATCGTCACCGAGGGGACGTACGTCGGCCACGAGTCGGCGGGCCAGAGCGACCGCGTCCCCCGCTTCCACGGCGAGGAGCAGCTCGCGGGGTGGCAGAAGGTGGCCGAGGCGGTGCACGACGCGGGTGGCACGATCGTCCCGCAGCTGTGGCACATCGGCACGGTCCGCAACCAGGGTGATCAGCCCTACCCGGACGCGCCCTCCGTCGGCCCCTCCGGCCTGCGCATCAACGGCACCGCCGACGCCAAGGAGATGACCCGGCAGGACCTGGACGACGTCATCGGAGCGTTCGCCCAGGCCGCCGCCGACGCCGAGCGCATCGGCTTCGACGGCGTCGAGATCCACGGCGCCCACGGCTACCTCGTCGACCAGTTCCTCTGGGCCGGCACCAACCGCCGCACCGATGCCTACGGCGGCGACCCCGTGGCCCGTACCCGGTTCGCGGCCGAGATCGTCGCCGCGGTCCGCGAGAAGGTCTCGCCGGAGTTCCCCGTCCTGTTCCGCTACTCGCAGTGGAAGCAGGAGGCCTACGACGCCCGGCTCGCCGAGACCCCCGAGGAGCTGGAGGCCATCCTCACCCCGCTCGCCGCGGCCGGCGTCGACGCCTTCCACGCCTCCACCCGCCGCTACTGGCTCCCCGAGTTCGACGGCGCCGACCTCAACCTCGCCGGATGGACGAAGAAGCTCACCGGCAAGCCCACCATCAGCGTGGGCTCGGTCGGCCTCGACGGCGACTTCATCAAGGCCTTCCAGGGTGAGGGTTCCGCGGTCAAGGGCATCGACGACCTCCTCGACCGCCTCGAGGCCGAGGAGTTCGACCTGGTCGCCATCGGCCGCGCGCTGCTCCAGGACCCCGAGTGGGCGGCGAAGGTCCTCGCCGGCCGCTTCGACGAGCTGAAGCCGTACGACGCCGCCGCGCTGAAGACGCTGAGCTGACGACGGAGAGCCGACGACGGAGAGCCGACGGCTCAGATGCGGAGCCGGGGCCGGGACACCGGTCCTGGCTCCGCTGCCAACGCCCGGTTACCGTACGGGCGAAGGGAGCATTGATGACCACAACGCAGTCCCACGGGGCGACGGCCTCCTCCTCGGCCGAGGGGCCCGTCGTACGAACCACCGCGGGCGCCGTGCGCGGGCGCCGCGAGCACGGCCTGGCGGTCTTCCGGGGCATCCCGTTCGCCGAACCCCCGGTCGGGCCGGCGAGGTTCGCGGCCCCACGCCCGGCCCGGCCCTGGGACGGGACCCGGGAGGCGTACGAGTTCGGGCCGCCGCCCCCGCAGGAACCGGGCCTCCAGGCTCGTACGGGCGCCGTACCGGCCACCCCGCGGGACGACGACTGGCTGACGGTCAACGTCTGGACCCCCGACCCGGACCCGGCGTCCGCCCGCCCCGTCATGGTGTGGATCTACGGCGGCGCCTACAAGCTGGGTCACGCGGGCAGCCCCGGCTACGACGCCCGGCACATCGCCCGCGACGGCGACCTCGTCGTGGTCACCTTCAACTACCGCGTGGGCGTCGAGGGCTTCGCGTCACTGGAGGGCGCCCCCGCCAACCGCGGCCTCCTGGACCAGGTGGCGGCCCTGGAGTGGGTACGGGACAACATCGCGGCGTTCGGCGGCGACCCCGGACAGGTCACCGTCATGGGTGAGTCGGCCGGCGCCGGTTCGGTGGCCTCGCTGCTGGCGATGCCGAGGGCGAAGGGCCTCTTCGGGCGGGCCGTCGCCCAGAGTGTGCCGGGCACGTACTTCTCCGACGCTCTCGCCCGGGACATCGGCACCGCCCTCGCGGCGGAGGCGGGCCTGCGCCCGACGGCCGCCGACCTGTCGACGGTCGACCCGCGCGAACTGACCTACGCGGGACTGGCACTGGGCGAGAAGATGGTCCGGTACCTCGACCGGTGGGGCCAGGCCGCACCCACGACGACCCCCTTCGCCCCGGTCGTCGACGGCGAGGTGCTGCCCACGACGCCCTGGCAGGCGCTGGCGTCCGGAGCCGCCCGCGACATCGACCTCGTCGCCGGCCACAACCGCGACGAGTTCCGCCTCTTCCTCGCCCTGGGCGGTATGACCGGCCGGATCACCGACGAGCGGGCGACCTCCGCGCTGCGCCTGTACGCGCCGGGCGGCGAGGCCGGCGAGCGGGCGTATCGGGCGGCGTTCCCCGAGGCCACACCGGCCGAGCTGTACGAACGCGTCCAGACCGACTGGCTGTTCGCCATCCCCACCCTCCGCTTGGCTCAGGCCCAGCGCGCGGGCGGCGGCCGGGTGCACTACTACGAACTCACCTACCCCGCCCCCGGAAACGGAGGCACCCTGGGCGCCTGCCACTTCCTCGACGTGCCGCTGCTGTTCGGCAATTTCAAGGCCGACCTCGGCGCCCTGCTCTTCGCCGGCGTCGACGTCCCGCCGGAGGCGGAGGCACTGTCGTCCCGCTTCCGCCGGTCCTGGACGGCGTTCGCCCGGACGGGCGACCCGGGCTGGCCGGAGTACGACGACGAGCGGCGCCTGGTGCAGGTACTGGACGTGGAGCCGACGGTGACGGCGTTTCCGCAGGAGGCGAGCCGGCGGTTGTGGGAGGGGCACGGGTTCGAGGCGCTGCCGTTGGCCGGCTGAGGCGGGCGGGGTGCGGGGGCGTCTGGGGGCTACAGATTCCCCATCGGTTCGATGTCGACCTGCACGGGGTTGCCCCACACCCGCAGCACCTCGTAGTCGGTGAACTCGTGCACGAGCCGGTACGCCATCGCGGGCCGCGAGCCGCGCCGCTGGGCGGCGAGGTACAGCTCGGCCTCACGCCGGTCCCGCCTCGGCGTACCGCACAACTGCCACTCCCGTCCGTTCCACAGCTCCGGCAGCCAGCGCTGCTGGGGCTGGGGACGGTCCCCGCGGACCCCGTAACGGGACGGGGCGGAGGCGACGGCCTCGACCGGCTGCGGCCGGCCACCGCCGAACTCGGACCGCCGGGCGGCCCGGCGCCGGGTCTCGCACAGCAGACACCGGTCGGGGGCGCTCTCGTCGACGGGCCCGGTCGGATGCTCGGCGCACCGCGTGGTCGTGGGCGCCGTGCTGACGCTGTCCTCCAGCAGGTCCAGGGCCCGGCGCAGGTCTGCCTTGACCTCGTGCAGCTTGGCGTCCGGGGTGTCGGCGGTGAGGGACTCACCGTGCTCGCCGAGGAGCCGGAGGGCGCGGCCGAGGGCGGTGAGCTGGGCGTGGTTCATGGCTACGCGTCTCCATCCCGGGGCCGGAGCCCCCCGAGGGAAGTCAGGCAGTCGCCGACGGTCCCGGCCGCGCGGCGGACATCAGCGGTCACGGCGGCGGTCACGGCGGTATGGGCCCGCCGCGGGACCTTCTGGCGGGTGCGGACACCGTTCAGCTGCCTGCGCAGACTCCGGCACCGCACCTTCCGCACACCCTCGGCCTTCATGGGGGCAGGGTAATTCTCCCGCGCGTCCTCACCGGCCCCGCCCTCGTCTCCGCAGGACCGCGACCGGCGCGGGCGCCCGCCCGAGAGCTCGATCATCAGGTGGACCGCCCGGGTGCCGGGCTACCGGGCGGCCTGACGGCCACGTACGTCGCCAGAAAGCCCACCCCGTAGCCGACCAGCAATCCCCCGGCATAGATCGAGGCCGTCAGGGCCGGCCCCCCGTTCCCCGCCAGCAGGGGGAACAGCGCCCACCCCGACGGCCCGATCGCCGTCGCCCCGACCCGGTCGCCCAGCATCGCGAAGAACCCCACGAAGCCCCCGCCCGCCGCCCCGCCCGCACAGGCGGTCAGGAACGGTCGGCCGAGGGGGAGGGAGACGCCGTAGATGAGCGGCTCGCCGACGCCCAGCAGGCCGGCCGGGAGCGCCGACCTGATCGTCGTACGCAGGGAGGTGTCGTGGCGGAGACGGACGTACACGGCCAGGGCCGCGCCCACCTGGCCGGCGCCCGCCATCGCGAGGACGGGGAGCAGGACCGTGTAGCCCTGCTGTTCGATGAGGGTGGTGTGGATGGGGATCAGGGCCTGGTGCAGGCCCAGCATGACGAGGGGCAGGAACAGGCCGCCGAGGACCAGGCCCGCGAACGCTCCCGTGGTCGTCAGCAGCCAGTCGGCCGCCGTGCCGATCGCCGAGGACACCGCGCCGGCCGCGTACATGAGGCCGTAGAGCGTCACCAGCCCGGCGACCAGGACGGTCACGGCCGGGGTCAGCAGGACGTCCAGGGCGCCCGGCATCCGCCCCCGGCACCGCTTCTCCACGTACGTGGCCAGCAGCGCCGCCGCCAGCGCGCCCAGTACCCCGCCCTGCCCGGGCGCCAGGTGGACGCCGAACGCGGTCACCTTCGCCACGCCCGGGTAGACGACGATGGCCGCCACCGCCCCGCCGAGCACCGGCGTGCCCCCGAACTCCTTCGCCGTCTGGTAACCGACGAACACCGCGATGATGGCCATGAAGGCGGAGGCGATGGCGGCCAGAGCGGGGGTGAGGCCCGGGAGCCAGCCGGCGTTCACCAGCAGTCCGCCCAGGCCCGCGAGGACGCCGCAGCCGATCAGGGCGGGAATCAGGGGGACGAAGACGTTCGCGACGCGGCGGAGGGCGGTCTTGACCGGGGTCGTGTTGCGCTGCCGTCGCCGCTCTCTCAACTCGGCGCCGCGAGCGGCCGGTTCCCCGGCCGTCGTCCGGGCCGCCAGCAGTGCCTCGACCTCCGCCGTGACCTCCGTGACCACGCCCGGCCCCAGCACGATCTGGTACGACCCCCCGTCCACGACCAGGCCCAGCACCCCGGGCACCCCCCTCAGCCCCTCCTCGTCGACGGCCGACGGATCGGCCAGCCCCAGCCGCAGCCGGGTCACGCAGTGGGCGACGGACGTGACGTTCGCGGGGCCGCCGACCAGGCGGAGGAGAGCGGCGGCGGTGTCGTACGAGGTGTGCATCCTCCGAGCGTGCGGGTCAGCCGGCCGTCGCGGCCAGCGCGGCACGCAGGTGGCCGCCGGACTCCTCCAGAAGGCGGGCGGCCGTCGGGCCGTCGACACCGGCCAGCAGCACCAGGATCGCGTTCTTCACCTCGCCGCCGGTCTCCGTGAGGGCCTTCTCGATCTCGTCGTCGGTGGCGCCCGTGGCCAGCGCGACGATGCGGCGGGAGCGGGCGCGCAGTTTGTCGTTCGAGGCGCGTACGTCGACCATCAGGTTCCCGTACGTCTTGCCCAGGCGGATCATCGTGATCGTCGACAGCATGTTGAGGACCAGCTTCTGGGCCGTGCCGGCCTTCAGCCGCGTCGAGCCCGTGATCAGCTCGGGGCCGGTGACGACCTCGATGCCGTGGTCGGCCGCCGCCGCGAGGGCGCTGTCCTTGTTGCAGGCCAGGCCGATGGTCAGGGCGCCGTGGGCGCGGGCGTGTTCCACGGCGCCGATCGCGTACGGGGTGCGGCCGGAGGCCGAGATGCCGACCACCGTGTCGTCGGGGGTCAGCTTCAGCGCGTCCAGGTCCCTCTGCGCCAGCTCCCTGGAGTCCTCCGCCCCCTCCACGGACGTGACCATGGCGTCCGGGCCGCCCGCGATCAGGCCGACGACCCGGTCGGGGTCGGTGTTGAAGGTCGGCGGGCACTCGGAGGCGTCCAGCACGCCGAGCCGCCCGGCGGTGCCCGCGCCCGCGTAGATCAGGCGTCCGCCGCGCCGCATGCACTCGGCGACGGCGTCGATCGCGGTCGCGATGCGCGGGAGCTGTTCGGCGACGGCGGCGGGTACGGCCGTGTCCTCGCCGTTCATCAGGCGGGCGATCTCGAGGGTGGGGAGCCGGTCGATCCCGGCGAGGTCGGGGCGGAAGGCTTCGGTGGTCAGCGCGGCAAGCTCGGAACGGAGGTCACGGGGCTCGGAGGCGGAGGTCATGGGGGATGGCTCTTTCCGGTTTCCTTGGTGGCGAGGATTTCCGTGGGGACGGCGTGGGGACGGCGCGGCTTGCCCGGGCTTACCGTGAACCACTGCGATGCCGATGAGCCAACGCCTCGTACGAAGCGGCCAGCGCCGGCGCCGCCGTCTCGTAGGTCCGCTGGGCGACGCCCACGAACAGGCAGTCCACCACCAGCAGTTGACTGGTCCGCGAGGACATCGCCGCCGGCCGCAGCTCGCTCTCCCGGGCCGTGGACGTGGTCAGCACATGGTCGGCGTACTGGGTGACCGGCGAGTCCGGCCTCCCGGTGATCGCCACCGTCGTCGCCCCGTGCTCGAAGGCGGCCCGCAGCGGCTCTATGACGTCCCCCGTCGACCCGGAGTGCGTGATCGCGATCGCCACGTCGCCCGTCCGTAGCTGTACGGCGTTGGTCACGGCGAGGTGCGGGTCGCTGTGGGCGTGGGCGATCAGTCCTATTCGCAGCAGTTTCTGGGTGAGGTCCTGCGCGACGAGACCCGAGGCGCCTATCCCGTACACGTCGGTGCGCCGCGCGGCGGCGAGCGCGGTGACGGCGGCGTCCAGCTGCACGGTGTCCAGGCCGGCGGCGGTGTCGGCGAGGGTCTGCTGCTCGTCGTAGGCGAGCTTGGCGACGACATCGGCGATGGGGTCGTCCACCGCTATGTCGGTGGTGATGGCGGGCGCGCGGCCGGACTGCTGCTGGGCGGCGAGGCCGGCCAGGGCGAGGCGCAGGTCGCGGTAGCCCGGATAGCCGAGCAGGCGGGCGGTGCGCACGACCGTGGCCTCGCTGGTGCCGGTGAGTTCGGCGAGGCCGGTGACCGTGAGGGCCGCGCAGCCCGCCGGGTCGCTCGCGACGGCCTCCGCGACGCGTTGCATGGAGCGGGTCATCGACGGGGCGAGCGTGCGGACCTTGGCGGCCAGGGCGCCACCGAAAATTTCCTTCACGTCCCGGGTCACCCGTGAAAGATATTTTCGGTTCGGTGTCCCGGTCAAGAGTGCGCACAATAGGGGCATGAACCCCATCAGCCCCCTGGAGCAGGCGTTGCACGCGGCACGCGCCCTCGTGCTGGCCGACCTGGTCGCGGGCGAGGTCGCCGAGGCGGACGTCGTCTCGCTGGTCGAGGAGTCCGTCGTACAGCGGCGGTGGTGGGTCGAGCAGTGGCCGGAAGGGGTGAGCTATGTGGCCGGGCTGGTCGCGCAGGACGTGCAGGACGCGCTCCTGGAGCGGTACGGCCGCTGGCCGCTGTGCCCGGTGTGCGGCTCCGGCGACCCGCACGCCCTGGACGTCGAGCCGGAGCTCGGGCCCGACCCGCACTGGGTGTGCCACAAGGCAGGGGTGAAGGTCGCGGCGGTGGGGTCGCTGGGGTCGGCGACGGGCGGGGAGCCGTCCTCGTGAGGCTCCCGTGACGGTGTACATCGACCCGCCGGCCTGGCCCGGACACGGGCGCATGTGGTCGCACCTGGTGAGCGACGTGTCGTACGACGAACTGCACGCCTTCGCCGAGGAGCTGGGCGTGCCCCGGCGGGCCTTCGAGCGCGACCACTACGATCTTCCGTCGCACCGGTACACCGATGCCGTCCGCGCCGGAGCGGTGGAGGTCAGCAGCCGCGAGGTGGTGCGGCTGCTGCACAAGTCGGGGCTGCGCAGGCGCAAACGCCGTCAGGACCGGCGCAGGTACAGCTGAAACACGCTGTCCAGGTCCTGTTCCTCGTGCGCCGTCCGCTCCTCCTCCACGGCCGCCCGGGTGTAGCCGGACCGCGTGAGCACGCCCTGCGAGGGCAGGTTGTCCCGTTCGACGGCCGCCATCAGCAGCTGGAGGTCCTCCCGGGCCAGCGCCCACTCCGACAGCGCGCGCAGGGCCTCGGTGGCGTAGCCCTGGCCGCGGGCGCCCTCGGCGAGGTCGTAGCCGACCTCCGCGCGGCCCTCCTCGTCCGGGGTGCCGTGGAAGCCCATGCCGCCGACGGCGCGGCCGTCCTCGCGCCGGACGAGCACGAACAGCCCGAACTCCGGCCGGTGTACGCCCGCCTCGTACGCCTTGACCACCATGCCGGCCGCGTCCCGCGTGCCCTGGAACGGCCCGCCCTCGACCCACTCGAAACCGCCGTCGCCGCCCAGGCGCAGGTCGCGGGCGGCGGCGGGACGCACGCCGACCAGGGTGAGGCGTTCGGTGGGGATGACCAGGTTGTTGCGCCAGCGCCAGTCGGTGACCGGGGCGCGGCCGGGCAGCTCGCCGCGGCCGGTGGCCCACAGCAGGGTCGGCCAGGCGGCCGGGCCGGGCTGGACGTGCGGGAAGAGCCAGGTCAGGACGGACTCGGTCAGCTCCTCGGACGGCTCGTAAGGGAGCCCCAGGCCCTCGGTGATGTCGTGCGTGTGCAGCAGTACCTCGGCGATGCCCATCGCGGCGAAGCCCTCGCGGTCGGCGCTGCCGAAGGGGTAGGGGTGGAAGGCGCGGACGTCGCGCGGGGCGGTGCGGACGGCGGCGGCGAGGAGGGCGCCGGTCGTCTCGATCACCTGCAGAAGGCCCGTGTTGCCGGTGCCGTCGTCGAGGGTGATGTCGAAGGGGGTGTAGTCGTCCTGGGCGCGGCCCGCCAGGTTGCCGGCGTACGCGATGAGGTCCTCGGCGACGTGGAACGCCGTCTGGTGGCAGCTCCACTCCAGCCTGTTCGCCTTCACCGCCGCCCAGTCCCGGTCCACCGCCGGCCGCAGCGCGGCCACGCAGCCCGCGACGGCCTCTTCCACCTGATCCCCGCCCATGGCACGCATGGGCCGCACACTAGGCGGGCCGGACCGCTCAGGTCGACAGGATTTCCAGCTCGGCGGCGAGGTTGTAGCGGGCCGTCGCCTCCCACTTCTCCTGCCCGTACGGCGTCCTGAACAGCCTTGGCAGATCGAGGAGTTGGCGCAGGACCGCGGTCCGTCCCGCGCGGAAGGCGTCGTTCGGCACGAAGTGGTACTCCTCGCGGACGGCGGCGGTGTAGGCGGCGTACGCGGACGGCGGCGCGGCGAGGATCGCCAGGTCGGCGTCGCACAGCACCTGCCCGTCACGGTCGTCGTCGGCCGGGTCGTGGCCGGCGGTGAGCCGGACCAGGCGGGCCACCTCGGCGGTCTTCGCCTCCGGCACGCCGGCCTCGGGCAGGGCGCGCTCGGCGAGCCGGGCCGACCGCTCCTCGTTCTCGGAGCGGTCGGGGAGGTAGACGGCGTCGTGGAACCAGGCGGCCAGGCGTACGACGTCCGGGTCGTCTGCGTACTCCTCCAGTACGTCCACGTGATCGAGGACCGCGGTGAGGTGCGCGAGGGTGTGGTAGCGGCGCTGCGGTTCCTGCCAGCGGCCGAGCAGGTTGTCGGCGTACGGCAGCGGGTCGGGGCCGGTGCCGCGGGCTCCTTCGAGGGCACGGGCGAAGCGGGCACGCAGGACGTCGAGGTCGGGCATGGGCTCATTCTCCCGCGTATGCGACGCCGGGCGGCCCGACAGGTCCTAGCTTGGTCGTCATGACTGACGTGAACGAATCACGAGACCCCGAGCTGCCCGGACGCCTGCTGACCGTCGAGCGAGACGCGCTGGTACCGCTGCTGCGGGCGCGGTCCGAGGAGGATTTCGCCCTGGCGACCGCCGCGTGTCCGGGGTGGACGGTGCGGGATGTGCTCGCGCACTGTTCGGCCGCGTTGATCCGGGTGGTGGAGGGCCGTTTCGAGAAGGGGGTGTTCTCTCCCGAGTCGAACGACCGGGACATCGCCGAGCGCGCCGAGTGGACGAACGCGCGCGTGGTGGACGAGCTGGAACGCGGGATGACCGAGGCGGGGCCGGTGATCGCCGAGGCGGGCGGCGTGCTGGACATGATCGCGCTGGGGGAGTGGGTGCACGCCGGTGACGTGCGCGACGCCTTCGGCGAGCCGGGGGCCTATGCCGGCGACGGACTGCCGCACGCGCTCACTCTGCTGGCCCGGGTGACCCGCGAGAAGGGTCATCTGCCGCTGCACGCCGACCTCGACGACGTGGACGAGCCGCTGCGGCTGGGCGTGGAGAGCGGGACGCGGACCCCGGCGCGGTTCATCGGCGACGCCGCCACGCTCGTACGGCTGTACTCGGGCCGGCCGCTCGCGGGGGCGGAGTACGAGCTGGCGGGGGCGGAGGCGGGGGAGCTGAACATCTTCGGCTGACGGGGTGCAGGGGGGCGGTCTCGCTAACCCGCGCCTTCCCGACGTACCCTGAGATTGGACTAGACCTGTAGCCGCTCCAGGGAACACCGACGGAAGGGGTCCGATGAGCATGCGCACACATGCGGTCCTGGAGGTGATCGCCCTCGACCCCGAGGACGCGGTCGCCGCCCAGGCCGGAGGTGCGGACCGCCTCGAGCTGGTCACCGACATGGCGGCCGACGGGCTCACCCCGCCGGCCCGGACCTTCGCCGGGATCCGCGCCGCCGTCGACCTCGACCTGCGCGTGATGCTGCGGCTCGCCGACGGGTTCACGGCGGGAGCCGCCGAGGACGTGGACCGGCTGGTGCGGGTCGCGGGGGAGATGCGGGCCGCGGGGGCCGACCAGTTCGTGTTCGGCTTCCTCGACGCGGACGGCCGGGTGGACCTGGACGCGGTGGAGCGGGTCGTCGCCGAGCTGGACGGCTGCCGCTGGACCTTCCACCGGGCGATCGACCGGGCCGCCGACCGCGACGCCCTGCGCAAGCAGCTCGCCGACCTGCCCGGGCTGGACTGCTACCTCACCGCCGGCTCGGCGTCCGGCGTGGACGACGGCCTGCCCACGCTGCTCGCCGAGGCGGGTCGCTGCGGGGAGCCGGGATACGAGCCGATGCTCCTCGTCGGCGGCGGCCTCCGCCTCGACCACGTACCCCCCCTGCGCACCGCCGGCATCGACGGCTTCCACATCGGCGGCGCGGCCCGTCCGGACGGCTGGGCGGGGCCGGTGTCGGCGGGGGCGGTCGGGGAGTGGCGGCGAGTCATCGACGCCGTCTGACCCGGTTCCTCACTGCCGCGCGCACGGCGGGTCGTAGTCCAGCTGGGCGATGTACCTGTGCCAGAGCGCGGGTGTCAGCAGGTTGCCGGTCGCCCGGCAGACGTAGTTGGCGGCGGTCTGTGTGGACAGCGGCAGGACGCGTACGGTGTACTCGCCGTCGCCGAGGAAGAGGTAGTGGCCGTCCGGGGAGAACACGATCTGGTTGACCCAGTTGACGATGCCGGTCACCGGCAGTCCGTGGGCCCGGACGTGGCTCCGGTCGCCAACGTCCCACAGCCGGAGTGTCGTATCAGAGCTACCGCTGACGAGAGTGCGCCCGTCAGGGGTGAAGGCCAGGGTGTTGACGGGGTCTGTGTGGCCGGTCAGGGGCGGCCCCACCGCTGTGGGGTGTGTGCGGTCGGTCAGGTCCCACAGCCGGATCGTGTCGTCGCTTCCGGCGGTGGCGAGGGTGCGGCGGTCCGGGCTGAAGACGACTGTCTGGAGCGGATCCGCGCTGACCCGCAGAGGTGTACCCAGCGCCCTCGCGTGTGCGGGTTCGGTGATGTCCCACAGGTGGAGGCTGCCGTTCTGCGTCGCGACGGCGAGCGTACGGCCGTCCGGGCTGATGGCCAGGCAGATCACTTCGCCTCCGTGCGTGTTCAGCGACGGTCCGAGGGCGGCTGGACGGGACAGATCGGAGACCTCCCACAGGCTGACCGTGCCGTCGTTGTTGCCGCCTGCCAGGGTGTGCCCGTCGGGTGTGAACGCCAGGACGCGGAAGCCCTCCTGGGAACGGTGTGGCGGACCACCCAACAGCCTGGGACTCGTCGGCGCGGTCATGTCCCACAGCTGGACGTCCCGCCCGTCCGCGACGGCCAGCACCCTTCCGCGGGGGCTGAACGCGACCCAGTTGATGTACGGGGTGCGGCCGCGGATGGACGCGCCGACCGGGCGGGGAGCGGCCGGGTACCCGACGTCCCAGAGGCGGACGGTGTCGTCCTCGGAGCCTGAGGCGAGCAGGTACCCGTCCGCGCTCAGGGCCACGGTGTCGACATACCCCGCGTGTCCGTCGAGGATCGTGCGCGGGATCGTCCACAGCCGGATGGTGCGGTCGGCGCCTGAGGTGGCCAGCATGCCGCCCCTCGGGTTGAAAGCCAGCGCCAGCACATGTCCCGTGTGGCCGCTCAGGGCGGGCGTGAGATTTTGTGAGGCATTCGGATCCGTGACGTTCTCGAGCCAGACGTCGTTGTCGTCGCCGCCGTACGCCATGAGGTGGCCGCTGTGGGAGAAGGCGACGGTGTTGACGACACCGTTGCTGATCGGGCTGTCGAGCGCGGTCGGCTTCGCGGGCTTCGTGACGTTCCACAGGTGCGTGGCCTGGTCACTCCCGGCCACGGCGAGCGTGCGGCTGTCCGGGCTGAAGGCGACCGCCTGGGCTGAACCTGGGACCCCCGCCTGGAAGGGGATGGGTTCCGGCACCCGGCCGACGGCGGACGCGTGCCGCAGGTCGGTCACCTGCCACAGCCGTACCGTCGCGTCGCTCCCGCCGCATGCCAGCAGCTTGCCGTCCGGGCTGAAGGCGACCCCGTTCACCTCGCCGTCGGCTCCGGTGAGCGGCTTGGCAAGGGGCTTGGGGCGCCTGGGGTCGGCGATGCCCCACAGCCGGATGCGTCCGTCTTGTCCCGCCGCGGCCACGGCGTGTCCGTCGGGGCTGAAGCCCAGCGTCTTCAGGGCACCGCCACCGGCCCGGACGGGGGCTCCGAGACCGGCGGGGTGGCGGGCGTCGCCTACGTCCCACAGGCGGACCGTGCCATCGTCGCCGGTGACGGCGAGGAGGTGGCCGACAGGACTGAAGGCGAGCGCCCGGATCGCGTCCGGGGAGCTGCGCAACGGGGTGCCCAGCGCGACCGGTTGGCCCGGCCGGGCGGTGGTGTTCCACAGGCGGACCTTCCCGCTGCTGTCCGCGCTGGCCAACAGGCGTCCGTCCGGGCTGAAACCGACGGTGTTCACCCGGTCCCGGTGGCCGGTCAGCACCCTGGCCAGTGCCATGTTCTGGTCCCCGAGCAGGTGCGCCCGGGTCGACGCGGCCGGTGACATCCGGTGTGCCACCAGGTCCAGCTGGGCGGCCAGCGACGGGTCGGTCTCGCGCACCTGGTCGGCCTCGGCCCTGATCTCGCCGAGGATCGCGGCGTTCCGTTCGTGCTGTGCCGTGCCGCGCTGCTGAAAAGCGAGGGCGGCGGAGAGCGCGGCGAGTACCGTCAGTACGGTCAGCCCGGCGATGACCCCTTGGCGGATCCGGCGCGTGCGGTGTTGCTGGCGCACTGACGCGGCCAGGAACGCGGACACGACCGGATCGAACTCGCCCGTCACCTCGTCGTCGGCCAGAGCACGGGCCTCGTCCACTCTCTGGCCCCGGTACAGCAGCCCCGGATCACGCCCGCCCTCATCCCACGCGGCGGCCGCGTCCTCCAGCCGCTGGCGGGCCATGTACTGGGCCCGGTGCGCCTCGATCCACTCCCGCAGGCGCGGCCAGGCCTGCAGCAGCACCTCGTGGGTAATGGTGACCGTGTCCTGCTCACGGGTCAGCAGCCGCCCGCGGGTGAACGTCTCGATGACCTCGGCGGCTTCGCCGGAGCGCCCGCCGTGGCCCAGCAGTTCGGCGTACCGCACCGGGCGGCGTGTGTCGTGGGTGCGGTCGCCGAACTTGACCAGGCGCAGGAAGACGGTCTGCGCCGTCCGCTGGGCCTGAGGGTCCAGCCGGTCGAAGCAGCGGTCCGCCTCGGCCGTCACACTGTGGGCGATGCCGCCGGTGGACTCGTAACCGTCCACGGTGAGGACGTGGCCCGCCCGGCGCAGCCAGGTGGCCCGCAGGGCGTGGGCGAGCAGCGGTAGCCGCCCGATCTCGTAGGCCCCGCACTCGTCCGTGCCCTCCCGCCCGTCCCCCCTGCCCCCCGCGCCGAGGTCGCGCAACAGCACCTGCACGAGACCCGGTTCGACGTCCAGCCCGACCGCGCGTGCGGGGTGCAGGATCGCCTCCCGCACGCCCGCGCAGGAGAGGGGTCCCACCATCACCTGGTTGCGTTCCACGGCGTCGAGGAGTCCCGGATGGGCGGCGCACTGCGTGTAGAAGTCCGAGCGCAGGCCGAACACGACCAGGCCGACGGGCGGTTCGCCGTCAGGGCCCACCTCCGCCAGGGCCAGGACCGCGTCCAGGAAGTCCCGCCGCTCACGCTCGTCGGTGCACAGCGTGAACAGTTCCTCCAGCTGGTCCACGACCAGCACCAAGCGGCGTTCGGCGCCGGTCCCGCCGTCGCTCTCGGCGGCGAGCGCACGGCGCAGGACGGCCGGCCGCCACGCCGGGCCGTCCGGTCCGTCGCCGGACGCCCCTCGCATTCCGCCCGTCCGCCCGCCCGTCAACTCCGACAGGCGGGCACCGAGGACCGCCATGGGGCGGGCGGTCGGCGTCAGCCACACCCGAGGCCAGCGCGCCGAGCCCGGCAGGGCGCCCCGCGCGAGTTCGGCCAGGAGTCCCGCTCTGAGCAGCGAGGACTTCCCGGCCCCGGAGGGCGCGACGACGACCAGTGCCCCGCCCACCGCGAGGCAGGCGTCCAGCCGCACCAGCAGCTTGGCCACCAGCGCGTCCCGGCCGAAGAACCACTGGGCCTGTTCGGCGCTGAAGGCGGCCAGGCCGGGATACGGGCACTCCTGCGAGATCTCGGAGGTTCGCACCCGGCGGGCGGTTCGTAGGCCGTCCTCATAGTGCAGGTGCAGGTCCCGCTCCGACACGTACAGGTCGCGGCGCGCCTGGTAGATCCGGGCCCGCTCCGAGGCATGAGCCTCCAGCCGGATCTCCTCTCCGGGCGCGGGCTGTCTGCCGGCGGGGCTCATGGCCCGCAGATGTGCTGGTCACGGCCGGCCTGGTACACCCGGCCGTGTCCGGATGCCTCGGCCCGGAACTCGTGCGAGCCGGTCCGGGGGCCGCTTTCGTGGCGCAGGAGCGGGGCGATCTCCTCGTCGACCAGCCGCCGCAGCTCGTCCACCAGCGCGGGGTCGTCCCGCAACAGTGCGGTCAGCCGGGATCCCCAGGCCGCGACCATGTGCGACTCCGCGTCCTCGTCCCCTGCCCGGCGGGCCGTCAGCATCCGGTCGCGGGACTCCACGAGCGCCGCGTCGACCCGCCTTGCCTGACGTGGACGCACCCGGCGCCACCAAGTGACGAGAGCCGCGCGGGCCTGTTGCCATGCGTCGGTGGTCATGGCCCCCACCAAGGCCGTGGCTGCCGACGACACGATCGCATCCATCGCCATCAACCTCGCTGCGTCCCGCTTTATCCTGCTTATTACTAATGTACTCAATAGGGGCGATATCGAGCGACTTCGTTGAAGCTGGAAACACCGGTACGGGGACGCGGCGGTCCGACCGGCTGGGCCAGCTGCGGCGGCAGCGGGGCCGTGTGCGTCACGATCAGGCCCGACACCGCTCGGGTCAGGGTCACGTACAGGCGCCGCAGGCCCGTTCGCTCGTCCGGTTCGCCGTCGACGACGGCCTGGGGTTCGTCGAGGACCACGTAGTCGTACTCCAGGCCCTTGGCGAGTGAGGCCGGGACCAGGGTCAGCCGGGTCTCCTCGGTGGTCTCCTCGCCGGGGGCCAGGCAGGTGATCCCGGCCGCCGTGAGGGCCTCGGCGAGGACGGGGACGCGGGCGTCGGCGGCGATGAGGCCGGTGGAGCCCTCGTTGCGCAGCAGCTCCTCGCAGGCGGCCACCACTTCGGCGGTGCCGGTGATCGTGCGGACCTCGAAGAGGCCCGGGTTCTCCCGGACCGAGGCGACCGGGGTGAGGCCGGGTGCGATGTGCGGGAGGAGACGGGAGGCGTAGGTGATGACGTCCGTCGGGACGCGGAAACCGGCGGTCAGCTCCTCGACCACGCCGTCCGGCTTCCCGAGGTGGGCGAGGGCCTCGTCCCAACCCCGGGTCGCCCAGGGGGTGGTGCCCTGTGCCAGGTCGCCGAGGACGGTCGCGGAGCCGGTGGTGCAGCGGCGGCCGACAGCCCGGTACTGCATGGGGGAGAGGTCCTGCGCCTCGTCGAGAACAACGTGCCCGAGCGAGTGCGTGCGCTGGATCAGGTCCGTCGCCTCGTCGATCAGCACCGCGTCCGCCGCCGACCACCTGGCCGACTTCACGCCGCGCACCGGCTTCGCCCACAGGATCGTCTTCTGCTCCTCCTCGCCGAGGACCCCCTCGGCGTGTACGGCGAGGAAGTCGGCGTCGGTCAGCAGGCGCAGGACGAGTTTCGCCGGGTCGACGGCCGGCCAGACCGCCTTCACCGCCGCCTTCACGGCGCTGCCCCGGGCCACCGCGTCCTGCACCCGGTCGTCCGGGGCCTCGCCGGAACGTTCCATCTGCACCAGCACCGCGTGCGCGATGCGCTGGGGCAGGGCCTCGCGGGCGGCGCCGTAACGGATGTCGCGGGCCAGCAACTCCCGGACGATGTCCTCCAGTTCGTACGCCGGTACGCGCCAGCGCCGTGACCCGCGCGCCACGACAACCGGCTCGGTGGGCATGGTGACGTGCGAGTAGAGGGCCCTTCTGAGCACCTCCGCCATCCGCGCGTCACCCTTGACGATCGCCGCCGCCGCGTCGTCGGTGCCGCGCACCTCCACCTGGCCGACGAGGTCGTCGACGGTGGCCTGCCGGACACTCAGTTCACCGAGCGCCGGCAGCACTTGCTCGATGTAGTGCAGGAAGGACCTGTTCGGCCCGATGACCAGGGTGCCGGTACGGGCGAGCCGCTCGCGGTGGGCGTAGAGGAGGTAGGCGACCCGGTGCAGGCCGACGGCCGTCTTCCCGGTGCCGGGGCCTCCCTGCACGCACACGGTCCCGCCCAGCCCACTCCGTACGATCTCGTCCTGTTCCGGCTGGATGGTGGCGACGATGTCACGCATCGGGCCGACGCGCGGGCGCTCGATCTCCTGCTGGAGCAGCTTGCTGGTGGTGGCCGCCTCGGCCGGGTCGGAGAGGTGCTCGTCCTCGTACGCGGTGAGCGCGCCGCCGGTGTACCCGAAGCGGCGGCGCAGCGCGACGTCCATCGGGTCCTTCTTGGACGCCCGGTAGAACGGCTGCGAGACCGGCGCGCGCCAGTCGATGACCATCGGGTCGCCGTCGGCGTCGTGCACATGCCGGCGCCCGATGTAGAAGCGCTCGCCCTCGGCGCCTTCGGCACGGTCCGCGCCGGGGGCGTACAGATAGTCGAGGCGGCCGAAGAACAGCGGGGTGTCGCTGAGGTCGGCCAGCGCCTTGATGCGCTCGTCGATCTGGTGGGCGAGCACCTCGGCGTTGACCCAGTTCGCGGTGACGTCGCTGATGTCGAGCGACTCCACGCCCTCCCGCATGGCACGCAGGGCGGCACGGGAGGCGGCGAGGCGGGAGCGTTCCCGGGCGAGGGGGTCGTCGGTGGGCGTGGACAAGGGGGTGCCTCCGGTGGGCCTGCTGGGTGGGCGCGTGGTGGGTGCCGTCCGGTTTCCGGCCGGGCGGCGGCACTCCGGGAGGGAGGCGGGCAAGAGCGGAGATTTTAGTGAGGCGGACTGGGCGGCGGCCAATCGTTTTCCGTCCGATCCCCTAGGGGACGCGCTCCTTCGGCGTAGGGGAGGGGGTCCATCCGTGGGTGGACGGAGATATGCCCGTGATTGGCTCTCGAGGCCGATGCGATCGCCGTGTCCGAGTTCCACCATGGAGACATGAGCGCAGCAACCATCACTCCAGTCCCCGCCCGACCGGCCGGAGCCACGGCCGTGGAGGGCGTCCACCACCATCCCCTGGGCGACGCCCTCCGTGCCGTCAAGGTGTTCGTGAGCGCGGCGTTCAGAGTCGTCATCCTCGGCGAGTACGGCGAGGAAACGGGCATACACCGCAAGTAACCGCATAAGTTCATCGCCGTGCCAAAACGGTCGGTGATGCCTTGTGTTCTCCTCGCGGTCTCCCTCTCCTCGCTCGCCGTCCTCTGCGTCTGGCAGCACATTCCCATGGTCGACGTGCTGGTCTACCGCGCCGAGGGCGAGGCCGTCGCCCGCGGCGGCGACCTGTACGGCTTCACGGTCACCGAGTGGCGTCTGCCGGCGACGTATCCGCCCTTCGCGGCGGTCCTGTTCGTCCCCACGACCTGGATCCCCGTCCCGGCCCTCAAGCTCGCCTTCCTCGCGGGCAACGTGCTCCTGCTCGCCCGTCTCGTCACCCTCTCCGCCCGCCTCGCGGCCCGCAGCCTGCCCCTGCCCGCCCTGTGCACGGTCACCGCCCTCGCCCTCTGGCTCGAACCGGTTTTCCAGACGCTCCTGTTCGGCCAGATCAACCTGGCGATCGCCTGCCTGGTCCTGTGGGACCTGACCCGCCCGCCCGGCGCCCGGGCCAAGGGTGCGGCCGTGGGCATCGCGGCCGGGATCAAGCTCACGCCGGCCGTGTTCGTGGTGTACCTGTTCCTGACAGGGCGCAGGCGGGAGGCGGTGACAGCGACGGCCGCCTTCGCCGCCAGCGTCGCCCTGGCCGCCCTCGCCCTGCCCACCGCCAGCACCGGCTTCTGGACCCGCCACCTGTACGAGACCGACCGCGTGGGCAGGTCCTGGATCGTGGACAACCAGTCCCTGCGGGGCCTCGTCGCACGGGCGCTGGGCGATCCCGCGCCGGGGCTCGTCTGGCTGCTCCCGGCGGCCGCCGTCGGGGTGGCGGGCCTGTGGCTGGCCGCCCGCGCCCGGGAGGACCGCTGGGGGATCCTGCTGACGGCGTTCACCGCCCTGCTCGTGTGCCCCATCAGCTGGTCCCACCACTGGGTGTGGTGCGTCCCGCTCATCGCCGTACTCCTGGCGGAGGGCCGCATCCGCCTCGCGGCGGTGACGGCCGCGGTGTTCACGGCCCGCACGATGTGGCTGGTGCCGCACGAGGGGGACCTGGACCTCCGGCTGCCCTGGTGGCAGCAGCCGTCGGCGGCGCCGTACCCCCTGCTGGGCCTGGCCCTGCTCGCGCTGTACGCCGTGCTGAGTACCACGACCCCGGGAGATGAGTATGCGCACCGAGGCCCAGGCGTTCCCCGCAGGGCTTGACTGTCCGTATGACGACACAGCACATCGGCGGGGTCGGCGGCCCGCCGTGCTCGGCCGAGCGGGACCGCCGGGCCTGGGTGGCGCCGCTCATCGCCACCGTCCTGCTGGGACTTCTGGGCCCGCTCGCGGCCATCCTGGGCGGGCTGTCGGCGATGGCCACGGACTCCTGCGGTCCCGACGACTGCTCACCGGCCCTGACGACCTCGCTGTCCTGGATCTACACAATCCTCTTCTTCGGCGGCTGGGTGAGTTTCGCGGCGCTGGTCACCGCGTGGGTGCTGCCCTGGAACCGCCGTTGGCGCGCGCTGCGCCTCTGGTCGGCCGTCGCCATGCCGGTGCCGCCGCTGGCCGTACTCTTCCTGGTGTTCACCCTTCCCGCGCCCTGACGGGTTCAGCTCTCCGCCAGGATCTCGTCCGCATCCATGATCCGGTACGCGTACCCCTGCTCCGCCAGGAACCGCTGGCGGTGGGCGGCGAAGTCCTGGTCGAGGGTGTCGCGGGCGACGACGGAGTAGAAGTGGGCCTGGTGGCCGTCGGCCTTCGGGCGGAGTACCCGGCCGAGCCGCTGGGCCTCCTCCTGGCGGGAGCCGAAGGTGCCGGACACCTGGATGGCGACGGTCGCCTCCGGCAGGTCGATGGAGAAGTTGGCGACCTTGGAGACGACGAGGACGCTGATCTCGCCCTGCCGGAAGGCCTCGAAGAGCTTCTCGCGCTGGGCGTTCGACGTCTCACCCTTGATCACCGGGGCGTCGAGGTGTTCGCCCAGCTCGTCGAGCTGGTCGATGTACTGCCCGATGACGAGGATCTGCTGCCCGGCGAACCGCCGCACGATCGCCTCGGTCACCTTCCGCTTGGTCTCGGTGGTGGCGCAGAAGCGGTACTTCTCCTCCGCCTCGGCGGTGGCGTACGCAAGCCGCTCGGAGTCGGTCAGGTTCACGCGGACCTCGACGCAGTCGGCGGGCGCGATGTAGCCCTGCGCCTCGATCTCCTTCCACGGCGCGTCGAACCGCTTGGGCCCGATGAGGGAGAACACGTCCGACTCGCGGCCGTCCTCGCGCACCAGGGTGGCCGTCAGACCGAGCCGCCGCCGCGCCTGCAGGTCGGCGGTGAACTTGAAGACCGGCGCCGGCAGCAGGTGCACCTCGTCGTAGACGATGAGGCCCCAGTCCCGGGAGTCGAACAGCTCCAGGTGGGGGTAGATCCCCTTCCGCTTGGTGGTCAGCACCTGGTAGGTCGCGATGGTGACCGGCCGGATCTCCTTCTTCGTACCGCTGTACTCCCCGATCTCGTCCTCGGTCAGCGACGTCCGCTTCACCAGCTCGTGCTTCCACTGCCGGGCGGAGACGGTGTTCGTGACGAGGATCAGCGTCGTCGACTTGGCCTCGGCCATCGCCCCGGCCCCGACCAGCGTCTTCCCGGCACCACAGGGCAGGACGACGACGCCGGACCCGCCGTGCCAGAAGTTCTCCACGGCCTGCTTCTGGTAGGGCCGGAGCGCCCACCCGTCCTCGGCCAGCTCGATCGGGTGCGCCTCACCGTCCACGTACCCCGCGAGGTCCTCGGCGGGCCAGCCCAGCTTCAGCAGCGTCTGCTTGATCTGCCCGCGCTCGGAGGGGTGCACGGCGACGGTGTCCGGGTCGATCCGGGCGCCGACGAGCGGAGCGATCCGCTTGGACTTCAGCACCTCCTCCAGCACCGGCCGGTCGGTGGTGGTGAGCACCAGCCCGTGCGCCAGGTGCTTGGTCAGCGTCAGCCGCCCGTACCGGTCCATCGTCTCGGCGATGTCGACGAGCAGCGCGTGCGGCACCGGATAGCGGCTGTACTGCACGAGCGCGTCCACGACCTGCTCGGCGTCGTGCCCGGCCGCCCGCGCGTTCCACAGCCCCAGGGGCGTCACCCGATAGGTGTGGATGTGCTCCGGCGCCCGCTCCAGCTCGGCGAACGGCGCGATGGCCCGACGGCAGTCGTCGGCCCGCTCGTGGTCGACTTCCAGGAGCAGGGTCTTGTCGGACTGGACGATCAGCGGACCATTCACGCGGGGCACCCTTTCCGTATGGCCATCGGCATGGGCCAAACGTCCAGTGTGCCCTACCGGCGGGCGATCACGGGCGGGCGATCACGTCTGGTCCTCCGCCAGCTCCGCCACCCCCGTCACCCGGTGCAGCGGATACGTCCGGACCTCGTCCGCCGTGTGGTCGTACGCCGTCACGAAGCCGCCCTCGACACGGATGGGGGCGATGACACGCTGGCTGGCGGTGCCCTCGGCGTTGACGTAGCCGATCCAGAGGGCCTCGCCGGTGAGGACGGCGGCCTGCATGGTGGCGAGGGTCTCGGCGGGGCTGGTGCGGGGCAGGTCGCCGTCGGAGACCGGGGTGCCGGTGGCGGGCTTGCGGGGAGCGGTGGCGGCGAGGTCGCCCGCGCGGATCGCCCGGATCGCGGCCGACAGGAGCGTGGCGTCGGGGGTCGGCGGGCCCTCCGGGACCGGTTCGGGGGCCGTGCGGGGCGGGGTGCGGTGGGCGTGGGCGCGGGTGATCAGCACGTCGCCCTCGGCGGACTCGGCGGCCGGGGCGTACCCCAGCCCCCGCAGGCCCTCGAGCAGCGTCGCCGGGTCGGCCTGGGCCGCCAGCACCGTCGGTGCCAGGCGGCGCAGCCGCAGGGCCGCCGCCCGCTTGTCGGCGAGGATCTCGCTGAGCACCGCGTCGTCGTCGCAGCGCACGTACGCCGACGCGGCACCCACCCGCAGGTGGCCGTGTCTGCGGGCCACGTCGTCGATCAGGTACGCCAGCGGCTGCGGGACCGGCGTGCGGGAGTGGGCGGCGAGGAAGGCGTGCAGGTCGGACGCGGCGCTGCCGGCGTCGAGGGCACGGCGTACCGAGGCGGGCGTGAACCGGTAGACGGTGGCACCGCCCTTCGACTCCACGTCCGCGAGCACGCCCAGCATGTCGGCGAGCGGCCGCTGGAGCGGGCCAGGGGCCACCGCCGTGAGGTCGGCCTGGAGCAGGACGTGGTCCAGTGGCTCCGGGAGCAGCGGGGCGAGGACGCGGGCGGCGGCGGCCGTGGCGACGGCCTGCTCGGCGGGGGAGAGGGGCTCGCGGAGGGCGGGCTGGTGATGGCGGTGGTGGTGCACGGGGAGCTTGTCACCGGGACCGGCGGATTCCCCGGCCGGCACCTGCGGCGGCCCGGAGGGCGACACGTCGACCGGCCGCGAAGACGGCCCACCGAGCAGCGCCCGCCCCTGCGCGGACAGCGCGCCCCGGCCGGTCACGCCGAGCAGCTCCGCCTCCGTCAGGGTCCACCGGGCGAGCCGGGAGCGCAGATCCTCGTCCCGCTGGGGCCCGCGCAACGGGCGTTCCCAGCGCAGCCGCTCCAGCACGGACTCGGCGGACGGCGCACCGCCCGCCGGGAGGGCGGCCAGCAGGGACAGCACCCGGTGCCGTACCTCGGGAGCGGCCGACCGGTCGAGCCCCGGCCCCAGCGCCGACAACGTACGGTCCTTCGCGTCCCGCCCCCCGATCAGCCCCGGCGTCCGCGTCGCCGTCAGCCATGCCTCCGCCAGCCGCGCCCAGCGCTCGGCGGCGGGCTGCTCCAGCCACTCGTCGTAGGCCGGGGTCGGCGCGTACCGCTCGTCGGCCTCGCCGTCGGAGGCCAGCAGGCCGGCCGCGTAGGCCAGCTCGACCCAGAAGGCGGCGACCGGCTCGGCCACGTCCAGGGCGACGGCCGTCCGCTTCAGGTCCCGCACGCTCAGGCCCCCGGCCCGCAGCACGGCGGGCCCGCCCTCGTCCCACTCCTTCAGCAGCTCCTCGACGGTGGCCAGCGCGGTGTACGCCTGCCCGGCCGCCGTCGCGTCCACGACCTGGGGACTGTGTGTCGAGGCGGGCTCGACGGCGGGCGACACCGGCTCCGGCGCGCGGTGGGCGCGGCCCGCGCGCAGGTGCAGGGCGACCTCGCGGGGCAGTACGACCGTGCCGGGCGCCGTCGGCAGCAGCAGACCGCGGTCCAGCAGCCAGCGCAGGCGGGGCGCCGGGTCGGCGGTGACCTGCCCGTACGGCGGCCCCCAGACGAGTCGCGAGAGCACCTCCCGCGACTCCTCCGGCGCCTGGCCGAGCAGCGCCGCCATCCGCTTCCGGTCGGTGAACAGAGCGGTCAGCGCGGCCACGGCGGACACCGAGTCATGGGTGGACGGCAGCCCGGCGGTGGCGACGATCTCCTGGATCCGCCCCGGCGACATCCCCGCCGTCGCCTCCTGCACCGCCGGGCCCAGTCCCGTCGGGGACGGGTGCTGCGGGGACGGCGCGAGCACCTCACGGGCGGTGCGCACCAGCCGCAGCCGGTCGTCGCCGCCCCAAACGAGGGCCTGCTCGCGGAGGGTGCCCAGGGCGCGGGGCAGCGCGCCGGAGACCACCGGGTCCCCGGCGTCCCCCGCCATCAGCCCCAGCACCTCCTCGTACGACGCCGGGTCTCCCGCCACGGCCAGCGCCTCCGCCGTCTGCAGCGCGAACCGGTCCAGCCGCTCCAGGGCCCTCAGGACCGAGGCCCGGGTCCCCGCGCGGGTCGCCAGCTGGGTGAGGTCGGTGGGGACGGGAGTGATGAGATCGGGGCGGCTGCGCAGGAGCGCGGCAAGGGAGGCGTCGTCACGCGCGCGGAGCGCTTCCGCGAGGGAGCGGGGCGCCGGGCGGTCCTCGGTGCTCATCTGCCCCACGGTAGCCGGTGGGTACGGGGATGAGCTGCCCCTCGGTTTGCGAGAGCGTCCGGGCCGGCGCGGGGGAGGGTCGCGCGGCCGGGGTGCCGCGGGTGGGTACCGGTCCGCGTCAACCAGCCCGGGTGCTTGAGGACGAGGCCGTTCAGGCCGATGCGGGGGGGCTGGGGGGTGGCAGCCCCCCGGCGCGGTACCGTGACCAACGGGGACAACAACGGCCAACCCCCCGGAGGGACTTCGTGGGGATCGAGAGCGACCAGGTCGTCTACGAATACCTGAGCCGCGTCGGCGACGTGGCCCAGCAGCGCCAGTTGCCGTCGGCCGCGCGGATGCGCCTCGTGGCGGACCTGCGCAATGAGATCGACCGGCGCCGGGCGAAGACACCGGTGGACAGTCCCGCAGCCGTCCGCCGCATCCTCGACCGCCTCGGCAGCCCGGACGAGGTGGTCGCGGCGGCGGGTGGCAGCGCCGGTGCGGCGGAGGCGCCGCCCGCCACGGTGCCCGCACAGCGGGACGGTGAGGGGGCCGCGCGGCCGAAGGGGCTGCGCCGGGTCGTACCGCGCCCGCGCCCGGCCGAGCCGGATCCCACCCCGCCCTCGCGCGGGCCGTCCCCGCCCCACCTGGCGGGCGAGGACGAGCTGGGTGACAGCGCGACGCAGCCCGACTGGTGGCGGCTGGACAGCGGCCCTTTCGGGGCGGGCGACAGCGTGCCGGGGTTCGTCGGCGGGGTGGAGATCCCGGAGCTGCTCAAGCAGCCGCAGAAACTGGAGAAGGCGCCGGAGAACGAGCCCGGGCCCGTCGTCGAGGACGCCGTGACCACCCCGGACCCCGCCGCCCCTGCCCCGCGCCGCAGGCTTCCGCTGCCCCGCCCCACCGCCGGCTGGACCAACCCGCTCCTCCTGCTCGCCGCCGCCGCTCTCGTCGCCGGCGCGGTCATGGGCAACTGGTTCGCGCTGATCCTCGGCTGGCTCATCGCGTACGGTTCCCGCCGTCTCACTCCGGCGGAGACCAAGTGGGCCGTCATGGGCATGCCGGGCCTGGCGGTCGCGGCCGGGGTGGTCTGGCTGTGGGGCAGAAACGAGGGCCGCTGGGGCGAGCCCATCGCCCACGGTCACATGAACGATGCCCTCGCCCAGACCTGGCCCTGGGTGGTGCGCGGAGCGGCGGTGGCGTCGGCGCTGTTCCTGGTGTGGCGCTCGCAGAGACGGTGACCGCGGGGTCGCGGAGCTCACACTTCCGGCGAGCCTGGCTGCCGTACCGCCTGGGCAGAATGCCCCCATGACCTCCCAGCCCCTGACCGTCGGCTTCGACCTCGACATGACCCTGATCGACTCCCGCCCCGGCATCCGCGCCTGCTACCAGGCCCTGTCGGAGCGGACGGGGACGTACATCGACGCCGACCTGGCGGTCACCCGGCTGGGCCCGCCGCTGGAGGAGGAGCTGGTCCACTGGTTCCCGGCCGACCGGACAGCGGCCGTGGCCGAGCTCTACCGCGCGATGTACCCGGCGCACGCCATCACCGGCACGCTCGCGATGGCCGGCGCCCGTGAGGCCGTCGCCGCCGTCCGTGAGGCGGGCGGCCGGGCGATCGTCGTCACCGCGAAGTACGAGCCGAACGCCAAGCTGCACCTGGAGCACCTGCGCATCGACGCGGACGCGGTCGTCGGCAACCTGTGGGCGGAGCGGAAGGCGGAGGCGCTGCGCGAGCACGGCGCGACGGTCTACGTCGGCGACCACGTGGGTGACGTACGCGGCGCACGCAGGGCCGGCGCCCTGTCGGTGGCGGTGGCGACCGGCCCGTGCAGCGCGCGGGAGCTGCGCACGGCGGGCGCGGACGTGGTCCTCACGGACCTGACCGAACTCCCGGCCTGGCTCACCACGTACCGCGAGGCCGCCTGAGGCGAGACGGTTACCGCGAGGCGGCCTCCCGCGCCCGCCGCCGCGCCGCCGCGATCGAGCGCAGCACTCCCGCGCCCGCGACGAGGAAGCCGACGCCCATCAGCATGCTCAGGCCGAACATGTACGTCGGAAATGGCTTCGCTCCGAGGATGAGCGGTGCCACGGTGACCAGAGTGGCCACGGCACCGATGAAGAACACGACGGCACCGGCGCGGATCAGTCCGTCACCGGGTGCGGCGGAATTCGTTTGGGTTTTGTCACGCACCGGACCAGGGTAGTTCCCTGCGCGAAGGAACAACCGGGTGACGTCTTGTCACCCGCCCGAAGACCATTAGCCTTGGTACCGGCGGGTCATGGTCGACCCGCCCGAGTGCTATCAAGAGCCGTTTCCGAGTAGTTTTCCGACGAGTACGAGGACGAGGACAGACGTGCCTACCGGCAAGGTCAAGTGGTTCAACAGCGAGAAGGGCTTCGGCTTTCTCTCCCGCGACGACGGCGGTGACGTCTTCGTCCATTCCTCGGTCCTCCCCGCCGGAGTCGACGCACTCAAGCCGGGACAGCGCGTGGAGTTCGGTGTGGTCGCCGGTCAGCGCGGCGACCAGGCGCTCTCCGTCATCCTGCTGGACCCCACGCCCTCGGTGGCGGCCGCCACCCGCAAGAAGCCGGACGAGCTGGCCTCCATCGTGCAGGACCTGACGACCCTCCTCGAGAACATCACCCCGATGCTCGAGAAGGGCCGCTACCCCGAGAAGGCCTCCGGCAAGAAGATCGCCGGTCTCCTCCGCGCGGTCGCCGACCAGTTGGACGTATAGCCGCACACGTACAGCCGCTCACGGGAAATCGAGCGCGTTCGGGCCGAGGGGCGGCACCAGCCCCTCGGCCGCCGCGCGTGTCAGCAGGCCCCGGACTGCCGCGTACCCGTCCTCGCCGAGTTCCGAGGTGAACTCGTTGACGTACAGCCCGATGTGCTGGTCGGCGACGGCCGGGTCCATCTCCTGGGCGTGTTCCATGACGTACGGGCGGGAGGCCTCGGGGTCGTCCCAAGCGGCTCGTACGGACATACGAATCGAGTCGGCGAGCAACGTCAGCGTCTCCGCGCCCAGCGACCTCTTCGCGATGATCGCGCCCAGCGGGATCGGCAGCCCGGTGGTGTCCTCCCAGTGCTCGCCCATGTCGGCGAGCTTGTGCAGGCCGTAGTCCCGGTACGTGAAGCGAGCCTCGTGGATGACGAGCCCCGCGTCGGCCTTCCCGTCCCGCACGGCCGGCATGATCTCGTGGAACGGCATGACCACGATCTCGCCGACCCCGCCCGGCAGGGTGTCCGCGGCCCACAGCCGGAACAGCAGGTACGCCGTCGACCGCTCGCTCGGCACCGCGACCGTACGGCCCGTCACGTCGGCCCCCGCATCCCGCGTGAGCACCAGCGGCCCGCACCCCCGGCCCAGCGCGCCCCCGCACGGCAGCAGCGCGTACTCGTCGAGGACGTACGGCAGCACCGCGTACGACACCTTCAGCACGTCGAACTCGCCACGCTCGGCCATGCCGTTGGTGACGTCGATGTCCGCGAAGGTGACGTCGAGGGCGGGCGCCCCGGGGACGCGGCCGTGGGCGAGGGCGTCGAAGACGAAGGTGTCGTTGGGGCAGGGCGAGTACGCGATCTGCAGCTTTTCAGGAATCTGCGGGCTCATGCTCGTTCCAACTCTCCAGTACGGGCGCCAGCTTCCCGAACCCGTCGGCCAGGGCCGCGAGGGCGTCGCCGATGCGCCAGGCGGCGCGGTCACGGGGGCCGACGGGGTTCGAGACCGCGCGGATCTCCAGTACGGGAGTGCCGTGCGCGGCGGCCGCCTCGGCGACCCCGAACCCCTCCATGGCCTCGGCGAGGGCCCGGGGGTGGCGGGCGCGGAGCTCGGCGGCGCGGGCGGCGGTGCCGGTCACGGTGGAGACGGTGAGGACGGTTCCGGCGAGCGCGCCGGTCGCCGCGGTCACCTCTCGTACGAGTGATTCCGGCGGACGGTGGGTGACGGTCCCGAAGCCCAGCTCGGTGACCGGGAGGAACCCCTCGGGCGTCTCGGCGCCCAGATCGGCGGCGGTGATCTCGTCGGCGACGACGAGGGAGCCGTGCGGCGCCTCGGGGAGGAAACCGCCGGCGATCCCGGCCGAGACGACCAGGCCGTAGGGGGTGCCGCGCAGGGCGGCGGTGGTGAGGGCGGTCGCGGTGGAGGCGGCGGCGAGGGCGGGGCCCACACCGGCGGCGATGACGTCCGCACCGGGAAACGCCCGAGCCACCGCGTCCCGTTCGGCGGGCACCGCGGTGGCTACCAGGACCCGGAGGTCAGGCGACGACGACGTGGTCAGGAGTCCTTCTTCAGCTTGAAGGACCACAGGCCCTTGGCCGTCTTGTCGCCCTCCTTGATCGACACCAGGGTCGAGTTGCCCTGGGCGCCGTACTGGGCGTTGAAGAACACGCTGCCGGGGATGGTGCGGTACGTCTTCTTGCTGGAGTCGGTGAGCGGCTGACCGTTCATCAGGATGGTCCAGCCCTCGTCCGCGATCTCCGGGTCGACCCCGAAGCGCACGGTCTCATCGGGATCCACCTTGATCGACTTGATGTCGGTGTCCTTCAGGCACTTCGTCAGCGACGCCGAGTCCAGGGCGTCGCCGTCGTTGTAGCAGGTGGCCTCGGAGTTGACCGAGCTCGTGCCGACGGTGATCGTCGACATCGGCGTCGGCTTGTCGCAGGCCGACAGCAGAAGCAGTCCGGCGGAAACGGCGCCGGCGGCGGCGACGGCGCGGCGGCGTCGCACAGCATCGCGGCGTACATCAGCGGCTTCGCCGCGGGGCAGCGTGGTCATGTCCGAAGGCTATCTGGCCCGCCCGGCCCCCTCCCCACGCGGGGTGCGGCGTGCCGGGTTCGTTACGCCACTCGCGGTCGCGCCCGGCCGCCGTGCCGCGCCGAGCTCAGCAGACCGCGCAGCGTGCCCAGCCAGCCCGCGGCGACGAAGGCGGCGCCCACCGCCAGGCCCAGGGTGCCGTTGAGCGGCATCACGATGCCGACCGCGCCGCCGAACACCCAGGCCACCTGCAGCAGCGTCTCCGAGCGCGCGAACGCCGAGGTGCGCACCAGCTCCGGCACGTCCCGCTGGATGAGCGCGTCCAGTGACAGCTTGGCCAGCGCCTGCCCGAACCCGGCGACCGCGGCCAGGCACGCCACCAGGAACGCGCTGAAGAACACCGCCGCGATCACCGCCGCCCCCAGCACCCCCGCGACCACGGTCACGATGATGATCTCCGGCGCCCGGGACCGCAGCCACGCCCCGACCGCCGTACCGAGCGCGTTGCCCGCGCCCGCCGCCACGCCCACTATCCCCAGCGACACCGCCGCGCTCTCGCCGGTCAGCGGGTGCTCGCGCAGCAGGAAGGCGAGGAAGAAGATCAGGAAGCCGGACAGGCAGCGCAGGGCGGCGTTCGCGCCGAGGGCGTGCGTGACGGCCGGACCGACCGTGCGCAGCCCCGGCCGCTTCTGGTCCTGCTTGCGGTGCGGGCCGTGCAGGTGCCCCTCGTCGGCGGCGAGCAGCGCCACGTCCTCACCCTTGGCCGAGTCGACCTTCGCGGGCAGCGAGAAGGACAGGAACGTTCCGGCCACGAAGATCACGAAGGCGCCGTAGAGCGGCCACGGGGAGCCGATCGCCTGGAGCCCCGCCCCGACGGGCGCGGCGATCCCGGTGGCCAGCAGCCCGCCCAGGGTCACCCGCGAGTTCGCCTTCACCAGCGAGAACCGGGGCGGCAGCAGCCGCGGCACCACGGCACTTCTCACCACCCCGTACGCCTTGGAGGCCACCAGAACCCCCAGCGCCGCCGGATACAGCTCCAGACCGCCGCTGGCCGCCGCCCCCGAGATGACCAGCGCGAGCAGGGCACGGGCGAGCATGGCACCGGCCATCGCGGCACGGCGGCCGTGCGGCAGCCGGTCCAGGAGCGGGCCGATCACCGGCGCGAGGACCGTGAACGGGGCCATGGTGATGGCCAGGTAGAGCGCGACCCGCCCCCGCGCCTCGTCGGTGGGCACCGAGAAGAACACGGTGGAGGCCAGCGCGACGGTGATCATGACATCGCCGGCGCCGTTGACCGCGTGCAGCTCGATCAGCTTGCCGAGCCCGGACTCCCCGGCGCCGTGCGCGTGCGTCGCCTTGCGGATGCCCCGTGCGGTTCCGGTCACGGGGAAGTGCAGGGCACGACCGACCACGCGGGCGGCCCCGCGCACCGGACCCGCACCGCCACCTCGACTGCTCCCCCCGGTCCCACCGGTCCCGGTGGCGCCCTGGGGCGGCCTTGTGGCTGCCACGACGTTCATAGTGCCCCGAGAGGGGGCTTGATAGTGCGGTTACCGCGCGTATGGCGGGTGACTTTGTGCCTGACCGAGCCGGGTCGGCGGGTGTGAAACACCGCCGCGAAGCGGCGAACAACTCCATCGGTGTAGGCCGAGCGCCGACGACCGGGTAGCGTGCGTATCTCAGCCATCCCGCAGAATGGATGACAGAGGTGCGCCCGAGCGCGATCGGACGCGGACGTCGATGCGGCCCACAGGTCCGCTCCGTCCGCCCCACCGCCTTCAGGCCCGCGCACCCGTGAGACGGCGTAGGAGAGAAGCGATACCTGTGAGCGCAGCGACAACGCGAAGCCGCACCCCCGACCGCCTGTGCGCCGAGGCCGTCGACCTAGCCCGCGCCGCAGCCGAGGAGGCCGCCGCGCCAGGCGTCGTCGGCGAGCACGTGGGCCTGGTGGCCGAGGGCGACCGCGTTGTCACGCACTTCTTCGAGTGCAAGGAGCTCGGGTACCGCGGCTGGCGCTGGGCGGCGACGGTGGCCCGCGCGTCCCGCGCCAAGATCGTGACGCTGGACGAGGTGGTCCTCCTCCCCGGCCCCGACGCCCTCCTCGCCCCCGAGTGGGTGCCGTGGAGCGAACGCCTCCGCCCCGGCGACATGGGCCCCGGCGACCTCCTGCCCACCGACGCCGAGGACCTCCGCCTCGAACCCGGCTACACCGGCGAGGAGGAGCCGCCGCCGAACTCCGTGTTCTCCGAGGAGATGGCGGAACTGGCGGAGGCGGAGGACGCGGAGGTCACCCCCGGCGCCCCGGCCGCCCAGCCGGTGGCCCCCGCCCGCGGCACGATCGCCGCGATCGCGGAGGAACTCGGCCTGCGCCGCGCCCGCGTGCTGTCCCGCTACGGCCTGCGCGTCGCCGCCGACCGCTGGGAGGACGCGTTCGGCCCCAAGACCCCCATGGCCCAGGCCGCCCCCGCCTCCTGCGCCAGCTGCGGTTTCCTGGTTCCTGTCGGCGGCTCCCTCGGCCAGGCCTTCGGCATCTGCGCCAACGAGTTCTCCCCCGCCGACGGCCGCGTCGTCTCCCTGGCGTACGGCTGCGGCGGCCACTCGGAGGCAGCGGTCATGCCCAAGCCGCCCCAGCCGGCGCCGCCGGTGATCGACGAGACCAGAGTGGACCCCTTCCCGCTGCGACCGGCGCCGGATTCCGGTTCGGTACCGGCGGTCGGGGACGAGGAGACGGCGGAACTGGGGCACTCGTAGGGCACTTCCCGGCCGAACCGGTCGGGCGGGCGGGCTGGCAAAACCGGCGTCCCGGCACAGCCGTGCCGCACGGTACCTTCATCATCACGCCCGACGATGGAGAGTGAACGTGAGCAAGTACGTGCGCCCGGCGACCGAGGGCGCCGACCCCTTCGGCACCGCCCGTCTGCGCCGCGGCGTTCTCGACGCCTGGGCCACCAGCCCCGCCCGCTTCCGCGAGGACGCCAACGCCGAGGAGGACCTGGTCCTCGGCGGCTACCGGGACCGCCTCGTCGTCGAGCTGGCCCAGAACGCCGCCGACGCCGCCGCCCGCGCCCACGTACCCGGCCGCCTCCGCCTCACCCTCCGCGACGGCGTCCTGGCCGCCGCCAACACCGGCGCCCCCCTGGACGCGGCCGGCGTCGAGTCGCTCTCCACCCTCCGCGCCTCCGCCAAACGCGACCCCCGGCAACCCGGCGAAGCCCCCGAAGGCCACGCCACCGTCGGCCGCTTCGGCGTCGGCTTCGCCGCCGTCCTCGCCGTCACCGACGAGCCCGCGGTCGTGGGCCGGCACGGCGGCGTCCGCTGGTCCCTCGCCGAGGCCCGCGAGCTCGCCGCCGACACCGCCCGCCACAGCCCCGGCCTGGGCGACGAGATCCGCCGCCGCGACGGACACGTACCGCTGCTGCGCCTTCCGTTCGCCGCCGAGGGCACCGCCCCGGACCCGTACGACACCGTCGTCATCCTCCCGCTGCGCGACACGGCCGCCACCGACCTCGCCGAACGCCTCCTGCACGCCGTCGACGACGCCCTGCTCCTCGCCCTGCCCGGCCTGGAGGAGGTGGTCGTCGAGGTGGGCGACGACACCCCCCGCACCCTGCGCCGCCGCACCGAGGGCGCCCACACGGTCGTCACCGACTCCCGCGACGGCACGACCCGCTGGCGTACGGCCGCCGCCCACGGCCCCCTCACCCCGGACCTGCTCGCCGACCGCCCGGTCGAGGAGCGGCTGCGCCCGTACTGGTCGGTCACCTGGGCCGTGCCCGACCCCGACGGCACCCCGGCCCGCCCCCGCAGCACGCCCGTGGTGCACGCCCCCACCCCCAGCGACGAGCCGCTCGGCGTCCCCGCCCTGCTCATCGCCTCCTTCCCGCTGGACACCACCCGCCGGCACGCGGCCCCCGGCCCGCTGACCGACTTCCTGGTGCAGCGCGCGGCGGACGCGTACGCCGAACTCCTCGCCGACTGGCGCCCGGTGACCGAGGGCGTCATCGACCTCGTGCCCGGCCCGCTGGGCAAGGGCGCACTCGACGGGGCCCTGCGCCAGGCGATCCTCGACCGCCTCCCGCGCACCGCCTTCCTGCCCCCGGCCGCGTCCCCGAAGCACCACGCCGAGGGTGAGGACCACGGGGTCACCGCCGAGCTCCCGGAGGCCCTGCGTCCCCGCGACGCCGAGATCGTCGAGGGCGCGGGCTCGGACACCGTCCGGGTCCTCGCCGAGGTCCTGCCCACCCTGCTCCCCGCCGGGCTGGAACGCCGCGCCGAACTGCGCACGCTCGGCGTCGCCCGCCTCCCGCTCGCCCACGCCATCGACCGGCTGGCCGGGCTGGAGAAGCCCGCGCACTGGTGGTGGCGGCTGTACGACAGCCTCGCCGGAGTCGACCCCGACCGGCTCTCCGGCCTGCCCGTGCCGCTGGCCGACGGCCGTACGACCATCGGCCCCCGCCAAGTCCTGCTGCCGACCCCGGACGCGGGCGCCGTCGAGCCCGAGGTCCTCGCCCGGCTCGGCCTGAAGGTCGCCTACCCGGACGCCGCGCACCCGCTGCTGGAGAAGCTCGGCGCCCTGCCCGCGACCCCGCGTGCCGTCCTGACCACCCCGCAGGTGCGGGCCGCCGTCGCCGCATCCCTGGACGACGAGGGCGCCGTGGCCTGGGAGGAGGACGCCCTCGACGCCGAGGAGCTGGCCGACACCGTCCTCGCCCTGGTCCGCGACGCGGGCCTGGAACCCGGCGACGAGCCGTGGCTGGGCGCCCTCGCCCTGCCCGACGAGGACGGCGAACTCGCGCCCGCCGGTGAACTCGTCTTCCCCGGCAGTCCTTTCGCCGGGGTCATTCGCGAGGGTGAACTCGCGGCCGTGGACGCCGAGTTGGCCGAGAAGTGGGGTGAGCAGCCGCTGGCCGCCTGCGGCGTGCTGGCCGACTTCGCCCTCGTACGCGCCACGGACGTCGTCCTCGACCCGGACGAACTGGAGCCCCGCGAGGGCGACTTCGCCGAGCCGGACGACGCGGGCCTCCTCGACGCCGTCGACGTGTGGTGCGAGGACATCCTCGACCGCTTCCCCGACACCCCCGTGCCCCCGGTCGCCACCGAGGTGGTCGCCGTCCGCGACCTCGACCTCGTCGACGACGACCACTGGACCCGGGCTCTCGCCCTCCTGGCGAAGCCCCCCTTGCGGGATGCGATCGTCCAGCCCGTACGGATCCTGCTGCCGGACGGCACCCACGAGGTCGTACGGCCGTACACGGCATGGTGGCTGCGCGGGCACCCGGTGCTCGACGGCCGCCGGCCCGCCGGCCTCCTGGCGGCCGGCGGCGACCCGCTGCTGCGCGGCCTGTACGACGAGGCGGACGCCACCGGCTTCGAGGACGAACAGGTCCTCAAGGCCCTCGGGGTCCGCACGTCCGTCGCCGCGCTCCTCGACGAACCCGGCGGCGCCGCCGAACTGCTGGACCGCCTCGCCGACCCGGAGCGCGCGGTGACGGCCGCCCAGCTGCACGGCCTGTACACCGCGCTGGCCGACCTCGACCCCGAGCAGGTGACCCTGCCGGACGAGCTGCGGGCCGTGGTGGACGGGCGGGTGAGGGTGGTGGACGCCGCCGATGCCGTGGTCGTCGACTCGCCGGACCTGCTGCCGTTCACGGCCGGAGTCCCGCTGCTGCCGGTCCGCCCGTCGCGGGCCGCCGAGTTGGCCGAGCTGTTCCAGGTACGGCGGCTGAGCGAGTCCGTGACGGGGGAGGTGGACTCCGAGGGCACCGAGCACGACGTACCGGAGCCGGTCCGGGTGCTGCTGGGCCCGCGCACCCCGGACTCCTACGTCGAGCACGACGAACTCGTCGTCGACGGCGTGGAGATCGACTGGCGGCTGACCGACGACGGCGTGCTGCATGCTGCCACCCTCGAGGGCGTCGCCGCCGGCCTCGCCTGGGCGGCCGGGCAGTGGCCGCGGCGCTTCGAGGTCGCGGCGCTGCTGGAGGACCCGTCGCGCACGGAGGAGCTGTCACGGGACCGCTGGTTCGACTGACGGTACGGCCGGGGCCGGTGTGTGGGTGGGGGGAAGGTTCGGCTGAGGTTTGAAGATTTCTCCACAAATTCTTCAACCCTCGTACAACCATTCCGCCTGGTCGCGGATCTGATCACCTGAGTCAACAGACTCCACGATCACCTGGGCCCCGTGCCCACCCTTCTCCACCAGGGGAATACATGCGCATTCGTGCCACCGTGGCCGCCGTCTCCGGCGCCCTGGCGCTCTCCGCCTTCGCCATGCCGGCCGCCCAGGCCGCCGACGCCCCGAAGGTTCCCGCGGATGTCGCCGCCGCCTTCAAGGCCGCCCACTCCGCCTCCGGCAAGACCGCGTACACCGCCACCGTGGACGGTGAGCCGTACGCCCTCGACGCCTCCTTCTCGAACGTGAAGGTCAACAACGGCAAGAACATCGCCGTCGGCATCACCAACGTGGTCAAGGTGCCGGTGTCGTTCACGCTGACCCACGGTGCGGACGTCGACATCACCGCCTCCGACTTCTTCGCGGGCGTCGACCTGTACCGCGGTCCGTCGTTCGACGAGTCCCTCTGGGACTTCGTCAGCGACGACGCGACCTGCACCGAGTCCTCCGCCACCGTCGCCTCCTGCACCGCCACGGTCGAAATCGACCCGGTGGAGCTGCTGAACGAGGACGCCGGCTCCTGGAAGGCGGCGGCCTTCGCCGTCGCGTTCAACGGTGAGGACCAGTCCGACCCGAACCTGGACAACGTCGGTGTCGCCGTCCAGGACCCGGTCGCCGCCTTCAAGCTGCAGCGCTACTCCAAGCTGACGGTCAACGCCGCGCCGGAGCCGGTGGTGAAGGGCAAGACCATCACGGTCACCGGCAAGCTGTCCCGCGCCAACTGGGACACGAGCGCGTACGCGGGCTACACCAACCAGTCCGTCAAGCTCCAGTTCCGCAAGAAGGGCTCCAGCACCTACACCACGCTGAAGACCATCACGTCGGACTCCACCGGCAACCTGAAGACCACGACCACCGCGTCGGTCGACGGTTACTACCGCTACAGCTTCGCGGGCACCACGACGACCCCGGCCGTCAACGCCACGGGTGACTTCGTCGACGTGCAGTAAGCAGTAGGCGCACGGTTCCGGCCCCGGGAAACCCTTCTGTCTCCCGGGGCCGAAGCGTTCCGTCTGCTTTGGGCCATCGGCTCGCAATAGCCGCACAAAATCTGGCCGGATACCGCTCATCGCGTACAACCAGACCCAGGAGTCACTGATCAGGGCAGGGAGTCAAGAGACTCTCAGATCACTTCTCCCACATGGGAACGCAACGCGCATACGAGCCACCGTGGCCGCCGTCTCCGGCGCCCTGGCCCTCTCCGCCTTCGCAGTACCGGCCGCGCACGCCACCGGCACGGCACCCGCCGTCACCTTCTCCGGCATGAAGGTCAACAACGGCAAGGCCGTCACCCTCGGCGCCACCGGCACCGCCGAGCTCCCGGTCACTGGAGGACCGGCGGCCTCGCCGTCGACAAGACGTCGGTCGACGGCTACTACCGCTAAAGCTTCGCGGGCACCTCGACCACCTCCTCGGTCAGCGCCGCGGGCGACTACGTCGACGGGCGACTACGTCGACGTGCAGTAGAACAGGCCGGCCCGGACAGGCCGGTCCTCTAGGCCGGAAAGCGGCGGTCGACCCACTTCCACAGGAACTCCAGGGCGACCGCCGCCACCGCGGCCACGCCGACCGCTGCCCAGGGCATCGCGACGCCCACCAGCCTCAGGGCGAAGAAGGTCTGCAGGGCGGGTACGGCGAGGACGCACACGAACGCCACGGCCATCAGGGCCACCAGGGTCACCCGCCACCAGGTGTAGGGACGGGCGATGATCGCCAGCACCCACAGGGAGATCAGGAACAGGGTCAGCGTGGCCGCGCTCGTCTCCGCGTCCAGGGAACCGTCGCCCGTGTAGTAGTGCCGGGCGATCAGGTACATCAGGAAGGTCGCCACCCCGGCCACCAGCCCGCCCGGGATCGAGTACCGCATCACGCGCCGTACGAAGTGGGGGCGGGCGCGTTCCTTGTTGGGCGCGAGGGCGAGGAAGAAGGCGGGGACGCCGATGGTGAGGGTGGACAGCAGGGTGAGGTGGCGGGGGAGGAAGGGGTATTCGACGCCCCAGCACACCACCAGGACGGCCAGCAGCACCGAGTAGACCGTCTTCACCAGGAACAGGGTCGCGACCCGGGTGATGTTGCCGATGACGCGCCGGCCCTCCGCGACCACCGACGGCAGCGTGGCGAAGCTGTTGTCCAGCAACACGATCTGCGCCACCGCGCGGGTCGCCTCGGAGCCCGACCCCATGGACACGCCGATGTCGGCGTCCTTCAGGGCCAGTACGTCGTTCACGCCGTCACCGGTCATCGCGACCGTGTGCCCGCGCGACTGGAGCGCACCGACCATGTCCCGCTTCTGCTGCGGGGTGACCCGGCCGAAGACGGTCGCCTCGTCGAGGGCCGCCGCCATCTCGTGCCGCTCGGCGGGCAGCCGGCGTGCGTCGACCGCCGTACCGTCGAGCCCCAGCTTGGCGGCGACGGAGCCGACGGAGACCGCGTTGTCGCCCGAGATGACCTTGGCGCGAACGTCCTGGCCGGCGAAGTAGCGCAGGGTGTCCGCGGCGTCGGCGCGCAGCCGCTGCTCCAGTACGACGAGGGCGGCGGGCGTGGTGTGCTCGGTGATGTCGGGGACGTCCAGGTCGTCCCGGGCGGCGCGGGCCAGCAGCAGGACGCGCAGGCCCGCCTCGTTCAGGCGCTCGGTCTCGGCCAGGGCCGGGTCGCCGTCCGGGAGGAGGACGTCGGGCGCGCCGAGCAGCCAGGTGCTGGTCTCGCCGTCGCCCTCGCTGAAGGTGGCGCCGCTGTACTTGCGGGCGGAGGAGAAGGGCAGCGACTCCACGCAGCGCCACTCCTCGCTGTCCGGGTAGGCGTCGATGATCGCCTGAAGGGAGGCGTTGGGGCGGGGGTCGGACTCGCCGAAGGCGCCGAGGACCTGTCGTACGTACGTCGGGTCGCTGCCGTTGAGAGTGCTCAGCTCGCTGACGTCCATGCCGCCCTCGGTGAGCGTGCCCGTCTTGTCCAGGCAGACGGTGTCGACGCGGGCGAGACCCTCGATGGCGGGGAGCTCCTGGACCAGGCACTGCTTGCGGCCGAGCCGGATGACGCCTATCGCGAAGGCGACGGAGGTGAGCAGGACGAGCCCTTCGGGGACCATGGGGACGATGCCGCCGACGGTGCGGGCGACGGAGTCCTTCAACCCGTGCCGCTTGACCACGAGCTGGCTGATGACGAGGCCGATCGCGGTCGGGACCATCATCCAGGTGACGTACTTCAGGATGGTCGAGATGCCGGAGCGCAGCTCCGAGTGGACCAGCGTGAAGCGGGAGGCCTCCTCGGCGAGCTGGGCGGCGTAGGCCTCGCGGCCGACCCTCGTCGCCGTGAAGGCTCCGCCGCCCGCGACGACGAAGCTGCCGGACATGACCCGGTCGCCGGGGGTCTTCACCACGGGGTCGGCCTCGCCGGTGAGCAGCGACTCGTCGATCTCCAGGCCGTCGGCCTCGACGCACTCGCCGTCCACGACGATCCTGTCGCCGGGGCCGATCTCGATGAGGTCGTCCAGCACGATCTCGGAGGTGGCGACCTCGGTGGCGATGCCGTCGCGGCGGACGGTCGGTCTGGCCTCGCCGATCACGGCCAGCGAGTCCAGGGTCTGCTTCGCGCGCCACTCCTGGAGGATGCCGATGCCGGTGTTGGCGAGGATGACGAAGCCGAAGAGGCTGTCCGCGATCGGCGCCACGAAGAGCATGATCAGCCAGAGGCTGCCGATGATCGCGTTGAACCGGGTGAAGACGTTCGCGCGGACGATGTCGGCGAGGGAGCGGCTGCTGCGGACGGGGACGTCGTTGATCTCACCGCGTGCCGTGCGCTCGGCCACCTCTGCCGTGGTAAGGCCGCGTGCCCGTGTCGGCACGTCCAGTTCGGCGCCCGCGTCGGTGTGCGTCATGCATTCGACGGTACGTGCGGATTTGTCACTCCACGATCCGACCTGGGGAGGAGGGGGGTCGTGCGGTGGTTGTAGGGGCGGTTGTAAGGCCGCTCACGGGAACTATTCACACGGGAACTATTCAGAGGACGCCGGCTGAACAGCCGCCGCCCGCTTCATCGCAGCGTCCCGTCTGCGGACGTACCACACGCCGATGAGCCCCAGCCCACCCCCGGCGAGGCAGGTCCACAGCCACCACGTGTGCCCGTGGTCGGCATACCAGCCGTAGAAGGGGAGCTGGACGAGGAAGAGGACGAACCAGACGATCGTGCCGCCGGTGATGGTGGCGACCACGGGGCCTTCCAGGGGTTCCGGCGCCTCGTGCTTGGGGGTCCACTTCGTCATGGGCACAGCTTACGAGGCGGTCAGGTCTACGCGCGGAGACAGCGCCATCAGAGTTATATGTTCATACTGAAACCGTTTGTCTTTGGCCGCTTCTGTTCGTGGGAAACGCCAACCGGGCTCGGGGGACGCCCGCTGGTGAGGAAAGGTCCCGCATGCCCGCCTCGGCCCCCGCCAAGGTCCCCGCCCCGCAGCAGCCGGGCAAGGCGCCCGCGTACGGCGCCCTCGACCGCTACTTCAGGATCTCCGAGCGGGGCAGCAGTGTCGCCCGCGAGGTCCGGGGCGGCTTGCTCGCGGTCGGCTTCCTGATCCTGGCCGGCTCGGTCAAGGAGATCGACTGGGCCGACTACACGATCGCCATCCCGGCCTTCGTGACCATGGTGATGATGCCCTTCACCTACTCGATCACCAACGGCATCGGCATGGGCTTCATCACCTTCGTGGTGCTGCGCCTGGCGGCCGGCCGCGGTCGTGAGATCCCCGTACCGATGTACGTGGTCTCCGCCGTGTTCGCCTTCTACTACCTGATGCCGGCCCTCGGCCTCGCATGATCACCCGGGGTCAGGTGACCCCGTAGAACCTCTCCGTCTCCTCGACGGCGGCCTGGAACCGCTCGTCGAAGTCGTCGCGAAGGAGCGTCCGGACCACGTAGTCCTGGACGCTCATTCCTCGTTTGGCGGCGTGATGGCGGAGCCGTTCGAGCAGCTCGTGGTCTATGCGCAGGCTGAGCACGCTGGTCCCCATGTGCACGAGGGTCGCGGCACCCTTCGGTGCGGTGCGTCACGTTCCGCATGGGGATCACCCATATGAGTGATGTTGGGGTTCAGTGGCCAGGGTCACGGGCCTCCCGGGCATGTTCCGGTGGTCTTTAGCGAGGGTAATGAGTTACCCTAAAGAACATGCCGGACCTTACCCATGGCGACGACGCCGCCGCCGTGAACTCCCTGCGATCAGCTGTCATGCGGCTGTCCCGTCGGCTCAAGCACCAGCGGGTCGACGAGTCGCTCAGCCCCACCGAGATGTCGGTGCTGGGCACCCTGTCCACCTGCGGTAGCGCCACCCCGGGCGAGCTCGCCCGCAAGGAGCACGTGCAGCCGCCGTCGATGACCCGCATCGTGGCGCTGCTCGAGGCCAAGGGACTGGTCCGCCTGGAACCGCACCCGGAGGACCGGCGCCAGAAGGTCGTCACCAAGACCGAGCAGGCCGAGGCGATGCTCGAGGAGAGCCGCCGCAAGCGCAACGCGTTCCTGGCCGGCCTGGTCGAGGCCCTCGACGAGGACGAGTGGGCCACACTACGCGCCGCCGCGCCCGTGCTGGAAAGGCTCGCGCACCTCTGAGTACCCGCGGACACGTACTCACCAAGTACCCAAGTGCCTTTGCAAGGAGGCGAACGCTTTTGAGTTCGGGACCCGGAGCAGCTTCCGCCCCCGCACCGACCACCCACGACTCTCCACCCGCCCCGCGCAAGTCCTCGATGTTCAGCTCGCTGAAGATCCGGAACTACCGCCTCTTCTTCATCGGCCAGGCCGTCTCCAACACCGGCACCTGGATGCAGCGCATCGCCCAGGACTGGCTGGTGCTCAGCCTCACCGGCTCCTCCGCGGCCGTCGGCATCACCACGGCCCTGCAGTTCCTGCCGATGCTGCTCTTCGGCCTGTACGGCGGCGTCCTCGTCGACCGCCTGCCCAAGCGCCCCACGCTGCTGGTCACCCAGTCCGCGATGACCCTCACCGGCCTCGCGCTCGCCGCGCTCACCCTCACCGGCCACGTCCAGGTCTGGCACGTCTACGTCGCCGCCTTCGCCGTCGGCCTCGCCACGGTCGTCGACAACCCGGCCCGCCAGTCCTTCGTCTCCGAGATGGTCGGCCCCGAGCAACTGCAGAACGCGGTCAGCCTGAACTCGGCCAACTTCCAGTCCGCCCGCCTGGTCGGCCCCGCCGCCGCGGGCGTCATGATCACCGGCGTGGGCACCGGCTGGGCGTTCCTCTTCAACGGCCTGTCCTTCGTCGCGCCCATCGCCGGCCTGCTGCTGATGCGCGCCCGCGAGCTGCACGTCGTCGAGCGCGCCCCGAGGGGCAAGGGCCAGCTCCGCGAAGGCCTGCGCTACGTCGCCGGCCGCCCCGACCTGATCTGGCCGATCGTGCTGGTCGGCTTCATCGGCACCTTCGGCTTCAACTTCCCCGTGTGGCTCTCGGCCTACGCCGACGACGTCTTCCACGCCGGTGCCGGCGCCTACAGCCTCTTCAACACGCTCATCGCGGTCGGCTCCCTGGTCGGCGCCCTGCTCGCCGCCCGGCGCGGCACGGCCCGGCTGCGCGTGCTCATCGCGGCCGCCGCGGCCTTCGGCACGCTGGAGGTCGTGGCCGCGCTGGTCCCGTCGTACTGGCTGTTCGCGCTGCTCATGGTCCCGATCGGGATCTTCGGCCTGACGGTCAACGTCACGGCGAACACCGCCGTCCAGATGGCCACCGACCCGGCCATGCGCGGCCGGGTGATGGCCCTGTTCATGATGGTCTTCATGGGCGGTACACCGCTGGGCGCCCCGGTCGTCGGCTGGATCACCGACACCTACGGCCCCCGCGCCGGCTTCGCCCTCGGCGGTGTCGTCTCCGCCGCCGCGGCCGTCACCATCGGCCTGGTCCTGGCCCGCATCGGAGGCCTGCGCCTGTCGGTGGGCTGGCACCACGGCCACCCGCAGGTGCGGTTCGTGCCGCGCGAGCGGCGCGAGAAGCTGGCCACGGCGGCGTGAGCGGGCCGGACCGGCAGTCCTCAGACCCTCCGGGCCAGCACCTGCCCCGGCCACTCGTCCTCGCCGTAGGTGAAGGCCTCCGTCGGCGTGAAGCCGTTGCTCTCGTAGTAGGCGACCAGCTTGCGGTCGTCGCCCGCGTAGCAGTCCACACGCAGCAGGCGGACCCCGGCGCGACGCGTCTCCTCGACGGCGTGCGCGAGCAGCGCGGCACCGGCGCCGTGGCCCTTGAAGCGGCGGTCGGAGGCGAACAGATGGATGTACCGCTCGGGCTCGTCGGCGGGCTCCAGGTACGGGCCGGGCCGCTTGCTCAGGGTGAGGGTGGCCGCCGGAACACCGTCGAGCTCGGCGATGAAGGGCGAGCCTTCGGCGACGTACCGCTGGACCATGTCCACCGCCCGGGGATTCTCCGACCAGGGCGTGGTGCCCCACTGCCGGGTCCGCCCCTGCGCGACGAGCCACGCCACGCAGCTGTCGAGCATGCCGAGTATCACGGGGACGTCGGCCGGGCCGCCTTCTCTGACGTTGATCTCCATCGCCCCATGATGGCAGTCGTCTGATGAGAGTCTGGTGTCCATGAGACTCTTCGCCGCCGTGCTGCCCCCGGAGGAAGTGGCCGACGAACTCGCCGCCGCCGTCGCCGAGTTGAAGAAGCTGCCCGGTGCGGACGGGCTGCGCTGGACCGGCCGCCCCGGCTGGCACTTCACGCTCGCCTTCTACGGCGAGGTCGAGGAGGAGCTCGTACCGGACCTGTCGGCGCGGCTCGCGCGGGTGGCCCACCGCAGCGGCCCCTTCCCGCTGGCGCTGCGGGGCGGCGGGCAGTTCGGACACGGGCGGGCCCTGTGGACGGGGGCGCGGGGTGATCTGGAGGCACTGCGACTGCTGGCAGACCGGGCGGAGGCGGCGGCACGGAAGGCGGGCGTGCCGATGGGGGAGCACCGGCGGTACAAGGCCCACCTGACCGTGGCCCGCAGCCGGGACGCCGTGGACGTACGGCCGTACGTCGAGGCGCTCGCCGGGTTCACCGGCCGCACCTGGACCGTGGGGGAGCTGATGCTGGTCCGCAGCCACCTGCCGAGATCCGGGGTGCCCGGCGAGCATCCCCGGTACGAGACCGTCGACCGCTGGCCACTCGGACAGGTCCCGGGCGGGGCCGGTTAGGCTCGGACACGTGGACCCGAAAACCCGGAACCGGATCATGGCCGGTGCGCTTGTGCTGATGTTCGTGGTGGTGGCGGTGGCGGCGGCGGTCGGAAGGTAGACCGCCACCGCCCGCCTGCCCAGCGCTTACCGGGCTACCAGGCGAAGGCCTCCGGCGACGGACCCGGGCCCGGGAATATCTCGTCCAGCCCCGCCAGCAGCTCCTCCGACAGCTCCAGCTCCACGGCCCGCAGGGCGGAGTCGAGCTGCTCGGCGGTGCGCGGGCCGACGATCGGGCCGGTCACACCGGGCCGGGTGAGCAGCCAGGCGAGCGCGACCTCGCCGGGTTCCAGCACGTGCTTGTCGAGGAGATCCTCGTACGACTGGATCTGGGCGCGGATGCTGGCGTTGGCGAGGGAGTCCGCGGCCCGGCCGCTCGCCCTGCGTCCGCCCTCGACCTCCTTCTTGATGACCCCGCCCAGCAGCCCACCGTGCAGCGGCGACCAGGGGATCACCCCGAGGCCGTAGTCCTGCGCGGCCGGGATGACCTCCATCTCGGCACGGCGCTCGGCGAGGTTGTACAGGCACTGCTCGCTGACCAGCCCGATCGTGCCGTGGCGCCGGGCGGCGATCTCGTTCGCCTGAGCGATCTTGTAGCCCGGGAAGTTGCTGGACCCGACGTAAAGAATCTTGCCCTGCTGGACGAGGACGTCGATGGCCTGCCAGATCTCCTCGAAGGGCGTGCGCCGGTCGACGTGGTGGAACTGATAGACGTCGATGTAGTCGGTCTGCAGTCGCTTCAGACTGGCGTCCACCGCCCGCCGGATGTTCAGCGCGGACAGCTTGTCGTGGTTGGGCCAGGGCTGGCCGTCGGCGGCCATGTTCCCGTACACCTTGGTGGCCAGCACCACCTTGTCGCGCCGCTCACCGCCCTTGGCGAACCAGTTGCCGATGATGGATTCCGTACGGCCCTTGTTCTCGCCCCACCCGTACACATTGGCGGTGTCGAAGAAATTGATGCCCGCGTCCAGCGCCGCGTCCATGATCGCGTGACTGTCGGCTTCGTCGGTCTGCGGGCCGAAGTTCATGGTGCCGAGGACGAGTCGGCTGACCTTGAGTCCGGTACGTCCGAGCTGCGTGTACTTCATGGAGTACTAGCCAACGGCTTGGAGTGCGCTCTATGCAAGCGGTTGTGGGGAAGTGACTGTGGGTGTCGAAGAGGGCGTCTTCATGCGGGCGTCCGGCGTTGAGAGCGCGGGGGCTTGGGTGGGTGTTCCCTTGGGTGGGGTGTGGGGTGGCCGGGTGTGGGGGTGGGTGTTCCCATGGGTGGGGTGTGGGGTGGGCCGGGTGTGGGGTGGGTGCTGAGGCTGGGCCCTGTTGAGATGGTTGCCGTGGGGGCCGCCCGCTTCTTTGTCAGT
>NZ_JBITDA010000013.1:87137-224742 GCF_044453765.1 Streptomyces sp. NPDC051636 | reverse complement strand
TGCCTGGCACCTCGCCCCAGCCACCACATAGCGACGAGGGGCCATCCGGCCTCCGGCCGGACAGCCCCTCAACAAGATCTTCATCAGTCTTCTAGGGCCCGTCCCGTCAGGTCCCTTTTATTCATGCGGCCGTGCTTTGCATTTCCCTGTGCTCCAACCCCCTGTTATTTCCCTCACCACGGCTTCCGTCCGAATTTCGGGGTTCCATGCCTAGAATTTGGCCCGGACACGACACGAGGGGAGCGGTGACCGTGCGACGGGACTTCCAGGAGCCTGCGAGATGCCGCCCCGACCTGGTCATCGGCCGGGAGGAGCTGTGCACGGCCGCACACGAGCAGCTCACCCGAGGCGGCAGCGTCCTGCTCCACGGTCCCGCCGGAATAGGGAAATCGACCGTCCTGCGGGCATTGGAAGCGGAATACGCCGGTGCCGCCCACACCGTGTTGCGCTGCTCCGCCACCGAGTCCGAATCCCACCTCCCCTTCCTCGCGCTCGCCGACCTCCTCGGCCTGGTCCTCGACCGGGTGTCCGCCCGGCTTCCCTCCGCCCAGCTCACGGCCCTGGAGTCCGCGCTCACCGGCCGCGGCGAGTCCACGCTCCAGCGCGACGGCCTCGCCCTGCGGCTGGCCGTGCTGTCCGCGCTGCGCGCGCTGGCCGCCGAGGGCACCGTCCTCGTCGTCGCCGACGACCTGCAGTGGCTGGACCCCGCCAGCGCCGAGCTCCTCGGCTTCGCCGCCCGCCGCCTGGGCGACACACCGGTGCAGCTGCTGTGCGCGGTGCGCACGGAGGGACAGGAGTACGACCGCCATCTACGCGCGTCCCCGCCCGACACCCTCGCCGTCCGGCTCGGCCCGCTGACCCGCCCCCAGGTCTCCGCCCTGCTCGACCACCGCGGCTACACCGGCCTGCCCCGCTCCACGGTCCGCGAGATCCACCGCACCAGCGGCGGCAACCCGCTCTTCGCCCTGGAGCTGGGCCGCGCCCTCGCCGAGAGCCCCACCCCGCCCCGGCCGGGCGAACCGCTGCCGGTGCCGACCTCGCTGCGCGCCCTGGTGCTCAGCCGCCTGGACATGCTGTCGGTGGAGGCCCGCCGCACCCTGCTGGTGGCCAGCGCCGGCGCCCGTCCCACCCCGGCGCTGCTGCACGCGGCCGGCCGGGAGAACGCCGAGGCCGAGTGCGCCCAGGCCGCCGAACTCGGGCTGCTGGCCACCGAGCCGGAGGGCCCGGCCGTGCGGTTCGCGCACCCGCTCATCTCGGCCGCCCTCTACGCGGAGGCGCCCGCCCACGAGCGGCGGGCCGCGCACGCCGCGCTGTCCACCGCCGCCTCCGACCCGATCGAGCGGGCCCGCCACCTCGCGCTGGCCACCACCGGTGCCGACCCGGAGGCCGCCGCCCGGCTCGCCGAGGCCGCCGCGCTGGCCCGGGACCGCGGGGCGCCGTCCGTGGCCGCGCAGCTCGGACTGCTCGCCGCCCGGCACACCCCCGCCGGCAGCGTGCCCGGCCCCGACGAGCGCCGGCTGCAGGCCGCCGAGGACGCGATCACCGCCGGGGAGGTCGACCTCGCCCGGGACATCGCCCGCGAGGTGCTGACCCGGGCGACCGTACCCGCGGACCGGGTGCGGGCCTGGATCATCGTGATCGACACGGCCGGCCACACCATGACCGAGGTCGACGCCGTCTTCCCGCAGGCCCTGGCCGACGCCGGCGACGACCCCAGGCTGCTCGCCCTGGTGCACTACCAGGTGGCCTGGCGGGCGCTGATCGTGGAGGGCGACTTCACCGAGGCCCGCGAGGCCGCCGCGCACTCGGCACAGCTGGCCGAACGGGGTGGCGACCGGCGCACCGAACTCCTGGCGCTGGCCTTCCAGGCCCAGATCGAGACCCTCATGGGCCACCCGGCGGCCCCCGTCACCATCAAGCGCGCGATGAAGGAACCCCAGGACCCGCGGGTGGCGTGCCATCACAACGGGGCGGGCAGCGCCCGGTTCCGCTGGCTGGTCATGGGCGACCAGCTGGGCGAGGCGCGGGTGACCGTCACCGCGCTGCTGCGCGAGGTGCGGCGGCGCGGCTCGGTGGAGAGCGAGGTGCACTTCCTGCGCGGGCTCGCCGAGACCGAACTGCGCGCCGGGTACTGCGGCCGGGCGCTGGAGCTGGCCCGCGAAAGCCTCGCCCTGGCCCGGGACTCCGGGATCGGCGAGACCGCCTCCGCCATGCTCACCTCCCTTGCCGAGGCCTCCGGCGGTGACGTGGACCGGGCGCTCGCGCTGGCCCGGGAGGCGGTGGAGCACGCCGAGCAGGACGGCGACCAGATGTACCTCTCCCGGGCCCTGGGCGCCCTGGGGTACGCCCAGTTGGTGGCCGGGGACCCGGCGGGCGCCGTCCGCTCGCTGCGCCGGGTGCGGGAGCTGGAGCAGGGCCTGGGCATCACCGACCCGGCACGCGGGCGCTGGCACGGCGACCTCGCCGAGGCCCTCGTACGGATCGGCGCGCCGGGCGAGGCGCAGGACGTCATCGACGTCACCCGCGAGCACGCGCTGCGGCTCGGCCGGGAGAGCGTGCTCGCCGTACTGGACCGCGCCGAGGCCCTGGTCCGTGCCGCCCACGGTGAACTGGAGGGCGCGCTCTCCCAGTTGACGTCGGCCCAGGACCGGCTCGCCAAGCTCGGCTACGGCCTGGAGGAGGCGCGGGCCGCCTTCGCGCTGGCCCAGCTGCGCAACCCCCGGCCGGGACCGACCGCGTACGACGAGGCCGCCCGGCTCTTCCGCCGCTGCCGGGCGCTGCCCTGGCTGCGCCAGGTGGACGCGGCCGTCACCGCGCCGGAGCCCGATCCGGAGCCGGTGGTCCCCGCGCCCGCCGCCCTCGACGCGCTGGAGGGCCTGGCCTCGATGGAGCGTCAGGTCGCCGCGCTGGTCATGGAGGGCGCCACCAACCGGGAGATAGCCGCACGCCTGTTCATCAGCGTCAAGACGGTCGAGGCGACGCTCACCAGGGTCTACCGCAAGCTGGGGATCCGCTCGCGGGTGGACATCGTCCGTTTGGCGGCAGGCCGCCGCGCGAAGTGACAACCCGCCCGGTTTACTGAGCCGGACCGAGGGTTTTCCCTGCCCTGCTCCGCTAGGGGGTTCCCTCATTGGGAGGAGGGTGTTCCGGGTCCTAGCTTGAACTCATGCCGCTCGCCCGGGCATATGGGGGCCGGTCCCGCGACCCCCGTGCTTCACCCCCCACACCCGCGCGTCCCCCCACCGGCAACCCCACTGAGGAGACTCATGTTCGGGCTCAACCGCGCCAAGAAAACCGCCGCCGTCGCGGCGACCGCTGCCGCCGCCGCGACCGCCCTGCTCAGCGCCCCCACCGCTGTGGCCGCCCCCCAGCCCATCGTCGGCGGCACGACGACCACGACGACCGCGTACCCGTTCATGATGCAGATCACGGACGCCTCCGGTAACCAGTTCTGCGGCGGCACCCTGGTGGCGGCCAAGAAGGTCGTGACGGCCGCGCACTGCATGGTCGGCGAGTCCACCAGCAGCGTCAGAGTGGTCGGCGGCCGGACCTACCTCAACGGGACCAACGGCACGGTCAGCAAGGTCAGCAAGATCTGGATCAACCCGGACTACACGGACGCCACCAACGGCGACGACGTGGCCGTACTGACCCTGTCGACGTCGATGTCGTACACCCCGGCGTCGTACGTCTCCTCCTCCCAGACCAGCGTGTACGCGGCCGGCACCACCGCCCGCGTCCTCGGCTGGGGCACCACCTCGGAGAGCGGCAGCTCCTCCAACCAGCTGCGGACCGCGACCGTCCCGATCGTGGCCGACTCCAGCTGCAAGAGCTCCTACGGTTCGGACTTCGTCCAGACCGACATGGTGTGCGCCGGATACACGTCCGGCGGCGTAGACACCTGCCAGGGCGACAGCGGCGGTCCCCTGCTCATCGGGGGCGTCCTGGCAGGGATCACTTCCTGGGGAGAGGGGTGCGCGGAGGCCGGTTACCCGGGTGTGTACACCCGGCTGACCACCTTCTCGAACCTGGTGACCGTGCAGGTCAACTCGTAACCGGGTAAGCCTCCCGAGTACCCCTCGGGCAGATGCCAGGGGGGCGTTGCGGGCCTCCACGAGCGGCCCGCAGCGCCCCCCTCTCCACATGCTCGTCATGGCCGTACGACGGCGCCGAACCGGATGCCGTGCGACGCCCCGACGTGCATCGTCTGCAGCATCCGCCGCCCTTCCTCTGCCACCGCCTCCTGCTGAGCGCCGGTCAGCCGGCCGAAGGCCTCGATGACCAGCTCCTCGCCCTCCAGCTTCCACACGCCCGCCAGGAAACCGTCGACGAGGAGGGTGCGGTGGGCCTGGTTGCCCTGCCAGCTGCGGCCCCGGTACTCGGGGGGTACGACGCGGGTGCGGTCGGCGTGGGCGAGGAGCAGGTTGTCGAACTCGGGCAGGAAGCGCGGCGGGGCCGGGGTGTCCGGGTCGGGGCGGGGCGCGTCGGGCAGGTCGAAGAGCTCGACGCCGTTGCCGTCCCGGAAGGTGACGAGCTGGGGGCGCAGGCGTTCGAAGGCGTCGCGCAGCCGTGTCAGCCCCGCCCAGGTCTGCATGTCCTTCACGGAGGCGGGGCCGAAGGCGGCGAGGTAGCGCAGCACGACGGCGTCCGGCGCCGGAGCGGGTCCGGCGGGGCGGCCGAGCCAGTGCTCGGCGGTGGTCAGGGCGACCTGCCCGCTGCGGCCCCACAGCCCGCGCGGGGTGACCTGGACGAGCGGCAGCCCGCAGCGGGCGGCGACGGCGAGGGCCTGCGGGTCGGCCTCGGGCCACTCGGCGGACAGGGCCTCGCGCAACTGCGCCATGGTGCGCGGCTCGGTCTCCACCAGCTCGCGGGCGAGCACGGCCAGCCGGTCCAGGTCGACGCCGGCCAGTCCCTTGCGGAAGGCGTTCAGTTCGCGGTCCCGGGCGGGCTGCACCAGCGGGCGCAGGCTGAGGCAGTCGTCGGCCGTGTGGGTGTGGATGGTCGAGCGCAGGGTGACGATACGGACGGCCGCGCGGTCGGCCATGAGCCGTGAGAGATCCTCGGGGGCGAAGCGGTCGAGTCGGGCGGCGAGCGCGTAGTACGGCGGCTTGACGTTCTGCGCCTGCAACCCGAGCAGATACTCGACGGCCGCCCCGGCCGGCAGGGAGGAACGGCGCAGCAGCAGTTGCCGGTCGAGGGTCGCGCGGTTGAGGGCACGGGCGGAAAGCACGGGGATGGCGGCGCTCGTCGTCATGAGCGCACGCTAACGCCGTTTGCGGACACCTTCGGTCCGCAACTCTGACCGGGCCCACGGCCCGCACCCCCGTGACGGGCCGGGTACGCCCCGGGCATCCCGCCGGCTGCGCCCCTCAGGAGCCGTGGTCGCAGACCGACGACAGCCAGGTCGGACTCCTGTCCGCCCCGAGGGCGTCCAGGTTCTTCAGCAAGGACGTCAGCCGGTCCGGCCGGGCCAGGTAGTCGATGGTGGCCTGGGCGAAGGCGTCGCGCACCGAGGGGGGCATGGCGTCGGAGGCGTCGAAGCAGTGCACGGCCTTCCGGTCGAGCAGGGTGGCGGCGAGCGAGCGGGCCTGCGTGCCCTGGTAGGCGCTCACTCCAACCCGGGTGTTGACGGAGAAGCCGGTCTGCACGTGGCTCCACTCACGCTGTGCCTCGGCGGAGGCCAGGTAGCGGATGAGCTGCTTGGCCTGCGGGGTGGCGTGCAGCAGCGCGACCAGGTCGCCGGAGACCTCCCAGGCGTCGGAGCCGGCCTTGCCGCCCAGCAGCGGAGCGGAAGCCTGGTAGCCGGCGTCCGCGTCTCTCCATGCCTTCTTGACTCTGACGAACGACGCCTGGTGCTCCAGGCTGCACTGCCGCTTGGCGACGAGCCCGGACGCCTTCTGGTAGTCGGTCGTCAGCGCGCGATCGACCAGCTGCGGGTCACCGCCGGCGCCGACCATGTCCTTCCAGGTCTTCCAGGCGTCCCTCACGGGTCCGGAGGTCCAGGGGAGTTCGCCGCGCGCCCACTTCTCGTACGTCCGCCAGCCGGACCGCTGGAGGAGGATGTCCTCGATCCAGTCCGTGCCGGGCCAGCCGCTGGTCGCGCCGGAACCCATTCCCAGGCACCACTGGCCCGGCTCCCGGGCTGAGTCCGCGCGCTGCCGCGGGGTCATACGGCCGGGGAACCAGACGATGCTCTTGAGGTCGGCCTTGAGCGGGAACCAGTAGACGCTGCCCTCGAAGGAGGGGATCCAGGAGGCGCCGAAGGCGTCCTTGTCGATCAGCTTGTCGACGGGCTGCAGCCGGCGCCGGCCGATGTACGAGGCGAGCTCGCCGGGGCCGGTGAGCACCACCACGTCGGGTGGCGTACCCGCCTCCACGTCGGCGCTGAGCACCTGGCTCTCGGCGGAGCTGCCCTGGTAGTCGACCTGGATGTGGTGCCGCTTCTCGAAGGGGGCGAGTACGGCGTTCTCGAACCGCTTGGCATCGGAGCCCGTCCAGTTGGCCAGCAGGGTGACGGTCGGCTCCCGGCCGGAGTGGCGCACGCCCACGATCACGGCCGCCGCCAGCACGGCCAGGCAGCTCGCCACGGCGGTGACGGTACGGACGACACGGCGGGCGGGACCGCGGCGGCGGGCGGGGACGGCCGCCGCGCGGCCGTCGTCGGGCGCGCTCACCGGGGCGTGAACCGGTAGTCGTGGATGTGCCGTCGCAGACCCGTGTCGGCCAGTGCCATGAGGACGACCCCTCCGATCAGGATCCACACCGCCGCGGCGGCGCGGAAGCCGGTGTTGGCCAGGTGGTGGGCGACCTGCTGCCCCAGGCCCGGGACACCGTGGTCGGACGGCGTTGTGCCGAGCCGGTCGCGGGTGCGCGCCATGCCGTCGTGGGTCCACCGGGTGAACAACGCCAGGGTCACGAACCCGGCGACCAGCAGGACCCCCGCCGCCAGCAGCGGCGGGCTGTACCGGCGCCGGAACCGCCGGCGCAGGAAGAGCTGGGTCTCCGCCAGGGCGGCGGCCAGGGCGAGGACGAGCAGGAGGACGACGCTCCAGCCGAGCCACAGCGTCCAGCCGAAGCTGGTCTGGCGCTTGACCACACCCTGCTGTTGCCGCTGCAGCGCCTTGAGCCGGGGCAGGATCCCGGTGTCCTTGCCGTCGAGGATGCCGGCGGCGTAGCTGAGGTAGGCCTCCCGCAGTTCGTCGACGTCCTGCTCGCGCAGCGCCTTCTGGACCATGCCGGTGTACACGGTGATCAGTCCGGCGACCGTCTGCAGGGACTGCCGGCCCGACGCGCCGCCCACGCCGTCGGCGGCGGCGACGGCCAGGCTCTGCGCGGCGACGGATATCTGATTCTGGAACTCACTGGTGGACGGGGTGCCGGACGTGGCCTTCTCGGCGGCCTGAAGCGCCTGCTGCGCGGTGTCGATGGCGAGCACGGCCGGCGCGCTGGAGGTGCGCAGCGGGTCCGCGTCGCCGTGCACGCCTTCGTACGACAGGAAGAGGGCGACGGTGAGCACGGCGCTGAGCCCGAGCAGCAGCCGGCGGCGCAGGGTCAGCTCGCGGGCGGTGGTGCTGCCGCCGGTCCGGCCGGTGAACCGGCCGAGGAGGCGGGACAGGGGGGCCGGTGCGGGGCGTCCGATCGTGTCGCGGGGCGAAGTCGCCGTGCTCATGCGGGCTCCCCGAGCGGTCTGCCGCAGTCGCCGCCGCAGAACAGGGAACCGGCCGGGCCGAGCCACTTGCAGTGCGGGCACTCGATCAGCTCGCCGCCGCCGTCACCGGCCGGGTCGCCGGAGCCGGCGGGGACGTGCTCGGGGGCGCCCGCCGGCTGCGGGGTGGTCATGGCGCTGGAGAGGATGAGGTGCTGCCAGTCGACGTCCTTGAGGCCGTCGCGGACGTGGACCTCGTACGGGGGTGTGGCGTCCCGGTCGGCGACGCGCAGCAGGTCCTCCCGCAGCCGGGCGTCGCCCAGCCGGTCCGCGAGCGACAGGGCCCTGGCGAGTTCGGCGCTCGCCTGCGCCCGGCCGTCCGCCCCGCGCAGCCAGGCCCGGTAGGCGTCTCCCACGGCCGCACAGGACTGCTGGTACATCTGGTGGCGCTCCACACCGGGATGCTGTCGGGAGGCGTCGTCCGGGTTGTCGGTCCAGTTGACCAGGATCGGCTGCGGTGCGGGCAGCCGTACGGGGTGGCCGGCATCGGGTACGAGCAGTTCCACGGCGGCGAGCTGGAGGTCCTCGCCGAGTTCCCGGCCGGAGGGGTCGGCGGCGAGCACGACCTGGTAGTGGCGGACCTCGTCGGCCCAGCCCCGGGTGACGTACTCGGTGCCGCGCGCCCCGGACTCCGCGGTGGTGGCGAGGAGTTCCCGCTCGCTCGGCACCACCTGCTTGACCTGCCGGATCACGGTGCCCTGGGTGGGGACCAGCCGGATGCGCACCTCGGGGAGCGCGGTGCCGAGCAGGCCGTGCACCAACTCCTCGTAGGCGGCGGGAAGCCGGGACTCGTGGCGGACCGCGGCCGCGTGTCCGTGCAGCCGGCGGGTGACGGCCAGCAGGACCCCGGCGTCCCAGCCGTCGCCGATGCCCCAGGCGTCGCAGATGAACTTTCCCTCGCAGGCGCCGAGCGCCGTCTCCAGCCGCATGGCGGCCCGTTCGTCGTGCTCGTTGCGCCCGTCGGTGAGCAGCAGGACGTGCTTGAGGGGCGTGTCCTGCCCGTCGAGCAGCCGCCGGGCGAGGTCGAGCCAGTTGCCGATGGCCGTGCCGCCGTCCGCGTCCAGGACCCGTACGGCGTACTCGGCGGTCTCGCGCTCGTGCGGGTCGGCGACGGCCATCGCCTCGGCGCCGGGGCCGGGGTGGACCACAGTCGCGTGGAAGCGACCGGACAGCACGGCGAACGCGGTGCCGTCGGGGAGCAGCCGGAGGGCGGCGATGGTGGCGTCCTTGGCGGCGTGCAGCTTGGTCTCGGGGTGGAGCATCGACTTGGAGGTGTCGATGATCAGCACCTCGGCGAGGGCGGCCCCCGCGCCCTCGCGCCGCCCGGGCGCGGGCCCGCCGCCGCTGCTGACCCCGACCTCGAGGATGGCGTGCATCTCCGCCTGCCGGGGCGGGCCGGCGGGCGCCGGCTCGGCGGGCAGGTACTTGTTCTGGCCCACCGCGAGTGTCACCTCGATGGCCCCGGCCTCGCTCATCGCTGAAATCCCCTCGTCCCCAGCTCATCGACGCTCTCTCAGAAGGTGGTCATCGGCCGGACGGTGTTGGCCAGGTCCAGCAGCCGGCCGTGTTCGTCGGCGGTGTGCGCCTGTCCGGCCAGTTGCCGGAAGGACTGCTCGAGGAGTTCCCGGAGCGCCTCCTCGGTGCCGGCCCCGAACAGAGTCCCGGCCGGGAACTCCGGCCCCCAGCCCTGCCGGGGCCGGCAGCCGAGGACGTTCTCCCGGACCTCGGCGACCAGCCGGGCCCGGGACGCGCCGTCGCTCTCGCCGCCGTCCAGCCGCAGCAGGGGCAGCCGCCCGGCCGCGTCCCTGAGGTCGGACACGGACGGCGGCCGGCCGCGCAGGGTGCCGGTGCGGATGCGCACGGCGGCGATCCGGGCCGCGTCGTAGTGCCGGGAGGTGGAGGGGATGTCGTCGAGGACCCGTACGGCCTCGTCGCGGCGGCCGGAGGCCAGGTGGCCGCGGGCCAGTCCGAAGGCGGCGGGGGCGTGGGCGAAGTCCCGTTTCCACACGGCCTCGTAGAACGTCATGGCCCGGGCGGTCCGGGCCTGCCGGTGCAGTTGCTGACCCTGGCCGGTCCGGGTCTCGGCGTGCCGCTCCGCGCAGTAGCCGAGGGCGAGCTTGGGCACGTACTCGCCGGGCAGCGCCCGGAACACCGCGTCGAAGCAGTCGCCGGCGCGGTGCACATCCGCCGTGCTCAGGTGCAGCACCCCACGGTGCCAGGCGATGCGCCAGTCGTACGGGGCGTCCTCTTCGCCGAGCTGGGTCTCGGCCTCGGCGAGCCACTTCTCGGCCTGCTCCTGCCGGTCGGCGCGGAGGTAGGCGCGGCACAGCCACAGCGCGGTCTCCGCGGTGCCCAGCCGGGACTCGCGCCGCCACTGCTCGGCGACCCGGTCCGGCGCGTCCGGCGGGAAGGTGCCCAGCAGCAGGGCCGCGCCGTCGTCGGGGTCGGGGACGGGCTGCGGCAGGGCGCCGGCCACCTCGGCGGCGGGCGGTGCGGCGAAGGACAGCTCGCGCGGGGTGCCGTCGGGCCGGGCCGTCCAGTGGCCGAGTGACGGGATGGCGCCGAGGCCCGCGTCGAGGGCGGCGTCGGTGGGCGCGAACCGGGTGGAGCTCTCGGGCAGCTGCTCGCCGAACTGCAGGGAGCGGAACTCCCGCAGCGCCTCCCACAGCTGGCGGGACATCTCGGCCGCCGAGCGGAACCGGGCGCGGGGTTCGGTGTGGGTGGCCCGCTCGGTGATCAGCCGGAAGGAGTCGGGGGCGAGACCGGGGGCCGGCTCGGTGCTGCGGGCCAGGGCCCGCAGGGTCATGCCGACCGTGTAGAGGTCGCTGTCGACGTGCCAGCCGCGCTGCTCGATCTCCGCCTTGGGAGGCGCGTACGTGGCCGTGTACACGTACGCGGAGTCGCGGTCGCCGATCGCGCGGACCGCGCCGAGGTCGATGACCTTGATGCCGTGTCCGAAGTGGATGACGTTGGCGGGCTTCATGTCGCAGTACAGCAGTCCGCGTTCGTGCATGTACTGCAGGGCGCCGAGGATCTTGCACCCGTAGGTCAGGACATGGTCGAGGCGGGGGCGGCCCTTGAAGAGGCGGGTGACGTCGTCGGCGTCGAAGAGGCGTTGCAGGGAGCGGCCGCCGATGTAGTCCATGACCAGGTAGCCGGTGGGCGACCGGTCGGCGACCCGGTGTTCGGCGTAGGTGATGATGCGGACGATGTCGGGGTGGTGCAGTTCGGTGAGCGAGCGCTGTTCCTCGGCGGCGTTCCGGCGGGCCAGCGCGTCATGGCGGTTGATCAGGCCCTTGAGGACCACGCGGTGGCCCTGTGCGCGGGTGTCCTCGGCGAGGTAGACCCAGCCGAGGCCGCCGTGGGCGAGGCAGCCGAGGATCCGGTAGGCGTCGGCGACCACGTCGTCCGGGCGCAGTTCGGGCAGGAAGGAGTAGGCCGTGCCGCACCGCGGGCAGCGGCCGGTGGCCCGGGGCGGCTGCCCGCCGTAGCCGACGCCGATCACCATGCCGCAGCCGTTCCAGCCGCAACGGCGGCCTCCGGTGGGCGGTTTGGGGTCCTCGACGAGTTCGCCGGTGTCCGGGACCGGAACCTCCGGCAGGACGACCAGGCCGTGCTGGTCGAGGTCGCCGACGCCGGCGACGGCGTGGACCGCGGGTGGGGCGGGTGGTTCGGGGCGGCGCTTGGCCGGGGTGTCGTGGGTGGGCGGCGGCCCGGCGTCCCGTTCGGGGGGCGGGGCGGCGGCGCGGTGGCCGCAGGTGTCGCAGTAGCCGGTGGCCAGGATGTGGCCCGTGCAGCCGGGCCGGTTGCACGGCGTCATGATGCCCCCTTCCCACGTGAACCGCCCGGTCCCCGGGCCCTGCCGGCGCCGCGCAGGCCGCCGAGGCGCCTTGGCCCAGGGGCGCCCGGTGGGGCACCCGCCCCTCTCGCCTCGCCGCCCGCACCGCCCGGGTCACCGGGGTCACGGGGCGCGTCCGCACCGCCGGAACCACCCGCGCCGCCCGGGCCCGCTGGGTCGCCGGGGCCGCGGGAACCGCCGGCACCGCCGACGGCCGCCGAGTCACCGGCCCCGCGGGAACCACCCGAGCCCGGCGAGTCACCCACCCCGCGTGAGCCCCCGGCACCGCCCAAGCCCACCAAGCCGCCCGGCCCACATGAACAACCGGCACCGCCGAGACCCGCCAAGTCACCGGACCCACCCGAACCACCGGCACCGCCCCGGCCCGAGCCACGGAACCCGTCTGAGCCCCCGCCACCCCGCCCACAGCCGCCGGATCCACCTGAGCCACCGTCACCACTCCGGCCCGAGCCGGCGGCCCCGCCGGCGCCGCCCCCGGCTCCCCCACCCCCCGCGTCAGGGCCGTCCACCGGTACTCCCCCGCCCGGCCGGCCCGATCCGAAGGCGACGAACCGCTCGACCGCGGTCTGGGCCTCCTCGATGTCGCAGGGCCTCCGCCGCAGCAGGCGGGAGGCGGTTTCGTAGAGCCGGTAGGCCTCCAGGTCGCGTGCGATGTCCGGTGGGCCGGATCTCTGCCGCCACAGGGACCAGACGCCGGCGACCCGGCCCTGCAACTCGTCGCGCCGCCGGATGCGGACGTCGAGGGCGTCGGTCGCCTGTTCCAGGCGCCGTCTGCGGCGCTCGGCCGCCGCCTCGTAGACGAACAGGTCGTCGGCGCGCCGCGGTGCGGGGACCGGGCGGGCGGCCACCTGTTCGCGCAGGACGACGGTGCGCCGGTAGCCGTCGTCGGCCCGGCCGATCAGTTCCCGGGTGGCGGGGTCCGGACGGACGCGGCCGAGGCGCTCGTGGAGGGCGGGGCCGAGCCGGTCGACGATCCGGTCGAGCTGGGACCGCAACCGGGTCCAGCGGGCCTGCAACGGCTGCCGTACGAGGGTCTGCTCGGCGTGTTCCGCGAGGCCGCCCGCGCCGCGGAAGACCAGCAGCAGGCGCGCCCCCTGCTGGGCGAGCCGGTCCAGCAGGCCGAGCAGCCGGCCGGGTTCGGCCGCCTCGTCGACGCCCACCAGGACGGCGGCGAGGGGCGTACGCAGCTGGGCGAACTGCTCCGGCAGGCCGCCCAGGGGATCGATGGGGACACCGAGCCGCTCGGCGATCAGCTCCGTGACCTGGGTGACCGTCAGGCCCTTCACGACGAGGGCGAGGTCGTGGCCGCCGGCCGGGGGTACGGTGTCGGGCGGGTCGTCGGAGAACCGGCTGGTGTTGTGCCGGGTGCGCAGTTCGCGGTCGGCCAGTGTGACGGCCCGGCCCAGCGTCCAGGCCCGGCGCCCGCGGACGGGGACGACGGTGACCAGCACGGGCCAGCCCTCGCCGCGGAACCAGCCCGCCAGTTCGGTGGCGAACTCCACGTCGAGTTCGCCGGTGGTCTGTCTGGGGCGCAGCTTGGGGTCGACGGCGGACCGGCCGGCGGTCCAGGCGGCGACCTGCGGGAGGTGGCGCAGAACGGTCTCGGCGGGGCTCATGTACGTGAACAGGGACGGGTGTCCCTCGTCGACGCTGAGCACGATGCCGATGAGCCGGCCGGTCGCGAGGTCGAGGACGCCTCCGCCGCTGAACCCCGGGCCGGCCAGTTCCTCCGGCCTTTCGGGGCGAAGTTGGACCTGGCCGTCCCGGCCCCGGCCGCCGACCACCTGGCCGCCGTGCCACCGGCCGCCGTCGTCGCCCACCGGAAAGCCGTACATGCGCACGCCCTGCCGCGAGGTGGCGAGGCGGAACAGCCGGGTGGTGTCCTCGGCGGGTCTGGCCTCGGCGAGGCGCAGCAGGGCGAGGTCGCCGGCGCGGTCGCCGAAGTCGTCGCTCTCCTCCGGGATCCACTCCCGCTCGCGGACGGTGGCGGCCACGGTCGGGACGGCGCCGGCGGCGGCCCCGACGAAGTGGACGACGTAGGGCCGGTCCGGTTCGACGACATGGGCGCAGGTGAGCACCCGGTCGGGGCTCAGCAGCACCCCGGCGCCCACGATCCGTCCCTCCGCATCGTGAATGCGGGCGATCCAGCGTGGTGTACGTAAGTCCGATTCGACGGCTCGCTCCCCCGTGCATGCCATGTCTGCCGAGGTTACCCGCCATGACTCTCCGGTACCACAGATGCGCACAGAGTCGTGACAGACGGGGGTGACCGCTCACTACGGGAGGGCAAGGCGGGTGCGCCTGTCAGTGGGTGTGCAGCGCGTCGAGCACGTCGGCGTCGGTCAGTTGCCCGAAGTCGTCGTACCACTGGCCGACGGCACTGAAGGAGGCCGGCCGGTGCACGCAGACCACGTCGTCGGCCTCGCCGCTCAGCAGGTCGAGCGAGCCGGGGGCGCCGACGGGCACGGCCAGGACGACGCGGGCGGGCGCCCGGCGCCGTACGTGGCGCAGGGCGGCGCGGGCGGTGGAGCCGGTGGCCAGCCCGTCGTCGACGACGATCACGGTCCGCCCGGCGAGGTCGGGCGGCGGGCGGCCCTGCCGGTAGCGCCGCTCGCGGCGGTGCAGTTCGGCGCGCTCGCGTTCCACCACCGGGGCGAGCTCCTTTCGGCTCAGTCCCAGCCGGTGCACGGTCTCCTCGTCGAGGAGCGGCGGGTCGTCCCCGGCGATCGCGCCGACGCCGAACTCCTCGTGGTGGGGGGCGCCGATCTTGCGCACGACGAGCACGTCGAGGGGGGCGTCCAGTGCCCGCGCGACCTCCTCGGCCACCGCGACGCCGCCGCGGGGCAGGGCCAGGACGACGGGGTCGGGCAGGATGCCCCGCTCCCGCATGGGGCGCAGCAGCGCGGCCAGTTCCCGTCCGGCCTGCCTGCGGTCCTGGAAGCGCATGGGTCTTCCTCTCCGGTGCGGCTCGGTCCTCTCCCTCCATGGTGACCGGATGTATCCCCATATCGCATATTCGAACGTGCGGACTATACACTCAGTGTATAGTCACGGCATGTCTCTGTGGACCAGAAAGACTCCGACCAAGAAGACGACAAGACGGGCGCCCAGGTTCCGTCTCACCGTGACGACCGCGGCCGCCGCCTGTCTGGCCCTGGCCCTGAGCGGCTGCGCGGACGCCGACACGACCGCCCCGAGCGCCGCCCGCGCAAAGGCGGCGGCCGGTGCCCCGGCCCGGTTCGGGACCGTCGACTGCCGCGAGGCGAAGTGCATCGCGCTCACCTTCGACGCCGGGCCGAGCGAGAACTCGGCGCGACTGCTGGACATCCTCAAGGAGAAGAAGGTCCCGGCGACCTTCTTCCTGCTCGGCAAGCGCCATATGGAGAAGTACCCGGAGCTGGTCAAGCGGATGGCGGCCGAGGGTCACGAGGTCGCCAGCCACACCTGGGACCACAAGATCCTGAACCGGATATCGCCCGAGCAGATACGCGAGGAGCTTCGGCGGCCGAACGAGGCGATAGAACGCCTGACCGGGCACCGGCCCACACTGATGCGCCCGCCGCAGGGCCGGACGAACGCGACCGTGCACCGGATCAGCCGCGAGATGGGCCTCGCGGAGGTGCTGTGGAGCGTGACCGCGAAGGACTACACGACCACCGACTCCGCGCTGATCACCAAGCGCGTCCTCGCGCAGGCGTCCCGGGACGGGATCATCCTGCTGCACGACATCTACCAGGGGACCGTTCCGGCCGTGCCCGGGATCATCGACGCGCTGAAGGAGCGCGGGTACGTGTTCGTGACCGTGCCCCAGCTCCTCGCGCCCGGAAAGGCCGAGCCGGGGAAGGTGTACCGGCCGTAGGACCTGTCCGGGCGGCTCACCGGCTGAGGTGGTGACGCGGATTACGCCGTCCGCGTGAACCGGCGGCAGGCGTCCCGCTCCCACAGGTCGCTTCCCTACGATCGTGCCGTGGTCATCTTTCTCCTCGAACGCACGGCACCGCTCCCCGTCGACGAGGCGTGGCGCCGGCTCACGGAGTGGTCCCGGCACGCCGACGCCGTCCCGCTGACCCGCGTCACCGTGGTCACGGACCCGCCGACCCGTCAGGGCACGCGCTTCGTGGCCCGTACGGGGATCGGGCCGCTCGCCTTCGACGACCCCATGGAGGTCACCGTCTGGCGCCCGCCACAGGACGGCGAGCCCGGTCTGTGCCGCCTCCGGAAACGGGGCCGTGTGGTCCTCGGCTGGGCCGAACTGGAGGTACGACCGGGCCCCGGCGGCCGTACGCGCGTGCTGTGGCGGGAGGAGGTGCGGGTGCGGTGGCTGCCCTCCGCCTTCGACCGGCCCCTGGCTGCGGCGTGCCGGGCGGTGTTCGGGCGCGCGGTCAACGCGTTGCTGCGCAGGCCGTGACGGACGGGACGGGCCGGTCGCGCCTCGCCCGGCAGCGTAGGGACGACCGCTTCGCCCCCGGGCACGGCTTCCGCGGGGCCGACGCGCACGAGATGCGGCTGCCGGCCCGGGGCCGTACCGCCGCGGGCGGGGACGCGGGCGCCGGATGTGGGGTGCTGACGGGGCGGCTGCCCGAGGACCGCCGGTCCGTCGGACTCTCGCCGGAGGACGTCGCGGTCGTCACGGACGGCTGGAGGGACGGCCGCTGGTACCACCTGGAGCCGGGCGGCCTGCGCTGTTTCGTACCGGGCTGAGCGCCAGGGGGTCCGCGCAGGCCACCGACCCGATGCGGCCCGGCGGTGCCGGCGTCACGTCGTGGTGGATGGGGGTGTGCGCCCCCGTGAGGGAGACCCCGCTGCCGCCCCGCCGGTTCGCGACGATCTCCGCGGCGATGGACAGGGCGGTCTCCTCGGGCGTACGGGCGCCGAGGTCGAGGCCGATGGGTGAGCGCAGTCGCGCCAGCTCCGGCTCGGTGACGCCGACTTCGCGGAGGCGTTCGTTGCGGTCCAGGTGGGTCCGGCGGGAGCCCATCGCGCCGACGTAGGCGACGGGCAGGCGCAGCGCCAGCTTCAGCAGCGGTACGTCGAACTTGGCGTCGTGGGTCAGCACGCACAGGACGGTACGGCCGTCGACGTCCGTGCGCTCCAGGTACCGGTGGGGCCACTCGACGACGATCTCGTCGGCCTCGGGGAAGCGGGCCGGCGTCGCGAAGACGGGGCGGGCGTCGCACACGGTCACGTGGTAGCCGAGGAACTTGCCGACGCGGACCAGCGCGGACGCGAAGTCGATCGCGCCGAAGACGATCATCCGGGGCGGCGGGACCGACGACTCGACCAGCACCGTGAGCGGGGAACCGCAGCGCGAGCCCTGTTCCCCGATCTCCAGGGTGCCGGTGCGGCCGGCGTCCAGGAAGGCGCCCGCCTCGCCGGTGACCGTGCGGTCCAGCTCGGGATGGGCGCCGAAGCCGCCCTCGTACGAGCCGTCGGGGCGGACCACGAGCGCGCGGCCCAGGAGGTCCGCGGGGCCCGTGACGATCCGCGCCACCGCCGCCGCCTCCCCGCGGGCGGCGGCGGTGAGCGCGGAGGCGACCACCGGGCGGACGGGATCGGCCGCCCGTACCGGCGTGACGAGGATGTCGATGACGCCGCCACAGGTCAGGCCGACGGCGAAGGCGTCCTCGTCGCTGTACCCGAAGCGCTCCAGCACCGTTTCGCCGTTGTCGAGGGCCTGTTGGCACAGGTCGTACACGGCGCCCTCCACACACCCGCCGGAGACGGAGCCGATCGCCGTGCCGTCGGCGTCCACCGCGAGGGCGGCGCCGGGCCGGCGCGGGGCGCTGCCGCCGACGGCCACCACGGTGGCGACGGCGAAGTCACGGCCCTGCCCGACCCACCGGTTCAGTTCCTCGGCGATGTCCAGCATCTGTCGGTCTCCCTGAGCAGCGGTCGTGTGGAGGGCATTTCGGCGAGCGCGGCTGGCGCACGCCCAGCCAGCTCTCAATGGGAAGGAGGGCGAAACAGACCAGGAAGATGCCTGTCAGGCCCCACATGAAGGCCCCGATCTCCCGCGCCTTGCCCTGGGCGGCCTTACTGCTGGGACATGTGGGCCTGCTCCCAAGGTTCAAAGGGGCACCCGCGCGTTGCCTTCGGCGACGTACGGGATTTGGGGAGGTGCACGACCCGGGGGACGGCCCGAGACGAACAGTTGGGGGTGCTGGGGGACGAAGTCCCCCAGCAGGACTCACCGGTTCAGTCCCCGGAGGGTCCCGTACCGGTGAGGTGTTCCGGCCGGACCGGCGTACGGTTCAGCTCCAGCCCGGTCGCGTTCCGGATCGCCGCGAGGACAGCAGGGGTGGACGACAGGGTGGGGGCTTCGCCGACGCCGCGCAGCCCGTACGGCGCGTGGTCGTCGGCGAGTTCGAGGACATCGACCGGGATGGTCGGCGTGTCGAGGATGGTCGGGATCAGGTAGTCGGTGAAGGAGGGGTTCCTGACCTTCCCCGTCTTCGGGTCGACGATGATCTCCTCCATCACCGCCACCCCCAGGCCCTGGGCCGTACCGCCCTGGATCTGGCCGATCACGGAGAGCGGGTTGAGCGCCTTGCCGACGTCCTGGGCGCAGGCCAGCTCGATGACCTTGACCAGGCCGAGTTCGGTGTCGACCTCGACGACGGCGCGGTGCGCGGCGAAGGAGTACTGGACGTGCCCGTTGCCCTGGCCGGTGCGCAGGTCGAAGGGCTCGGTCGGGCGGTGCCGCCACTCGGCCTCGACTTCGACGGCCTCGTCCTCGAGCACGTCCACCAGGTCGGCGAGGACCTCGCCGCCGTCGGTGACGACCTTGCCGCCCTCCAGGAGCAGTTCGGCGGTGGCCCAGGCGGGGTGGTACGTACCGAACTTGCGGCGGCCGAGGTCCAGGACCTTCTCGCGCACCAGCTCGCAGGAGTTCTTCACGGCGCCACCGGTGACGTACGTCTGCCGGGAGGCCGAGGTCGAACCGGCACTGCCCACCTCCGTGTTGGCAGGGTGGATGGTCACCTGGGAGACGCCCAGTTCGGTGCGGGCGATCTGCGCGTGCACGGTGACACCGCCCTGGCCGACCTCCGCCATCGCCGTGTGCACGGTGGCGACGGGCTTGCCGCCCACTACTTCCATGCGGACCTTGGCGGTGGAGTAGTCGTCGAAGCCCTCGGAGAAGCCGACGTTCTTGATGCCGACCGCGTAGCCCACACCCCGTACGACGCCTTCTCCGTGCGTGGTGTTGGACAGGCCGCCGGGCAGCTGCCGTACGTCGGCGCCCTCACTGCTCTCCCACTGGCGCTCCGGCGGCAGCGGCATCGCCTTGACGCGGCGCAGGAGTTCGGCGACCGGCGCCGGGGAGTCGACCGGCTGCCCGGTCGGCATGAGGGTGCCCTGCTCCATGGCGTTGCGCTGCCGGAACTCCACCGGGTCCATGCCCAACCGCTTGGCCACCTTGTCCATCTGCGCCTCGTAGGCGAAGCACGCCTGGACCGCGCCGAAGCCGCGCATGGCGCCGCAGGGCGGGTTGTTGGTGTAGAGGGCGAGGGCCTCGATCTCGACGTCGTCGACCTTGTACGGGCCGATGCCGAGGGAGGAGGCGTTGCCGACGACGGCCGGGGACGCGGAGGCGTACGCGCCGCCGTCCAGGACGATCCGGCACTTCACGTGCGTGAGCTTGCCCTCCTTCGTGGCGCCGTGCTCGTAGTACAGCCGCGCTGGGTGGCGGTGGACGTGCCCGAAGAAGGACTCGAAGCGGTTGTAGACGATCTTGACGGGCTTGCCCGTGCGCAGGGCCAGCAGGCAGGCGTGGATCTGCATCGACAGGTCCTCGCGCCCGCCGAAGGCGCCGCCCACGCCGGCCAGCGTCATGCGCACCTTCTCCTCGGGCAGGCCGAGGACGGGCGCGATCTGGCGCAGGTCGGAGTGGAGCCACTGGGTGGCGATGTAGAGGTGGACGCCGCCGTCCTCCTCCGGCACGGCGAGGCCGGACTCGGGGCCGAGGAAGGCCTGGTCCTGCATGCCGAAGTAGTACTCGCCCGTGACGATCACGTCCGCCTTCCTGGCCGCCTCGACCGCGTTGCCGCGGACGATCGGCTGGCGGTGGACGATGTTCGGGTGCGGGACGTGGCCGACGTGGTGGTCGTCGCGGTTCTCATGGACGAGGATCGCGTCCGGGGCGGTCGCGGACGCCTCGTCGGTGATGACCGGCAGCTCGCGGTACTCCACCCTGATCTTGGCGGCGGCGCGGCGGGCGGTCTCCGGGTGGTCGGCGGCGACGATCGCGACCGGCTCGCCGTGGTGGCGTACCTTGCCGTGGGCGAGGACCGGGGTGTCCCTGATCTCCAGGCCGTAGTTCCGCACGTCGGTCGGCAGGTCGTCGTACGTCATGACGGCGTAAACGCCGGGTGTGGCCAGGGCCTCGCCGGTGTCGATGGACACGATCTCGGCGTGGGCGACCGGGGAGCGCAGGATCTGGCCCCAGAGCATGTCCTCGTGCCACATGTCCGACGAGTACGCGAACTCGCCGGTGACCTTGAGGATGCCGTCGGGGCGGAGCGTGGACTCGCCGATGCCGCCCCTGGCCTGCGAACCCTGCGTGACCTTGGTGGGAGCGCCGATGGGGGCACCGCCCGCTCGTGCGAAGCCGAGAGTGCGGGAGGGCATGCTCAGACCCCCTCGGACTGCCGGGCGGCCGCGAGGCGGACCGCGTCCATGATCGTCTCGTAGCCGGTGCAGCGGCACAGGTTCCCCGACAGCGCCTCGCGGATGTCCGCGTCGGTCGGGTTCGGGTTGCGCTCGAGCATCTCGTCGGCGGCGACCAGCAGACCGGGCGTGCAGAAGCCGCACTGGACGGCGCCCGCGTCGACGAACGCCTGCTGGACCGGGGAGAGCCCGGTGCCCTCACCGGTGTGGGAGTCCTGAGGCCCGGCCTCCCACTTCCTGGCCGCGTCCAGGGACGTACCGCCGGGCGTGGCGCAGGAGCCGGTTGCGCGGGAGCGCTGCCGGGCGTACTCCGCCAGCCCCTCGACCGTGACCACCTCACGGCCCTCCACCTGGCCCGCCGCAACCAGACACGAACACACCGGCACGCCGTCCAGGCGGACCGTGCACGACCCGCACTCGCCCTGCTCGCAGGCGTTCTTCGAGCCCGGCAGGCCGAGCCGCTCGCGCAGCACGTACAGCAGGCTCTCACCCTCCCAGACATCGTCGGCTTCCTGCGGACGCCCGTTGACCGTGAAACTGACGCGCATTACGCGACTCCCTCCGTGCGGGCGGCGGTGCCGCGGTACGACTCCCAGGTCCAGGTCAGCGTGCGGCGGGCCATGACGCCGACCGCGTGGCGGCGGTAGCTCGCGGTGCCCCGGACGTCGTCGATCGGGTTGCAGGCGGCGGAGCACAGGTCCGCGAACCGCTTGGCGACCGACGGGGTGATGATCTTTCCGTTGTCCCAGAAGCCGCCCTCTTCCAGGGCCGCGTTCAGGAAGTCCTCCGCGGCCTTCGCCCGGACGGGGGTGGGGGCGGCCGAGCCGATGCCGGTGCGGACCGTGCGGGTCCCGGGGTGCAGCGCGAGACCGAAGGCGCACACGGCGATGACCATGGCGTTGCGGGTGCCGACCTTCGAGAACTGCTGTGGCCCGTCGGCCTTCTTGATGCGAACCGCGCGGATCAGCTCGTCGGGCGCCAGCGCGTTGCGCTTCACGCCGGTGTAGAACTCGTCGATCGGGATCAGCCGGGAGCCGCGTACCGACGCCGCCTCGACCTCGGCGCCCGCCGCGAGGAGCGCGGGGTGGGCGTCGCCGGCCGGGGATGCGGTGCCGAGGTTGCCGCCGACGCCGCCGCGGTTGCGGATCTGCGGGGAGGCGACCGTGTGCGAGGCGAGGGCCAGGCCCGGCAGCTCGGCGCGCAGGTTCTCCATGATCTTCGTGTACGGGACGGAGGCACCCAGCCGCACACTGTCCTCGCCGACCTCCCACGCGTAGAGGTCGCCGACGCGGTTCAGGTCGAGGAGGTACTCGGGCCGGCGGTGGTCGAAATTGATCTCGACCATCACATCGGTGCCACCCGCAATCGGCACAGCGGTGGGGTGCTCGGCCTTGGCGGCGAGCGCCTCCTCCCAGCTGGCGGGGCGAAGGAAGTCCATGACCGGCTCTCTTCTTCGTCTGGTGGTCGTACAGATTGAGCCAATCCGTGTGCGGCGGGCCCGGCTCGTTCATGTCCTGTTCACGCGGAGTGGACTCAGTACACCGCCCGGTGCTCCGAGGGGGTCAGTCACCGAAACCATGAAGGAGTTGGCTGGCCAGAGCATCCATCTTGTAGATTCGTATGAACCGAGGTCATCGGTAACCTCTTCGTTTTGCTGTGGAAACCGGGATCCGGCCCGGAAGCAGCGGACACGGTCGCCCGGCCTCACCTGCGGGCCTCACCCGAGATCCATCGTAGATTTCTGGACAAAAGAACGGCGGCGACGAAATGCGGCTGCGCGCACTGCTGGACACCGACGCGCTGGGTCTGAGGCTGCTCGGCGGCGAGGACGAGCTGGACCGCGCCGTCCGGGGCGTGATGACCACCGACCTGCGGGACCCCAGCCGCTACCTCTCGGGTGGTGAGCTGGTGCTGACGGGGCTGGCCTGGCGCCGGGACGCCGCGGACTCCGAGCCGTTCGTACGGATCCTGGCGCAGGCCGGGGTGGCCGCGCTCGCCGCCGGTGAGGCCGAGCTCGGGGACATCCCGGACGACCTGGTCGTGGCCTGCGCGCGGCACCGGCTGCCGCTGTTCGCGGTGCACGAGTCGGTGGCGTTCGCGACGATCACCGAGCACGTCGTGCGGCAGGTCTCCAGCGAGCGCGCCGGTGACCTCGCGGCCGTGGTGGACCGGCACCGCCGGATGATGACCGCGGGCCCGGCGGGCGGCGGCCCGGACGTGGTCCTGGACCTGCTCGGCTCGGACCTGGACCTGCGCGCCTGGGTGCTGTCGCCGGCCGGGCGCCTCATCGCGGGCCCCAAGGCCGCGGGCCCGGCGCTGCCCGCCGAGGTCTGCGGGAAGCTGGCCGCCGAGCACCTCGCCGCGGTGCGCACCGGCCGCCGGGGTCCGCACCGGCTGACGCTGGGCCAGACGGCCTACTCCCTCTTCCCGATCCGCAGCAGCGGCCGCTCCCCGCAGGGCGCCCGGGACGCGCGCGAGACGGTGCTGTCGGACTGGCTGCTGGCCGTCGAGGCCGACGCCGGGGAATGGCCCGGGGAGCGCCTCGACCTGCTCCAGGGCGTCACCCAGCTGATCGCCGTCGAGCGGGACCGGCGGGACGCGGCGCGCACGGTCCGGCGGCGGCTCGCCCAGGAGATCCTGGAACTGGTGCAGGCGGGCGCGGTGCCCGCCGAGATCGCCGCTCGCCTGAGGGTCGCGGCGCCGGTGCTGCTCCCCGGCCTGGGCGCGGCCCCGCACTGGCAGGTGGTGGTGGCCCGGGTCGAGTGGGACGGCGCCGAGATCGAGGGCGGGCCGGTGGCCCAGTCGCTGCTGGAGGAGATCCTGGTGGACCCGCGGGCGACCGGCCCCGAGCCCTCCGACCGGATCGCCGTCGCGCACACCGGCGACGAGGCGATCGCGCTGGTCCCGCTCCCGGCCGTCTCCGCGGAGCACGACGGCTCGGAGGCCGGCATCCTCGCCGACGCGCTCCTGGAGTCCGTACGGGATCCGCTGTCGGCCGGGCTCGACGACGACGGGCGGGTCACGCTCGGCGTCAGCGCGGCCGTGCACTCGGCGGAGGGGCTGCGCGGGGCGCTGGAGGAAGCGCGGCACGCGCGGCGGGTGGCGGCGGCGCGGCCCGGACGGGTGTGCGCGGCCGGCCATCAGGAACTGGCCTCGCACGTGCTCCTGCTCCCCTTCGTCCCGGACGACGTCCGCCGGGCCTTCACCGCGCGCCTGCTGGATCCGCTGCGCGACTACGACCTCCGGCACCGGGCCGAGCTGATCCCGACGCTGGAGGCCTTCCTCGACTGCGACGGTTCCTGGACCCGGTGTGCGACCCGTCTGCACCTGCACGTCAACACGCTGCGGTACCGGGTGGGGCGGATCGAGCAGTTGACGGGGCGTGATCTGTCGCGGCTGGAGGACAAGCTGGACTTCTTTCTGGCGCTGCGGATGAGCTGAGCGAGCGCATCACGGGCGGGATCACGAGCGGGGGCCGCCCCGCCACTTTGTGAAAAGTTTCACCCAGCCCCTTGGCCCGGCACTCCGATTGGTGCTGGAATGCGGCCACCACTCAAAGCTCAATGGCGTGCTCGGGGAGGGCAACGTGGCGCATTCCGCCATGTCTGGTAACGGAACGACCGCCGGTGACGATCCCCTCCAGACCGCGGTATGGCGGTTGCGTTCGCGGGCCTGCTGGGCCGACGCGGCGGCCCTGCTCCGGCCGGACAGCCCGTCGGCCGCGCTGCAGCGGGCCGGGCTGCTCGTCGAGCGGTGCCTGTACACCGAGCGGGGCTGGGAGGAGGCCGAGGACGCGCTGCGCACCGCCGAGGCGCTGGCCCAGGGCGACGAGGAGCGCGGGGCCGCCGCCTGCGAGCGGGGGCAACTCGCCTACGCGGCCACGCTGCACGGGGTGCGCGACCGGGCCGACGAGGCGCGGGCCGCGCTCGGCCGGGCCGCCGCGCTGATCCCGCCGGACGCTCCCGGCCGGGCCCTGCTGGACTTCCGGCGCGGACTGCTCGCCGAGAACCTGACCCGCTCACCCCAGGCGGCCCGCGCCGCCTACCGCCGCGCCCACGCCGGCGCCGCCGAGCACTCCGACGCGCTGCTGCTGTCCTTCACCTGGCGGCATCTGGCCGGACTCGCCCTGCGGGACGGCGAGTTGGCGGAGGCCCGGCAGGGGTTCGCCGAGTCCCTGCGCATCCGCGAGGAGCTCGGCTACCTGGTCGGTACGGCTCCCGCGCTGGCGTCCCTGGCCGACGCGGAGACCGAGCCCGAGGCGTCCCGCCTGCGCGATGAGGCCCGCCGCCTGTTCCGCCTCCTCGGCGGCGTCCCCACCTGGCTGGCCCGCCAGTTGGCTCCGCCGGCCGCGGGGGCGGCGACGGCCTAGGTCTGCTGCGAGGTCCCGCGCATCATCCGGCCCGTCAGGGGGCTCCGCCCCCTGACGGGCCGGATGATGCGCACCGGCGCCGCCGGCGCCGCCCGGCGCCGGCCCCGGGCGCCCCCGCGGCCAACGGCGCCCATGTCCCCGTGGGCCGACGTTCAGACCGCGCCGGCGAAATGCTCTCCCACCAGGGACCGCACCACCGCCACGTCCCGCGCGATCAGCGCGTCCAGCAGCGCCGTGTGCTCCGCCGCGTCCGCCACCAGGTCGGCCCGGCCGTGCCGCACCGGGCCCCCGGCCAAGGGCCACTGCGCCCGCCGGTGCAGGTCCTCAGCGATCCGGAGGAGCTGCTCGTTGCCGGACAGCCCCAGCACCGCACGGTGAAACGCCCGGTCGGACTCCGCGTACGTCGCCGGGCACCCGGAGGACGCCGCACGGACGGTCTCCTCGGCCAGCGGCCGCAGCTCCGCCCACCGTTCCGCGGGCACCGTACGGGCGAGCCGCAGCATCACCGGCACCTCGATCAGCGCCCGTACCTCGGCCAGCTCGGCCAGCTCCCGCGCCCCTCGCACCACGACCCGGAACCCCCGGTTCGGCACGACCTCGACCGCGCCCTCCAGCGCGAGCTGCTGCATGGCCTCCCGCACGGGCGTCGCGGAGACCCCGAACCGCTCCCCGAGCGCCGGCGCCGAGTACACCTCGCCGGGCCTCAGCTCCCCCGCCACCAGCGCGGTGCGCAGGGCGTCCAGGATCTGCCCGCGCACCGAGGTCCGCTGGACGACGGGGCGGGTGTGCGGAACCGGCGACTCGCTGTGCGTGTGCTCGCCCCGGGCGACCGGGGGCGGCACGGTCCCCCGTTCCCGGCCGGTGTCCCGCGCCGTCGGCTGCCGGGGCACCCGGGCCCCGGCTCGGAGGTCCGGCGTCCCCGTTCCGGCGGAGCCCTGCACGCCCTGCTTCACGGGGTCCTCCTCCGGCTTGTCGGCACTTGGGGTCATTACGACGGGTTGTTACTCATCCGTCAAGCACCTTAAGCGCACCGGGCGACAGTTCAAACTTCCGCACCGTGAGTAAGGAAGGCTCACTATTTGCTCGCTGGTTCACCTTCCGATCGGTGGTGCCCGCATGCCCGTCCCGGCCTCACCCCTCTGCGACGCCTACGCCCGTCTCACCGAGGCCTGGCCGGACCTGGCCGTCACCGAGCCGGGCGCCGGGGAAGCCGTGCCGCACGGCGGCACCTGGGTCACGGCCGCTGCGCTCGCCGAGGGCGGACCGGCCCTGGCGGCCTTCCTGGCATGGGACGAGGCCCAGGTGCTGCGGGACTACGGACAGCGGGCCCGCCCGGACGTGCTGGCGAGCTTCGGGCTGCACCGCTACGCCTGGCCCGCCTGCCTGCTGATCACCGTGCCATGGTTCCTGCGCCGCCGGGTGCCCCGGCTGCCCGTGACGCACGTCTCGTACGACCGCGCCGCCGGCCGCATGGCCGTCCGCGCCTCCTCCTTCGCCTGCCTCCCCGGCTACCCGGCGGCGGCGCTGCCCGGCGCGGTCGTGGTGCCGCACGAGGAGGCGCTGCGAGCCGGGTGCGGGCCGCGGTGGCCGAGCACCTGGAGCCTGCTCGCCGGGTTCGGGCCGCGGATGCGGCGGCGCGGGCCCGCGCTGTGGGGCGTGGCGACCGACGAGCTGGTCGAGGGGCTGTGGTACGTCGCCCACCTGCTCGGCGAGCAGGAGCGGGCCGTACGGGAGCTGGAGCTGCTGCTGCCCGGGGCGACCAGGCCGTACGTCGGCTCCGCCGCCTTCCGCACGCTCACCGGGCCGCACGGCGAGCCGCTGCCCGCCCGGGACCGGGCCAGCTGCTGCATGTTCTCCACGCTGCGCCCCGAGGACACCTGCGCCACCTGCCCGCGCACCTGCGACACCGACCGCGTCGCCAAACTCGCCGCCACCGCCGCCGTTTGAGGTTCCGGCGTCCACTGAGATCACCGCGATCGGAGCAGCTCCTCCGGGACAGAGGATTCACAACTTCCTCACCGGTCACGGAAACTTTCCCAGAGCCCATGTGTACCGCTACTCTTATTCGAACTCAACTCCCGCCCCTCAAGCGGCAGTTCGAGCAGAACGCCGCCCTGGGCATCCCCTTGCACCTCCTTGGCGGCCTCTTGCCCCGAAACCCCCTGAGGGCTCGCGGGATTGGGCCACTATGGCGGGCGTTACGCCCTATCCCAATGTAAGGGACCCCAGATGAGACTGACCGACATATCGCTGAACTGGCTGCTTCCGGGCGCCGTACTGCTCCTGGGCATGCTGGCGGCGGTGGCGGTGCTCGCGCGCGGCAAGCGCTCCTCCGGGGAGAACGCGAGCGCGGACGACTCGTGGGAGCGCAGCGAGGAGCGCCGCAGGCGCAAGGAGGCCATCTACGGCACGGCCTCCTACATCCTTCTGTTCTGCTGTGCGGCGGTCGCCGCGGCCCTGTCCTTCCACGGCCTGGTCGGCTTCGGTGAACAGAACCTCGGCCTGACCGGCGGCTGGGAGTACCTGGTGCCGTTCGGCCTGGACGGCGCGGCGATGTTCTGCTCCGTGCTCGCGGTGCGCGAGGCCAGCCACGGTGACGCGGCGCTCGGCTCCCGGATACTCGTGTGGACGTTCGCGGGCGCGGCCGCCTGGTTCAACTGGGTGCACGCGCCCAGGGGCATCGGCCACGACGGCGCGCCGCAGTTCTTCTCCGGCATGTCCCTCTCGGCTGCCGTCCTCTTCGACCGCGCGCTGAAGCAGACCCGCCGGGCCGCCCTGCGCGAGCAGGGGCTGGTGCCGCGCCCGCTGCCGCAGATCCGCATAGTCCGCTGGCTGCGGGCCCCCCGCGAGACCTACAGCGCCTGGTCACTGATGCTCCTGGAAGGCGTGCGCACCCTGGACGAGGCGGTCGAGGAGGTGCGCGAGGACAAGCGCCAGAAGGAGGAGCGCCGCCAGCGGCAGCGGGAGCAGCAGCGGGTCGAGCGCGCCCAGCTGAAGGCAATCAGCCGCGGCCACCGCGGCTTCGTCGGGCGCGGCACCGGCCGGCAGGCGGAGGTGCAGCAAGTGGAGCGCGGCTCGGCACAGGTCACCGCGGAGCCTGCCATATCCGCGCCGGAGCAGCTGCCCGTACGCTCTCGGCCCTCCCTTCAGCCGGTCCGCAAAGGCTCTGACCCCATCACGGTCGACCTGACCGCGGAGGACGACACCATGGCCCTGCCGCGCCTCGACTCCCTGGAGCGCAAGCTGAAGGACCTCGAGCAGCAGTTCGGCTAGTCACGGCGAGCCGGACACCGCGGGGCGGGGGCGTGACCTTCAGGGTCGCGCCCCCGCCCCGTTCACGCGGCCTCCGCGTCGAGTTCGAACCACACCGACTTCCCCACCCCGTGCGCCCGCACGCCCCACGCGTCCGCGAGGGACTGCACCAGCACCAGGCCCCGGCCGTGTGTGTCATCGTCGGCGTCGGGCACGCACAGGCGGGGTCTGCGGGCGACGAAGTCCCGTACCTCCACGCGCAGTCCGTGCGGTCCGATGACGGCCGTCAGGACGGCGTCGTGGTCCGTGTGGACGAGCGCGTTGGTGACGAGTTCGCTGGTGAGCAGTTCCGCTATCTCGGAGCGCCCGGGTTTCCCCCAGTGCCTGAGGAGGTCGCGCAGCGCCCTGCGGGCCTCGGGCACCGCCCGCAGGTCCGCCCGTCCCAGTCTCCGCCTCAGCTGGGGCGGTCGCGTCTGTTCCGTGACGTTGTCGGCATTGTCCCCCGCCTGCCTCGCCGAGGAGGCCCCGATGGCCACGGGACCGCCTCCTCGTGCCTGCCTTTTCATGTCCCCCGCCCGCACGCCGTTTTCCGTTGCCCCTCCTGATCGAACACGTTCACGGGGATCCATGCCCAGTGGGCCCGGGGGCACGCATGGCGGGCCGGTGACGACCAGCGGTTCGGCCACGGGTGCGCCACGCCTGAGGCACGGCTCGAGCGCCATGGTGACCGCGTTCCGGACAAACGGGCCGCTGTACGACGTCACGGGCGTCCCGTCACGCCGGAGGGGAGCACCCGCTTCCCGTCCCGGCGGCCGTGTCGGGGTCCGCGAAACTGGCCGGAATCCGCCGGTCGTCGGGCGGTCAGGCCGGGCCACGTTGCGCAGGCTGGTCGATCCGGTCGACGGCGGCGACGCTCTGCTCGGCCATGGCCGTGAATCCGCAGCGGCGGCGGTCACGCCTCCCACACGGCCGCCACCGTACGGTCGTCGGCGTAACCCTTGACCCGCACCTGCGTGTCCGCCAGGAACGCCGCGAGACCCGGCGCGGTACGGTCGGACCAGCGTCGGGCCAGGTAGGCGCAGAGCGCCGGCTCGCCTCGCAACGGGTCGGCGAGACCGGCGGTGCACATCAGCAGCGCGTCACCCGGCCGGGCGACGGAGGCGCGGAAGCGGAAGGGTTCGCGGGGTGGTTGCGGGGCCGGTTCGAAGGGGCTCGGCGGGGTCGGGATGCCGAGGTCCATGGTGAGCCGGTCGCCCTCGGGTGTCTCGGCCGGGAGCGAGCCGAAGCCGACGACGGGCTCGCCGGCGGTGCCGGTGGCGGGGACGTCGGGCTCTATGTCCTGCCACTCGCCGCCGCGCAGCCGGAACAGTCCGCCCCCGCCGACACCGAAGAAGACGCGCGTACGGCAGCCGGGGTCGGCGGGCAGCAGCAGGCAGCGCAGGGTGGCCGCGTACTCCTCGGGGTCGATGCCCTGTTCGGTGGCGCCGGCGCGGAGCTTGCCGAGGCTGCGGTCGGTGAGCCGGTGCAGGCCGGACTTGAGATCGCCGCGCCGGCCGGCCCGGAGGTCCTCGACCAGCCGTGCGTGGCTGCGCCCCACCCCGTGCCCGATCCACCGGCACGCCTCGGCCGCCGCCCGGTGCGCGCCCGGCGTGGCCCGCGCCCCGGTCGCCATCGCCACCAGGACCAGCGCCTGCTCCCCGCTGCCGAACCGCGCGGTCAGCAGCGAGTCGCGGCGCGGCTCCCCCCGGAACCGCGCGGAGTCCCCGCGCACGGACGCGGCCCGCAGCGTGCATGCCCCGTACCGCGCTCCGTCCAGCACGGTGTCGGCGACCAGCTCGTCCAGTTCCTCGGGATCGGAGGCCGGCAGCGCGGTGGGTTCGGGGTCGTACGTCGGCGGCCCGGAGCCCACGTAATCGACGCCGGCGGGGGGTGGCGGCAGGGCGGGGACGTCGAGGCGGGTGGCGGGACGCGCGCCGTCGGTGGTCTCCGCGGCCGGAGCGGTGGGGGGTGCGGGAGGCTTCGGGGGTGCGGAGGGGCGTGGGGGCGGACCGGCCGGGGCGGGTGTCGCGGGGTTCTCCTCGCGCGGCGGTTCGGCGGCCCCGGGGGGCTTCGGGCCGGGCGGAGGGGCCGCCGGTGCCGGGGGTGTGGCGGGCGGTGGCTCCCAGGGTGCGCGCTGCGCGGGAACCGTGCCCTCGGGTGGGGGCGGCTGCGGCGCGGCGCCCTCGGTGGACGCGCCCGGCGGGGCGCCGACCGCTCCCGCCGCCGAGGCGAACCGGTCGTCCAGGGAATCGGCCGCGGCCGTGGGACCCGTGTCCGCGGTGGAGTCGTCGTACAGCTGCTTCCACCAGTCGTCCTCGTGACGGGTGGGCCTGCCCCCCTGCTGGTTCATGCCCCTGATTGTCCACCGCACGGGCCGTATGAAAACGGGGCATCCCGAAAATCGGCACACCTTCCTGCCTCGAACGGCGTGCCGAGTGAGTGATCGAACGGCCGTATGAGGTACGGAAGTTGCCGAGTGTGACCGGCTTTCCTGAAACCCAGCTGTGAGCCGGCGGTGATGACCGGCATGGGTCACGGCCTGGCGGACCGGTCCTCGGCCCGGCCGCCGGGTCGCGGCGGCGCTGCCGGCCGGGGGGTGGGGCTGACCGTCCACCGGGCGAGGGCGGCCAGGCCGACCGTGCCGGCCAGCGCCCGCGCGCCCGCGTCGTTGAAGTGCAGGTGGTCGCCGGAGTCGTAGGCGGGCCGGATCCGCTGCGGCCGGACCGGGTCGCGGACGGCGGCGTCGAAGTCGGCCACGGCGTCGAAGGCGCCGCCCGCCCGGATGAAGGTGTTGACCTGCCGCCGTACCGCCTCCCGCGCCGCCGTGAAGGCGCCGTGCCCGCCGTACGGCGTGAGGGTGGCCCCGACGACCCGGATCCCACGGGCGTGCGCGCGGGCCACGATCGTCCGGTAGGCGTCCTCGAAGGCGTGTACGTCGCCGGGCCGAGGGCTGCCCTTGATGATGTCGTTGATGCCCTCCAGCACGATGAGCACCCGTACCCCGGCCCGCGACAGGGCGTCGGCGTCGAGCCGGCTCAGGGCGCTCGGCCCGGTGCCGTCGCGCAGCAGGCGGTTGCCGGCGATCCCGGCGTTCAGCACCCCGGGGCGGCGGGGCGGGGACAGGAGGCGGAGGCGGGCGGCGAGCCGGTCGGGCCAGCGGCTGTTGGTGTCGGGGGTGGTGCCGGTGCCGTCGGTGAGGGAGTCGCCGAGCGCGATGACGCTGCCGGGGGCCGGGCCGCGGACGTCGACGCCGGTGACGTAGTACCAGTGGCCGGTGGTGGCCGTGTACGCGCTGCCGTTCTCGGCGGTGGCCGCGTCGTCGCCGTCGGGGGCGATGTAGCCGGTCTGCAGGGCGGTGCGGTGATAGGTGGCGGGGCCGGAGGCGGTGGGCGTCGCGACCGTGACGAGCAGGTCGGCGGCGTCCGGTACGGCCAGCGGCACCGGGTCGGTGACCAGGTCCCGGCCGGGCGGGACGGTGACGGTCCGGGCGCCGTGGAAGGTGGCGGTGCGCAGGGAGCCGGGTACGGCGTCCGGGCCGCCCACCGACCGCAGGGCGACCGTGACCGCGCCGAGTGTCAGGGGCGCGCTGCCGAACCGGTTGCTCAGGTGTACCCGCAGCACCCGCCCGCCGACGCTGAGGTGCACGACGTTGCGGATGGCGGCGCCGGGGAGCGCGGACGCGGTGCCGGAGGGGGCGGCCTCCCAGGTGCCGGTCCAGGCGGGCCGGGCGGGCGTCGGCCGGGGAAGGGCGGTGCCGGCCCCGGCCGTCATCGTCGTACCCGCCAGCGTCAGGAACGCCACCGCCAGGACCCGTCCGCCCTTGCCCATGCCCGCGCCCGTCCTTCCCACCGGCCTGCTGGAGGCGACCGTGCCACACGCTCGGCAGATGCTGACGGAACGTCACCGGCGGAGCCACCCGCACGGCGGAGCGCGGAGTGGGCCGATGGTCGTGGTCCGGAGAACCGATGCGCCGGGCGGGCGGGCGTGTTTGGCTGCTGCCATGACCGAATTCAGCGCGGCCGAGCGCGCCTACCTCCGATCGCAGCGGCTGGGACGGCTGGCCACCGTCGACCCGTACGGTCAGCCGCAGGCCAACCCCGTGGGCTTCTTCCCGCAGGACGACGGCACGATCCTGGTCGGCGGCCACGCGATGGGCCGCAGCAAGAAGTGGCGCAACCTGCACAAGAACCCCAAGGTCGCCCTCGTCGTCGACGACATCGTCAGCCCCAGCCCCTGGAAGGTCCGCGGCGTCGACATCCGCGGCGAGGCCGAACTCCTCACCGGCCCGCACGACTTGGGCCCGCACTTCAGCGAGGAGGTCATCCGCATCCATCCGCGGCGGATCCACAGCTGGGGGCTGGAGGCGGACTAGTCCGTCAGCTTCCCCGCCACCGCGAGGTGCTGGACGGCGTACGACCGCCAGGGCCGCCAGTCGTCCCGGACGTCGGCGCCCGGCAGGGCGACATCGGGATCACCCAGGGCACGGGCACGCACGACGGCGACGACGGCCGGGTCCATGCCGGGCAGCGCGAGCAGGGCCGCCGCGGTGGCGTCCCGGTCGGCGCCCGGGTCGAGCCGTACGGTGCCGTCGGCGAGCGCGGCGGCCAGCGCGCCCAGAGTGCCGTGCGGCTCGGCCCCGGCGAGCACGGCGGGCTCCGGGAAGAGGTGGGTGAGGCTGCCGCTGGGGGCGTCCAGCGCCTTGCCGTACCGCAGCACCAGGTGCTCGGCCTCCGCGCGCCCGACCAGTGCCCGTACGGCGAGTTCCGCGGGGTCGGCGGTGCCGGGTGAGCGCAGTCCCGGCCGGGCGGCGACCAGCGGGGCGAGTCCGGGGTCGGCGCCGAGCCGCTCGTCGACGGCGTACGGGTCGGCGTCGAGGTCGAACAGCCGCCGCAGCCGCTGCACGGCGGTCGTCAGGTCCCGTGGGTCGGTGAGGTGCAGCCGCGCGTCGAGCCAGCCGCCGGGATGCGCGGCGGGCCCCGCCTTCGCCGCGCCCGTGCGCTCCTCGACGGCGACGATCCCGGTGCCGTACGGCAGCCGCAGCGTACGGCGGTAGGTACGGCGGCCCGGCGCGCCGCTCACCTCCTCGACACCGGCCACGGCCTCCCGCTGGAGCAGGTCGAAGACGGCACCGGACCGGTACGGCCCCCGGTACGCGAGCCGCAGCGGGATCCCCGCGCCCGGCGTGGCGCCCTTGCGGCCCCTGGGAGCGGCGGCCCGCAACCCGCTCGGCGTCGAGGCGTACACCGCCCGGATCGTGTCGTTGAACTGCCGCACGCTGGCGAACCCGGACGCGAACGCGATCTCGGTGACCGGCAGCCCGGTGGTCTGGAGCAGCACCCGCGCGGTGTGCGCCCGCTGCGCCCGGGCCAGCGCGACGGGCCCGGCGCCCAGCTCGGCGGTGAGCTGCCGCTGCACCTGCCGCGCGCTGTACCCCAGCCGCGCGGCGAGCCCGGCGACACCCTCGCGGTCGACCACCCCGTCCCCGATCAGCCGCATCGCCCGGCCCACCACGTCCGCGCGCAGGTTCCACTCCGCGGACCCCGGTACGGCGTCCGGCCGGCACCGCCGGCACGCCCGGAACCCCGCCCCCTGCGCGGCGGCGGCCGTCGCGAAGAACCGCACGTTCCGCCGCTTCGGCGTCACCGCAGGGCAGCTGGGCCGGCAGTAGATCCCGGTCGTCTCGACAGCGAAGAAGAACTCCCCGTCGAACCGGGCGTCCCGGCTGCGCACGGCTTCGTACCTGGTGTCTTCGTCCGTCATGCCATCCAGTGTGGGCGAGGGGCGGAGGTGGGGGCTGGCGGGAACCGGACACGGCCTTCATCCGCCGCCGCTGAGCGCACCCACCCCGCCCGGGCCCGGCGCACGGCAGCCCTACCGCCAACGCCCCCGCTTCACCTCCATCGCCGCCCGCCCCTCGGCCCCCTTCTTCTTCCAGTCCTTCCGCAGCTCAGCCCGGACCCGCGCGTCGGTCTTCGCGACGATCCACTGGTTCTCCCGCATCAGCTTCCGGTAACTCTCCAGCCGCCGCACCGGCAGCTCCCCGGAGTCGACGGCGCCCAGCACCGCACACCCCGGTTCCCGCTCATGCGCACAGTCATGGAACCGGCACTTCTCCGCCAGCTCCTGGATCTCGGAGAACACCTGCCCGACCCCCACCTCGGCATCGAACAGCCCCACCCCCCGCAGCCCGGGGGTGTCGATCAGCACGCCTCCGCCGGGCAGCGCGAGCAGGTTGCGCGTGGTCGTGGTGTGGCGGCCCTTGCCGTCCACGTCCCGCGCGGCGCGCACGTCCATCACGTCCTCGCCGAGCAGCGCGTTGGCCAGCGTGGACTTGCCCGCGCCGGACTGCCCGAGCAGTACGGACGTACCGCTGCCGACGAGCGCGACGAGCACGTCGAGCCCGTCGCCGCGCAGCGCGCTGACGGTCAGCACGGGCACGCCCGGCGCCGTCGTCTCCACGTCCTGGACGAGGTACGACAGCGCCACCGGGTCCGGCACGAGGTCGGCCTTGGTCAGCACGACCACGGGCTGCGCCCCCGACTCCCAGGCGAGGGCCAGGAACCGCTCGACGCGGCCGAGGTCGAGTTCGACGGCCAGCGACACGGCGACGACGGCGTGGTCGACGTTGGCGGCGAGGATCTGTCCCTCGGACCGCTTGGAGGAGGTGGACCGTACGAAGGCGGTACGGCGCGGCAGACATGTCCGTACGTAGCGCGGGGTGCCGCCGGGGTCGACGGCGACCCAGTCGCCGGTGCACACCACCCGCATCGGATCGTGCGGGGTGACGAAGGCGGTGTCGGCCCGGACGACCCCGTCGGGGGTGACCACGTCGCACTGGCCGCGGTCGACCCGGACCACCCGCCCGGGCAGCAGGCCTTCGGACGCGTGGGGGGCGAACTCGTCCGCCCAGGCCTCGTCCCAGCCGTAGGGAACGAGGGAGGAGACAGCAGAACTGGAAGTCAAGGGGGACCCTTCACAAGGGTGGCCCCGGCGGGCACGCGCCAACAGGCGCGGCGGAGTGTGAGGTCGTCAGCCGGTGGCCACGGAGGTGGACTTGATGAACTTCTGGATGCGGGCAGCGCCCATCGCAACGACAGCCATCGGTCACACCTCCTCGAACGCGCTCGGCGACAACGGTCACACCCTAGCCGGGGCTCCCTCGGCCCCGTCAATCGAATTGTGTCGCGCAGCTGTTGCCGTTCAGCGTGAACCCGTACGGCTGCGAGTTGTTCCCGTGCCAGGAGGCGAGGAAGCCGAAGGAGAGGCTGCCGCCCGCGGCGACGGACTTGTTGTAGTCGGCGGCGGTGGCGGTGACGCGGGAGCCGTGCTGGGTGACGCTCGCGTCCCACATCTGGCCGACCTGCTGGCCGTCCCGGAAGGACCAGGTGACGCGCCAGTCCGCCAGGGCCTCCTCGGCGGTGACGGTGACGGTGGCCTGGAAGCCGTCGGGCCACTGGTCGACGAGGTCGTACTCGACCCGGCAGGCGGGCGCGGCGGTGGGGGTGCGGGTGCGGGAGGTGTCGTGGGCGGTGGCGGAGGAGGTGCCCTGCGGTTCCGGGTCGGAGTCGGCGGGCTCGGACCTGCGTGCCGTGCCCGACGTGGAGGGGGCGGCGGAGCGGGACGCGGAGGCCGAGGGCAGCGGGGCGGCGGTCGGCAGGGAGGGGGTGGGGTCGGCGACCGGCTGACGGTCGTCGTGGGCGGCGGCGGCGCTGTCGTCGCCGGAGCCACCGAACGGCATCATCGACACGCCGAGCGCGAGCATGGACAGCAGTACGGCGGCGGCGAGCAGCCCGTTGCGTATGACGCGGTGCTTGTGCGTGCCGTCCTCGGGGTCCCCGGTCTCGTGGTCCTGCTTCGCAGGGCGGCCCGCGCCCTGGCGCACCTCGACGGCCCGGCGGCGGCGCTCCAGGTAGGCGAGGCCGCCCCAGCCGATCACGCCGCCGGCCAGGGCCGCGGGCACGCCGCCGCCGTGCAGCCGCAGGCAGGCGGCGGCCTCCGCGCACTGCGCGCAGGTGGCGAGGTGCCGGGAGAGGTCCTCGGGCGTGTCGGCGGCGGGCGAGCGGGTGACCGCGTCCAGGAGGCGCGCGTAGCTGCGGCACTGCGCGTCCATCGGCGAGTCGAGGTGGGCGCGGTGGCAGCGGTCCCGGAACAGGCCGCGCACCTGGTCCAGTTCCCGGGCCGCGGCGGCCGGGTCGAGGCCGAGGCGGCGGGCGACGGCGGGCAGCGGAAGCGCCTCGGCCTCGGCCAGCCACAGCAGCGACGCGTCCGCCTCCTGCATGTCCCTCAGGCCGCGCAGGGCGACCGGGCGCCGCAGGGGCGGCCCGGTGTAGCGGGCGGCCTTGTCGGAGTTGAGCCACAGCCTGAGGTCGGGGTCGAGCTTGTGGCCCAGGCCGCCGGCCTCCCAGGCCGCCGCGGTGGTGCGTACGGCGGTGAGCAGCAGGGGGATCACGGGCAGCCGGGCCGCGCGGCGGCCGGCGCCGCGGCCGGGCGCGGCCTCGGCGTCGCGGGCCTCGCGCAGCCCGAGCGCGAACGCCTCCGTGGCCAGCTGGTTGGCCGAGGCCGCGCCGGAGGTGCACAGGTCGGCATAGGAGAGCACCGCGTCCCAGCACTCGGCGAACAGCGCGGCCTCGGCGGCGTCCTGGGGCTTCGGCAGGTCGGGCATGGGTCTCCTGCATCCACATGCGAGGTCAACTCACCATGCTGGCGACGGAGTTGGGGGGAACCTCGCGGCAGGGCAAGAGCCTTTCACGTCTTCGACACAACTGACAAGCGGCGTATTCAAATCCGGTTGCCGGCGGCTGCGCGACCTGTCTGCCCGAACGCGTGACCACCGGTGCCCAAGGTGGCCCCCCGTCTCCCGGCCTCTTGTACGGACGCGGAACGCCTTCGGCTCAACGCCCGCGTCCCCGTGTTATACCTGCGCGGGTTCCTCCGCGGGAAGGCTGTCCATGAAGGAGCTGACGGAGAAGACGGCGCGGCCGGGGCCGGGCGGGCCGTAGCCGGGGGGCGAGGACAGGCCGAAGTCGTCCATGGTGGCGCGGTAGGCCTCCAGCAGGCGGATGTGGTACTCCAGCGGCGCGCCCTGCGGATTGGCCCTGCCGAGCGGGGTGGTGGGCTCGGGGCACCAGGTGGTGAAGCGGGGCGTGATGCCGTGCGACATGAAGAAGCGCAGGCCCTCGGTCGTCGACGCGATCGCCTCGTCGACCGTCGTGAAGCCGAAGGGCTCGGCCATCTCCACGCCCGCGACGAAGTTGGGGATCACGTTGCGCGCGCCGAAGACCTCCGCCGAGTCCAGGATCCGCTTGTGCCACTCGTCGCGGCCGACGTAGCGCTCCTTGCCCGGGCAGTACAGCTCGAACAGACGGCGGTCCCACACCTCGTAGTTGGGGTGGTAGATCCGCACGCCGTAGTCCTTGAACCGCTGCACGTCGTCGCGCGGCAGTGCCTGGGCGACGACCTTGCCGATCCAGCGGCCCGGGAAGCGCTCCTCGATGGCCTTGGCGTAGTGGCCGTAGAAGTCGGCCTCGTCGCGTCCGGCGACCGTCTTGGTGATGGCGCCGCCGGTGAGGGTGTAGGCGGTGGACACCTTCTGGGTGTCGTACCGGTCGATGATCTCGAGCGCCTCCAGGACGTCCTCCACGTCCTTGACGCCGGTGTACGGCCGGCCGGCAGCCTTGTGCTGGCGCCAGTTGTGGTTGATGTCGCAGTACTGGCACTCCTCCTTGGCGCCGAAGTACTGGCAGACCCGGAAGACCGTCAGGTAGATCAGGTAGCCCCACTGGATGGTGGGGGCGACCTCCATGACGGACTTCCCGTTGGACAGGGTGTGCCGGTAGTACTCGGGCATGGGCGGTACGCCGACGTCCGCGATCCGCTTGCCGTCGAGGTACAGCCCGAGCAGCCCCTCCTCGTCGGCGGCGACCCGGTAGGGCGAGGACGGGTTCACGCGCACGGAGACGACGGTGCGGCGCAGGTCGTACGGGCCGCCGGTGAGGATGATCTCCTCGGGGGGCCGCCGGAGCGCGGCCTCGCCGAGCTCGGGCAGGGTGCCGTGGTCGAAGGAGAAGATGAAGTACGACTTCGGCTTGACCTCACCACCCTCGTTGTCGGACAGCGCGGACGCGTCGAAGGCGACCCCGCCCCGGAGCAGATCCTCCTTGAAGACGGCTTCCCGCGGTACGTGCGGGAACCGCTCCATCAGATCCTCGACCAGCGCGGTGCGGCTGCCCATCCGAATCTCCTCCCGGCTCAGGTGTTCGACTCCTCACGGTATGCCCCCGCCTGTACGACTGCCCGGCCGGGTCCCCTCGTGGCGGGCGATGTGTCCCGGGACGGCGGTGCCCGGCGGCAGCCGGGGGCCGGGCACGGGAGCGTCCCGGACCGGGGCCGGCGGCGGCACGCCGGCCCACAGCCCCGGCTCCGCGTCCGGTCCGTCGCCGTCGTCCGGGGCGCCGGTGCGGACCGTGACGGACGCTTCGGGGAGAGGGCGAGGAGGGCGGCGGCGGCGCGGTCCCGGCGGTTCGGGCGGCGGGCGTACGACCACTGGCCCGGGGCCGCGTGCGGCCGTGGACGGTCGGCACGGCCGGGGGGCCGCCCCGGCGTCTGCCGGCCCCCGCCCGCCGCGTCGACTCCCGCAGCACCACATGCGTGCCCGGTACCAGGTGCCGGCCGTCGGGCAACTCGTCGCGGTTGGGCGCAGAAGGGGCCGGTGACGTCGCCGGCGACCGTCTTGTCCGTCGCGCCGCCGAGGGTACGGGCGTGCGCGTTGACCACGTAGTCGAGCTCGCGCATCGTCCTGAAGGCCTTGGCGCGGGTGGCCGCCGCCACCGGGTAGGTGCCGCCCAGGACGCGGGAGACGGTGGGCGCGGAGACCCCGGCGCGCGCGGCGACGTCCCGCACGGTCGAGGCGTCCGCGCCCGCCGCAGGCTGCGTCCGCTCGCCGTCGTCACGCCGCCCGCTCCAGCACGGTGTGGTCGACCGCGTACGCCAATCCGCCCCCGCGCGCGAGCCGTTCGGCCTCGTCGGCGACCGTTTGCCCGAGCCGGGCCACCTCGTTGCCCTGGGACCCGGCGAGGTGGGGGGTGAGGAAGACGTTGGGCAGGTCGAAGAGGGGCGAGCCGGCGGGCAGCGGCTCGGGGTCGGTGACGTCGAGGATGGCGCTCAGGCGTCCGGCGCGCAGCTCGGCGATCAGGGCGTCGTGGTCGAGGAGCGCGCCCCGCGCGGTGTTGATCAGCACCGATCCGTCGGGCATCAGGGCGAGTTCGCGGGCGCCGAGGAGGTGCCGGGTCTCCGGGGTCTGCGGGGCGTGCACGGTGACGATGTCCGAGGTGCGCAGCAGTTCCTCCAGCTCGAGCAGCGGTACGCCGAGCCGGGCGGCCTCCGCCTCGTCCACGTACGGGTCGGCGAGGCTGACCTTGAGGTCGTGGGGGCGCAGCAGCTCGATGAGGCGGCGGCCGATGCGGGAGGCGCCGACGATGCCGACGCGCCGGCCGTAGTTGCCGATGCCGGGGAGGATGTCGCCGTAGGGGAAGGCCCGCCGCCCGCGCAGCCGGTCGCGGAGGGCGAACACGTCCTTCCCGGCGAGCAGGATCATGGCGAGGGTGTACTCGGCGACGGGCAGCGCGTTGGCGGCGGCGGCCGAGGAGACGGCGATGCCGCGCTGCCAGACCTCCGGGGTGGTGAAGCCCTTGACCGAGCCGGCCGCGTGCAACACCGCGCGGAGCTCGGGGGCCGCGTCCAGGGCGGCCGCGTCCAGGCGGGGGCAGCCCCAGCCGGTGATGAGGACCTCGGTGCGGGCGAGCGTCTCCCGGATCCGTGGGTCGGTGAAGTCCTGCGCCACCAGAGTGGGATCGATTTCCACGTGCTCGCGCAGCCGCACGAGCACCTCCGGCGGGAAGATGTGCGGCACGTTCCGGGCTGTCATGGCGAACAGTGCCTGGGGACGCTCGGGCAAGGAAGTGACCTTCCGGCTCGGTGACGCGCGGATAGCAACCGGTTTCTACGCTAGCGGCGAATGAGAGGGTCAATGGACACGCACACACCGGGAGGGACGACAGGGATGACTCAAGCGGTCACCAACTGGGCGCGCAACGTCACATACACGGCGAAGGAGTTCCACCGGCAGCACTCGCTCGACGCGCTCCGGGCCCTGGTGGCCGTGAGCGCCGCGATACGGGTGCCGATCCTCGCCGAAGGTATACACGCCTCGGCGACTTCCTGACATCCCGAAGTGGTCGTGCTCAGCAGCTGGGTCGCCGCCCGGCTCGGTGAGCCGCTGCTCGAGGAGGTGCGCGAGGCCGTCGCCCGGCACGCGCTCAGGCGACCGCTGGCCGCCACCGAGATCGTCCTCTCCCCGATCCCCACCGATCCGGTGTCCCTGGGCGCGGCGACGTTCGCGCTGGAGGGCGCGTTGCAGTCGTCCGGGCAGGGGACCGGGAAACGTACCACCACCCCCGCGAGGAGCCGTACCGCACCACCTTCACGACGGAAGGGATGCTCGTGTCTCACCCCCGCACCACGACACCCCGGACCAGGAGACGGGTCCTGCTGACGGCCGCGGCCGCACTTCCACGTTGGTCGCCGTCCTGCACACCAGCGGCGTCCTGCTGGTCTGTTCCCTCGCCGGCCACGCCCTGGCCCGCATCCCCTACGAGCACTCCGGGGTCTGATCGTCCCGGGGCTGTTCAGTGGTTTCACCTGCTTTCTGTTCCGGCAGTACTTCCTCGGGTTCCCGAAGGAGCTGGAGGAGGGGGCACGCGTGGACGGGCTCGATTACCGGGGCGCCTACTGGCGCGTCGTGGTGTCCAACTCGCTGGACTTCTTCGCGGCGATCGCCACCATCACCTTCATCAGCGGCTGGAACTCCTTCCTGTGGCCGCTGGTCATCGGCCAGAGCCCGGACGCGTGGACCGTCCAGGTCGCGCTCTCCAAATACATGACCAACCAGACCGTCGTCTTCCACACGATCTTCATGGCCACCGCCATTTCCATCCTGCCCCCGCTGTTCGTGTTCCTCTTCCTCCAGCGCTGGCTGGTGCAGGGGATCGCGCAGACCGGCATCAAGGGATGAGCTAGGAGACCGATGTCTTTCCGCACGACCACGGCCATCGACTACGTCGAGGACGTCGCACCGGGCAGCGGGGCCCTTCCACCCCGCGCCTGGTACGCCTCGTCTGACGCGAAGTCACTTTCTCTGAACGGTAGTTGGCGCCTGCGTGTGTCGGCGACGGCCGACGCCGAGGACGACTCGTTCGCCGAGCCCGGATTCGACGCGGGGGACTGGGCCGAGGTCGCGGTCCCCGGCCACTGGGTGCTCCAGGGCGACGGAGCGTTCGGCTCGCCCGTCTACACCAACCATCTCTACCCCTTCCCGGTCGACCCGCCGCACGTCCCGACGGAGAACCCGACCGGCGACCACCTGCGGGTCTTCGACCTGCCCGAGGACTGGCCGGGTGAGGGCGGTGCCGTCCTCCGCTTCGACGGCGTCGAGTCCTGCGCCCGCGTCTGGCTGAACGGCACCGACATCGGCGAGTTCAAGGGCTCGCGGCTGCCGCACGAGTTCGCCGTCGGGCACCTGCTGAAGCCCAGCGGCAACGTGCTGGCCGTCCGCGTGCACCAGTGGTCGGCCGGTTCGTACCTGGAGGACCAGGACCAGTGGTGGCTGCCGGGCATCTTCCGAGACGTGACGCTGCTGCACCGTCCGGCGGGCGGCGTGCTCGACTTCTTCGTGCACGCCTCCTACGACCACGTCACGGGCGAGGGCACCCTGCGCGTCGACTCCGACGTCGACGGCAGGGTGACGGTGCCCGCCCTGGACATCGATGTCGCGACCGGTGAGCCGGTGACGGTCCCGGTCGAACCCTGGTCGGCGGAGACCCCCAAGCTGTACGACGGCGTGCTGGCCACCGGAGGCGAGCGGGTGCCGCTGCGCATCGGCTTCCGCACGGTCGAACTGGCCGACGGTCTGATCAAGGTCAACGGAAAGGCCGTCCTCTTCAAGGGTGTCAACCGGCACGAGTGGCACCCGGAGAAGGGCCGCGCGCTGGACCTGGAGACCATGCGCGAGGACGTGCTGCTGATGAAGCGGCACAACGTCAACGCCGTCCGCACCTCCCACTACCCGCCGCACCCGGCCTTCCTCGACCTGTGCGACGAGTACGGACTGTGGGTGATCGACGAGTGCGACCTGGAGACCCACGGCTTCACCGAGCAGGCCTGGCGGGACAACCCCGTCGACGACGACCGCTGGACCCCGGCCCTGCTGGACCGGGCCGCCCGCATGGTCGAGCGCGACAAGAACCACCCGTCCGTCGTCGTCTGGTCCCTCGGCAACGAGGCGGGCACCGGCCGCGGCCTGACCGCCATGTCCGAGTGGATCCACGGCCGGGACCCCTCGCGGCTCGTGCACTACGAGGGCGACATCAACTGCCGTGACACGGACGTGTACTCGCGGATGTACGCGGACCACGCCGAGGTCGAGCGGATCGGCCGTGGCCTGGACGGCGGCCCGCACAGGCGCCGCGAACTCCCCTTCCTCCTCTGCGAGTACGGGCACGCCATGGGCAACGGACCCGGCGGCATCGCCGACTACCAGCGGATCTTCGAGTCCTACGACCGGCTCCAGGGCGGTTTCATCTGGGAGTGGATCGACCACGGCATCAAGGACGAACGGTACGGCTTCGCGTACGGCGGCGACTTCGGCGAGGAGCTGCACGACGGCAACTTCGTCTGCGACGGGCTGCTCTTCCCCGACCGGCGGCCCTCCCCCGGTCTGCTCGAGTACAAGAAGGTGATCGAGCCGGTCCGGATCGAGGGCGACGGCTCCGACGGCACCGTCCGCGTCACCAACACGTACGACTTCGCCGACCTGTCCGCGCTGGCCTTCGCGTGGTCGTACCAGGTGGACGGCGAGACGGTCGAGTCGGGCCCGCTGTCCGTGCCGGTGCTCGCCCCCGGCGAGTCGGCCGACGTGAAGCTGCCGGAGCCGCCCGCGGTGGGGACCGGTGAGACGCGGTGGACGGTGCGGGCGCTGCTCGCCGCCGACACCGCGTGGGGGCCCAAGGACCATGTGGTGGCATGGGGGCAGTTCCCCGTCTCCGCCCGGCAGGCGCCGTCCGTGGCCGCGACCGGTGGGCCCGTGCCCGGCGACCGGCTGATCACCCTCGGTCCGGCCTCCTTCGACGCCCGCACCGGGGCGTTGCGGGCGATCGGCTCGGTCGAGGTCACCGGACTGCGGCTGGACGTGTGGCGGGCGACCACCGACAACGACGACGGCGCGGCCTGGCAGACCGACATCCGCTACGGCCAGTTGTGGCGCAAGCTGGGCCTGCACCGCATGCGGCACCGCCTCGACGCGGTGGACGTGGGCGACGACGCGCTGACCGTGCGCACGCGGGTGGCGCCGGCCGCCTGGGAGGTGGGGCTGTCGACGGTATACCGGTGGACGTCCGATGGAGATCGTCTGCAGCTGACGGTATCCGTGACGCCCGAAGGCGAGTGGACGGTGCCGCTGCCCCGGCTCGGCATCCGTTTCGGGCTGTCCGGCGCGGACACCGACGAGGTGACGTGGTTCGGCGGCGGTCCCGACGAGGCGTATCCGGACACCCGGGCGGCGTCGCTGGTAGGCCGTTGGCAGTCGACGGTCGATGGTATGCAGACACCTTATGTCCGTCCTCAGGAGAACGGCGCCCGCACCGACGTCCGCTGGGCGGAGCTCGGCGGACTGCGTGTCGAGGGCGACCCGGAGTTCTTCTTGAGCGCCCGGCGCTGGACCACCGAGGAGCTGGACGCCGCCGCCCACCGCACCGACCTCACCCCGGGCGACACGGTGTGGGTCCACCTCGATCACGGCCAGCACGGCATCGGCTCGCAGTCCTGCGGCCCGGGCCCGCTGCCGCAGTACTACCTGCTCGCGGAGCCCGCCGAGTTCTCCTTCGTCTTCTCGCGGACCGAGGATCCGGCCGGGTCCTGACACGGTCCTGAACTCGAACAGGGTCTGGCCGTCGACGAGCCGACCCGCGCCGGGCTTGCGGTGATGGCCGAACAGTGGGGCATGTGGAACCAGCTCGGGCCGGACATCGCCCGCTGCGGCCCGGCGCGGGACGGCACCTCGCTGAGGGTGCTCCCGGCCGACGCCGAGGAACCGCTCCCCGCCCGGTCCGTCCTCCCCGGCCACCCGGCACCGGACCTGTTCCTCGGTCGTGAAGGCGGCCGAGAAGATCCGCGTCAGCCCAGATCGACAAGCTGGGCGTACTGTACGCACCGATCGGCTGAACCGTTACGTTCCCTCGCGTCAGGGCGGACGCCTCGACCCCGACGAGGAAACCGCGCACCGCGGAACCTAGATGCCCTAGGATTAAACCTAGGCAACCTAGGAGGTGTCGCATGGCCCGCGCCGGACTCACCGCCGACCGCCTGGTGGCGGCCGCGGCCGAGCTCGCCGACGAGGTCGGCTTCGAGAACGTCACGCTGTCGGCGCTGGCCCGCCGCTTCGGGGTGAAGGACGCGAGCCTGTACTCGCACGTCAGGAATCTGCAGGACCTGCGCACCCGGCTCGCGCTGTTCGCGGGCGGTGAGCTGGTCGACCGGATCGCGGCAGCCGTCGCCGGGCGGGCGGGCAAGGAGGCGCTGGCGGCCTTCGCCGGGGCGTACCGGGAGTACGCCCTCGAGCGGCCGGGCCGCTACGCGGCCACCCAGATCCGCATCGACCAGGCTCTCGTGGCCGGCTCCCCCGCCCTGCGCCGCACCGCCGAGGTCACCTACGGCATGCTGCGCGCCTACGGCCTCGACGAACCCGACCTCACCGACGCCGTACGCCTGCTGCGCAGCACCTTCCACGGCTACTGCGCCCTGGAGTCCGCCGGCGGCTTCGGCGCCCCCCGCGACGTACAGGCCTCCTGGGACCGGGCGATCGACGCCCTGCACGTCGCCCTCGAACACTGGCCACGGGAGAAGAAGAGCGATGACTGAGCCGCACTACGACGTGACCGGCAGCGGGCCCGTCCTGCTCGTCGTCCCCGGCGGGGCCGGGCATCCGATGGGGCTCGGCCCGGTCACCGGGCGGCTGGCGGAGCGGTTCACCGTGGTGACGTACGACCCCCTCGGCCTCGCCCACGGGCGGCTCGGGCAGCCGGTCGCCGACCAGCGGGTGGCGGACTGGAGCGAGGGGGCGTACGCGGTGCTGGAGGAGGTGCTCGCGGCGGGCGAGTCCGCGTACGTCCTCGGGACCAGCTCCGGTGGCATCGCGGCCCTCGACCTGCTCGCCCGGCACCCGGAGCGGCTGCGGCACGTGGTCGCGCACGAGCCACCGTGCGTGACGCTGCTGCCGGACGGGGCGGAGCAGCGGGCCCGGCTGATCCAGGGGATGCGGGAACACGCGTCCCCCGAGGGCCCCATGGCCGTCTTCCTCGCCCACGTCCTCGGCCCCTTCACCTCGTACGTACCGGCCTTCACCACCTCCCCCGACCGCCTCACGGTGGCCGCCGGAACCGGCTCCCGGGGTGAAGTCCTGCACGGCACCGCCGAGTTGGTGGCCGAGCGCACCGGCGCCGCCTTCACCGAGTTCCCCGGCGGTCACCTCGGCGCGCTGGAGCATCCCGTGGCATTCGCCGACCGGGTCGCGGAAACGATGGTTCCGCTCGACGCGCCAGCGGCACCGCTGACCGCTTAGAACCCCGAACAAAACGGGCGCCCGGCTCACGACGCCTGGTTTCGGCGCTGCGGGCGCATGCCGTCGGACCGGGCTGTGCCGTCGCGCTCACCCCGGCCGGCGCCCCAGCGCCTGTACGGCGTCGTACGAGGGCGTCGTCCCCCGCGGCGCCCGCCCGGCGGTAGAGCAGGGAGCCGAGGCTGATCCGGCTCACCCCGAGGTCGGCGAGACGGGAGACGGTGGGCCCGGGCCGGCGAGCAGGGGACGTTGAGGTGCCGTACCAGGTCGGTGATCCGCCGTGAGCCGGTCAGGTCGGGGACGAACACGCCGTCGGAACCGGCCTCTTGGCAGGCCTCCAGACGGGGCAGCGTCCCCTCGCCGTCGCCGAGCCAGTACGTGTCCGTGCGCGCGTTCACGAAGAGGCCGGGGGCGGCCGACTTCGCCGCCGCGATCTTCGCGGCGTGCCGGTCGGCCGGCCCGGTCCCGTCCTCCAGGTTGATCCCGGCGGCGCCCACGGCCCACAGCCGGCACGCCAACTCCCCCACGTCGTCCGGATCGTCGCTGAAGCCGCCCTCCGCGTCCACGGACAGCAGGAACGGCTCCGTGCCGAGCGCGAGGGCCGGCCGCAGGGTGTGCTCGCGGGTCGCGGCGGCGCCGTCGGGCAGCCCGGCGGCGGCCGCGACACCCAGGCTGGTCGTGCCGATCGCGGGGAAACCCTGTCCCGCGAGGGCCGCCGCCGAGGCGTGGTCCCAGGCGTTGGGCAGGAGCAGGGGCTCACCCGGGCGGTGCAGGTCGGCGAAGGCCGTCACGACAGGTCGCCCACGGAGTCGGCGTAGTACGTGGACTCCGCGAGGTGGGCGGCGAGTCGGCGCAAGCTCCAGCCCGCGCCGGGCGAGGCGTCGAACCGCTCGTCGGTCAGCGCGTCCAGGCGGTCCGCCCGGACGCGGGCGGGACGGGTGAGGCGGCTGCGGGCGTCGTCGAGGTCCTCGGCCGTGAAGGGCGCGAGATCGGCCGCGGTGGTGATCGCGGAGGCGTGCCAGTGGTCGGGCTGCGGGTCCGCGCCCGCCGGCCGGGCCTCCAGTTCCGCCAGGTGGTCGATCAGGTGGTCGGCGACGCGGCGGACCGCCTTGTGCGGGTGTGGACGCGGTCGTCGAGGTGGAAGGGGGTGCCGTCCCAGGCGGTCCAGGTGGCGGCCGGCGCGAGGACGTGGTCGGCCATGGCGGTGACGGCCCGGGCGGGAGTGTCGCGTGCGGTGTCGTGGGCGGTGTCGCTCATACCCGGAACGCTGGGCGCGGATCACTTCGGTGCCGGCCGAAGTGTCCGCGCCGGGCCGGGCCTTACTCCGAGCGTTCGCCCGCGCCGCGCTCCACGCAGAACTCGTTCCCTTCCGGGTCGGCGAGGACCGCCCAGCCCGTCCCGTCGGGCTTGCGGCGGTCGTCGAGCAGCGTGGCGCCGAGGGCGAGCAGGCGCTTGACCTCCTCGTCACGGGTACGGTCCTGCGGCTGGAGGTCGACGTGCAGGCGGTTCTTGACGGTCTTGGCGTCCGGGACGGTGACGAAGAGCAGACCGCGCCCTCGATCAGCGCCTCCTCGTCACCCGGGTGGTCGTCCTCGTGCAGGGGCAGGTCCAGGACGCGGGACCAGAAGGTGGCGAGCGTGTGGGCGTCGGCGCAGTCGACCGTGATGTGGCGGATCTTGGAACTCATGGGCGGGATTCTTGCGGACGCCTGTGAAGAAGGTATACGGATTTGGCGACATTCCGGGTCCGGCGACGGGGTTGCTCACCCGGGCGTCACCGACCACGACGACCCTGAAGATCGCCCGTCCGGCGCCCTGAACCGGAAGGTCCGGACCCCGCCACCGGCCCGGCGGACGCCGAGGTCGTAGGCCCCCTGCACCTCCACCGTCACCAGATCCGCGAGGGGCAGCGGGTCGGGTTCGGCGGTGAGGCGGGCCAGGGCGACGAACAGGCTGGGTCCGTCACCCGTCGCGCCGGACAGGACGAACTCACCCGACAGACCATGCACCGGCACGAGTTCGGCCTCTTCGTCCTCCCACGGCACCCAGCCGGTGACGTGCACCTGGGTGCCGGGATCCGCGCCGGCCACCAGATGGGCCCGCACCTCCACCGCACCGCCGGCCACGACGAGGCTGGTCACCTCTGCCCCGGAGCCCACCGTGTACCGAGAGGCCGCCCAGTCCTCTCCCACCCCCAGCGGCACGATGCCCGTGCGGACCGGGTCGCCGCCGACCACGACGACGTTGTCGGGCGGCGAGCCCAGGGGCCGGGTGACCGTGGAGTACGCGAACCGCGTGTAGTACGGGTCGTAGCGGCTGTCCTCGCTGCCGTGGTTGTGCAGCCGCACCACGCCGTCCGCACGCGTCGACTGCAGCAGCCAGTTGGGGCCCTCGATCGCCGTCACCGCGTCGGCGCGCTCCGCCGGGCCGGGTTCCTCGACGGCCGTCCACACCTCGTGGTCGGGCGGCAGGAGCAGCCCGAGGAAACCCTTGCTCGCCCAGTACGGCGACGCGGGCCCCGAATACCCTTGCAGGACCGCCCCGTCGGGGCCGTGCCAGCCGAGGGTCAGCAGCCCCCGCTCGTCGACCGCGCCCCGGTCCAGGAAGTACTTCAGCGCGCCCGAGGCCAGCCGCCGCGTCTGACCCGGCGCCAGCGGCGTACGGCCCGTCAGCACGCCCAGCCACAGCGGGGCGGTCGTCGCGAACCGGTAGGTGAGGGAGCGGCCCTGGTGCAGGGGGGCGCCGTCACGGCCGAACAGGCGGGCGTAGTCGGCGAGATGGGTCTCCAGCCGGCCGCCGTACAGGTCGAGCAGGTCAGGGTCGTCCGCGAGCCAGGCGTGCAGCACCGGGTAGAGGTGCATCGCCCAGCCGTTGTAGTAGTCGAACTTGCGGCCGTCGCCGTCGGTGTACCAGCCGTCGCCGACGTACCACTGCTCGATGCGCTCCAGGCCGCGGTCGATCGCCCTGCGGGCGGCGTCGGCCTCGTAACCGGTCTCCGCGAGGAAGCCGCCGACGGTGACCGGGAACAACTCCCAGTTGCAGGGCCAGGGTTCGGCGGTCAGCGCGTCGGCCAGCCAGGCCGCTGCCCGCTGCCGTACGGCGTCGTCCAGGCGGTCCCACAGCAGCGGGCGGGTCAGCCGCAGCGCGAGCGCGATGGAGGCGGCCTCGACCAGGGGCTGGCCGCGGTCCTCGACGCGCGGCCAGACACCGCAGGTCCCGGCGGCGAGACCCTCGGCGTAGCGGCCGAGCGCGGTCTCGTCCCGGCGGAAGGCCGCCAGCAGGAGGGTGCGGGCGTAGCCCTCCAGGCCGTCGGAATGGCGGCCCGACCAGCTGACGTGCTCGCCGGGCAGGTGGTACAGCGCGCGGTCGGCGGTGGCGTACGGCTCCACCGCGGCGAGCAGGGCGTCGGCGGCGGCCTCCCAGTGCGCGCGCGTGTAACCGGTGCGGGGGCTGAGGGCACGGTCGTCGGCGGGCAGGTGCATCAGGGGCGGGTTTCCTTCGAGGCGGGGCCCGAGGCGGCAGGGGCCTGGGACGCCCCGGTTCCGGTCGGGGCGCCCCAGGGTCTCATCGCGGTGTCGTTGTTCAGGGTGCCGTCGGCATCGAACCAGCGGCGCACGATCGGGGTGACGAGGACCGGCTCGCCGCCCCTCTCGCGCACGCCCGCCACCAGTGTCTCCGGGTTCCCCCGGTACCTCGTTTCATCCGTCGTCCTGTCGTTGTGGGCCAGTTGGACGAGGACCAGGTCGCCGGGGCGGACGAGCGGCTGGACAGTGGCCCACAGCTGCGGGTTCTGCAGGCAGGTGACCGTGCTGTCGCCGGAGTCCGCGTAGTTGGCGACCGGCAGGCCCCTGCCGAGGTACTGCGGGAGCTGCCGGCCCCGGCCGGAGTACGGGTCGGCGGGCTGGTCGCAGACCGTGGAGTCGCCCGATGAGGATGATCTGGCGGGCGTGGTGAGTTGGGGTGACTCCGATGCCGGCGAGTGCGGGGGGCGAACCGCCGAGGGTCAGGTCCGGCCCCGGAGTTCCGTCGGCGCCGGTGGGCTCGCCCTCGGGGATGCGGACGTTCCCGCGATCCCGGAGCGCGACGATGGGGTCGGGAGTGAGGCCGGCGGGGTGGACGCGGTCGCGGGTGCCTCGGGCCGTCCTCCTTCGACTAGCGTCGTGACATGACCAGCGACACCTCCCCCGGCCTCGCCGAAGCCCTCGCCGCCGGCACCGTCGTGCTCGACGGCGGCATGTCCAACCAGCTCGAGTCCACCGGGCACGACCTGAGCGACGAGCTGTGGTCGGCGCGGTTGCTCGCCGAGCGACCCGAGGCGGTCACCGAGGCGCACCTCGCCTACTTCGAGGCGGGCGCGAACGTGGCGATCACCGCGGGCTACCAGGCCACCTTCGAGGGCTTCGCGAAGCGCGGCATCGGGCGCGAGGGGGCGGCCCGGCTGCTCACCCTGAGCGTGGAGCTGGCCCGGGAGGCGGCGCGGCAGGCCCACGGCAAGGGGATCGCGCGCCCGCTGTGGGTGGCGGCCTCCGTCGGCCCGTACGGGGCGATGCTGGCGGACGGCTCGGAGTACCGGGGCCGGTACGGGCTGAGCGTGGCGGAGCTGGAGCGATTCCACCGGCCCCGGCTGGAGGTGCTGGCGGCGGCCGGAGCGGATGTCCTGGCCCTGGAGACGGTTCCGGACACGGACGAGGCGGCGGCGCTGCTGCGGGCGGTGCGCGGGCTGGATACCCCCGCCTGGCTTTCGTATACCGTCGACAAGGGTCGTACACGCGCCGGGCAGCCGCTGGAAGAGGCGTTCGCCCTGGCCGCCGACGCGGACGAGGTGATCGCGGTCGGCGTCAACTGCTGCGCCCCCGAGGACGTGGAGCACGCGATCGGGACCGCCGCCCGCGTGACCGGCAAGCCGGTGGTGGTCTACCCCAACAGCGGCGAGGCCTGGGACGCCGAGGCCCGTGCCTGGAAGGGCCGCTCCTCCTTCACCGCCGAGCAGGTCGAGACCTGGCGCAGGACGGGCGCGCGGCTGATCGGCGGCTGCTGCCGGGTGGGTCCGGAGGCGATCGCGTCGATCTCGCGGACGCTCAGCACCGCTTGAACGGGCCGCCTGAACGGGGCGCCCGCGTCCCGAAGCCCTTCGTACGGGCGGCCACCACTGCCGGCCTCCGGCGCGGGGAAACGGTTGCCGTCGTGTTGCCGCTGTTCCCGAGGGCGGGAAGAGGGCGAGGCGGATGACCAGGAAGAGCGGGGACGCGGCGCGGAGCAGCATCCGGGACAGGGCGGCGCGGGCGGGGGTGTCCGCGTCGACGGTGTCGAGGGTGCTGGGCGTGGTGCGCTGCGACTCGGACGCGCGTGCTGCGGGCGGTGCGCGAGACGGACTACGTCGCCGATGCGCGCGCCAAGGCCGTCGCCGGGGCCGCCACGCCCACGCTGGCCTTCGTCCTGGAGGACATCACCGGGCCGTCGTTCGCGCACATGGCGCACGGCGTGGAGCGCGAGGCGACCCGGCTCGGGCATCTGCGCCTGGTGTGCAGCACGGACGGGGACATCCGGCACGAGCCTGGAGTTCATCGAGATGATGCGCGCCGCGGGCCGCCGCCGTGATCCTGGCCGGCGGGGCCGCGGACGCCCCCGAGTACCGGGAGCGCACCCGCCGCATCGCCGACTCGCCGGCGTCGGCGGGCCCCCGGCTGGTGCTGCGCGGCCGGCCGCCGATCGGCCCGGGGGCGCCGGTGACGGTCATCGAGTACGACAACGAGGGCGGCGCCTACGCCCTGGTCGCGCACGTCCTCGCCCAGGGCCACCGGCGGGTGCTGTTCCTCGGCGGCAAGCCCGACCACACCACGGCGCAGGGCCGCGAGCGCGGCTACCTCGCCGCCCACCGCGCCCGCGGCCTGGAGCCCGACCCCGAGCTGCTGTGGCACGGCGACTTCACCCGCGACTCGGACCACCGTCCGATGCGTCAGGCCCTGCGGGGCGGGCCTGGACGTGCCGGGCGACGTCTCGCCGGCCGGGTACGACGGCATCCCGTTCGCCCGTGACCTGCACACCGCCCCGACCACGGTCCACGCACCCTACGAGCAGCTGGGCCGCCTCGCCGTACGCACCGTCCTCGGCCACACCGCCGACTCGGCCGACGAGCACCTGCTGCTGGGCACGCACGTGGGGGTGCGGGACTCGGTGGCGAAGCCGGCGGGCGCGGCGGAGCACTGACGTACCGACGGCAGGACCTAGTGCGGGCGGACGCCGACCGACCGGCGCAGCCGGCGTACCGTCGCCGCGAGTTCCGCGCTGCGGGCCTGGGTGCCGTCGACGGGATCCGGTGTGCTGGCTTCCGTCGACCACAGGGCGACTTCGGGATCCCGTGGCCCGTATGCGGTATACGGCTCACCGTCGCCGAGGATCCGCACCGGGTGTGCGGGATCCCAGGCTTCCCATCCGGGATCCCCGGTGGTGGCGAACCGCACCCAGGCCCCGTGCATCGTGTCGCACAGCTCCTGCGGGGCGCCCTCGCCGGCGAGCCGGGCCGACTCGGGGACGTTTCCGGTGTCGAAGACGAAGCCGAGCTCCAGGGCGTGGCAGGCGCCCAGGCCGGGGAGGTTGGAGGGCCACGCGAACTCGTAGAGGTAGGAGGAGCCGGGGCGGGCGTCGGCCAGGCGGTGCAGGGGGACGCGCAGCAGGTGGTCGGTGACCAGTTGGCCGACGGTCTCGGCGGGGCCGGCGTCAGGGTGCAGGGCGCGGTAGGCGCGCGGCACCTCGTGGCCGCAGCGGCAGCGGGCCATGGCGCCGGCCAGGGCGACCGCGCCGAGCCGGTCGACGTGTTCCACCAGCCCGCCCGGCACCAGCCACAGCCGGTACTCGTCCCGGGTCCAGCCCATGAGCAGGTCGACCCCCTGGGCGGCCTCGCCGTCGATCAGGGCCTGGAGCGGGTCGCGCGGGACGAGGTCGCCGTCGACGACGACGCCGAAGGCCGGGCCGCCCAGGACCGGGCTGCTGCGTCGGCCGACCTCGGCCTGGGTGCGCAGCAGCAGCTCGCGGTCGACGGCGGCGAAGGCCTCGGCGGTGGCGGGGATCTTCAGCCGGTTGGCCATGCGGCGGACCATCCGCCGTACCTTGTCGCGGTCCGAGGCGTCCGGGGCGCCGCTCTGCAGCACCGCCCGCCGGACGAGGCCCTGCGCCTGGGGTGCGGCGAGCAGGGCGCCGGTGCTGATGGCCCCGGCGGACTGCCCGGCCAGGGTCACCCGTCCGGGGTCGCCGCCGAAGGCCGCGATCGAGTCGTGCACCCAGCGCAGGGCGGCCAGCTGGTCGCGCAGGCCGAGGTTGGCGGGCGCGTCCGGGAACAGGCCGTAGCCTTCCACTCCCAGTCGGTAGTTGACGGAGACGAGGACGACGCCGTCGCGGGCGAAGGCCCGCCCGTCGTACACGGGCACGGCGGACGAGCCCCTGGTCAGGGCGCCGCCGTGCAGCCACACGAGGACGGGGAGCCGGGCGGCGGGGCCCGGCTCGGGCGTCCATACGTTGAGGTTGAGGCAGTCGTCGCCGGGCACCACCGGGTCGGACAGGTACTGCGCGAACGCCTCCGAGTAGGGCGGTTTCGGCGCCGTGGGCCCGAAGGCGCCCGCGTCGCGCACCCCGTCCCAGGGTTCGGGCGGCTCGGGCGGGCGGAACCGGCGGGGCCCGAAGGGCGGGGCGGCGTACGGGATGCCGCGGAAGACGGCGATCCCGTGCTCGTACCTGCCGCGTACCGCCCCGTACGGCGTTCTGACCACGGGATCCGTCTGCTCTGACGTCCGGTCTGCCGTCATGTGCCCACCAGCCCTTCGCAGCGCTCGTGCACCGGTAACCCCACAGCACCACATGACGGCCGGGTATTCCGCTGCACGGGCGTGTGGTGAGGGCTGTTCGGCGTACATGAGCGTGCCGAAACCCAGCTGGCCGTAGCCGCCGCTGGTGGAGCCGCCGCCGCCCTCCGGGGCGAAGGAGGCGGCCCCCAGGTGTCGGTGGTGAACGGGACGTCGCCGCCGAGGTTGGGAGTCGGCGGTTTGGCATGCCGGGGTGGGCGAAGGCCGCCGGGGCGGCAGGTGGCGGCCGGGGCGCCGCCCAGGGCGAGGCCGGCGGTCTCGCCGAACCGTGCGGTGCCGAGGGCCACCGGGCTGCCGGAGCACGGCGGCGCCGCCCGCCCGCCGGGAGGGGTGACCGTGACCTCGTACGACCAAGATCGTTTCCCGGGCATGAACATCACCACACGCACCGCGAGGGTGTTCACCCTCGCCGGGGTGGCCCTGGCCACCGCCCTCGGCACGGCCCGGGCCACGGTCCCCGTCCCCGCCGACACTGAGGACGTCGAACTCAAGGAGGCCGGCCACCCCGACCTCGGCGAGGACTGAGCGGGCGCAGACGGAGACGGCCGGGCACCTCCCGCACGGGGTGCCCGGCCGCCGTCGTACCGCGCCGGCGTCAGTCGCCGTCGTCCTGGCCGGCGGCGCCGACGAGGGCCTCCATCAGGTCGACGGCGCTGCCGTCGTGGTCGCTGCCGGCGGTGCCGCTGCCGGTCGAGACGTTGCCGGTCCGGTCGACCTCCAGGATCGAGTCGGCCTGCGAGTTGTCGATGACGGTGATCGGACTCCCGGCCGCGGCCGCGGGCGCGGCGGCTGCGAGGAGGGCCGCCGCGATCGCCGTCGCGGAACGGATGCGGGGTGCGGCCCTGCTCACACGCCCACGCCCTCGGGAGCGGGCCGATGACGGCCGATGTTCCGCTCCAGCAGGCGGGTGGCCGCCTTGACGCCGACGCCGCTCGTGGCGTCCACCTCGGGCAGCCGGCCGTCGGCCGCCTTGAGGCTGGCGAGCGCGGAGTCCATCGCCTCGTGCGCGGCGAACAGGCACGGGGTGCTGTAGATCGCTACGTCCACGCCGAGGTCGGACAGTTCGCTCAGCGACAGGCGCGGCGACTTGCCGCCCGCGATCTGGTTGAACAGCAGCGGTTTCTCGCCGACGACCTTGCGGATCCGGCGGATCCACTCCACGCTGCGCACCCCGTCGACCAGGACGACGTCGGCGTCGGTGGCGGCCAGCCGCTCGGCCCGGCGCAGGATGTCGTGCTCGTCGGTGGCGTCCGTACGGGCGACGACCACCAGGTCCTGCCGGGTGGCGAGGACCTTCTGCAGCTTCTCCAGGTACTCCTCCAGCGGCAGCACCTGCTTGCCGTCGGCGTGCCCGCAGCGGCGGGGGCGCTTCTGGTCCTCGAGGATCACACCGGAGGCGCCGATCCGCTCCAGGTGTTCGACGACGTGACAGGCGACCTCCGGATCGACGTATCCGTCGTCGATGTCGACCAGCAGGTGGTGGTGCGGGAAGGCGCCCCGCAGCCGCTGGACGAACGCCACCATGTCCGGCCAGGCGATGAACCCGATGTCCGGCAGCCCGTAGTACGAGGCCGCGAAGCCGAAGCCCGAGACGAACATCCCGTCGTAGTGCCTGGCCGCGATCGACGCCGAGTACATGTCGTACACGCCGATCAGCGGGGTGGTCCCCGGTCCGGTGATCTGCTCGCGCAGCTTCTTACCGTGAGTCAAGGTCCGGCTCCTTGTGTGGGTGGGTGGCGCGGCCGCCGAGAGTGGCGCCGCGTCGCGACAGCCCTTTGCCAAGACAAGAGCATCCCTAGATAGTCACGTGACGTTCTCTGTACGCCAGCTTTACTCACTCCGACGGAGCAACCGGTTCACCGCAGAAACGTCACGCGACCCGGTCGGCGGCCCGGGCGGGCCCGGCCGCGAGGTGGGCGCGGAAGGCGGGATCGGCGTACGCCTCGCAGGCGTGCCCGAGGGCGGTGCGGAAGACCCGGCCGGCCCCCTGCTCACGGCACCGGGCCAGCGGGTGGGCCTCCCCCATGCCGCCGCCCTCGTACGACGCCTCGTCGGCGCGCTGCAGGACCCGCACCGTGCCGCGCGGGTTGGTGCGGAAGTCGTACCACTCGTCGGTGAAGTCCCGGACGGCCGGCAGATGCCGCGTCGCCGGGTGCGCGGGGTCCTCGGCCACGGCCCTTCCCGGCTGGTACGCGGGGTGCCGCGCGAAGCGGGGCCGAGCAGGTCGCCGTAGTACGGCCGGTCGTCCTCGGTGCAGGCCGCCGCGTGCGCCCCGGCGTAGCCGCCCCCCGCCTCGACGTACCCGGAGAGCCGGTGCCGCCCGGCGGGGGGGGTGAGCACCTCGCCGCTGGTGGCCGGCGGGGTCCTCGGTGGCGTCCACCGCGAAGCCCCGCCGACCGACGCCCTCGACGACTGCCGGCCGCCCCGCAGGGCAGGCGCGCAGTCCGATTCGTTCAAGACCGGCCGCCCGGGCGCTGCCTACGGTGACGGCATGACTCCACGATGCGCAGTGATCGGCGTGGTGGCCTCCGACCTGGCCGCCTCGCTCGCCTTCTACCGTCGCCTCGGGCTCGTCTTCCCCGAGGGCGCCGAGGACCAGCCGCACGTCGAGGCCGAGCTGCCCGGCGGGCTGACCCTCGCCCTGGACACCGAGGACACCGTCCGCTCCTTCCACCCCGGGTGGCGGCCGCCGGCCGGCGGGGGCCGGGTCGCGCTCGCCTTCCGGTGCGACTCGCCCGCCGACGTCGACGCCGTGTACGAGGACCTGGTGGGCGCCGGGTACCACGGGGAGCTCAAACCGTGGGACGCGTTCTGGGGGCAGCGGTACGCCACCGTGCACGACCCCGACGGCAACGGCGTCGATCTGTTCGCGCCGCTACCTTCGGCCCAGTAGCTCCCCGAGCGTCGCCCCCGCCAGCTCCCGTACGTCCCGGGCCAGGTGAGGCTGGTCGGCGTACCCGGCCCGCACGGCCGTCTCGGCGAACGGCACCCCGGTGCGGGCGAGCGCGAGCGCCCGTTGCAGCCTGAGCACCCGGGCCAGCGTCTTCGGGCCGTAGCCGAAGGCGGTCAGACAGCGGCGGTGCAACTGGCGGGCACCCAGGCCGAGTTCGTCGGCCGTGGCGGCGACCGGGCGGCCCGCGTCCAGCGCCGCGACGAGCCGCCCGAGCAGCGGATCGGGTGGGCCGGCCTCGGCCGCCCGCTCCCACGCGATGTCCTCCAGCGCCGTCGCGGGGTCCCGGGCCGCCTCGACACGGGCACCCAGGCGCCGCACCTCGGCGGCGGGCCACAGGTCGGTCAACTCAACCCGGCGGTCGCGCAGTTCGTGCGCCGGTACGCCCAGGAAACCGGGCGCGGTGCCGGGGTGGAAACGGACGCCCGCCCAGCGGCGGCGCGGGCCCTGGGGGACGTACGCGCGCGTGTCCGGGCCCGCGACCAGCAGGCGCCCCTCGCTCCACAGCAGGTCCATGCAGCCGTCGGGCAGCACGGGCCGCACGGCGGGGTCCTCCAGCGTGCGGCGCCACACCACCGCACCGGCCAGCCGGGACGCACGCTCCTCGTACACGTACGCCAGGCTACGCCGCCGGCGACACCCCGGGGATCGTCCCGGTCACGAAGCGCCACGCGCGCGTGAGCCTCCCCGGGTGACGTCACCCGCTCACGTCTCCGGCGGTCCCGTGTCGCCCGCCGCCTTGTGCGCGTTGTGCTGGCTCTTCACATGCGTGCGCAACCGCGCCGTCACGTCCTCGGGCGGAAGGAAGCGGGACCAGCGTTCGGGGAACTCGGACGGCATGTCGGGGTCGTCGGGGTCGGCCTCGCGGGCCGCGGCGGCGCGGGCGACGTACTCGGCGACCTGGGCCTCGCGCAGCCTCTCCTGGGCGGCGCGGGCGGCGGCCGTGGCGGCGGCCGGCCAGACCCGGTCGATGGCCGCGTTGACGGCGGCGCCGACGAGTACGGCGAACGCGGACACGCCGATCCACAGCAGGACCGCGACGGCGGCGGCGAGGGAGCCGTAGATCGTGGCGCCCTCGATGGTGCTGGTGAGGTAGATACGCAGGAGGAAGCTGCCCAGGACCCACATGGCCAGGGCGACCAGCGCGCCCGGCACGTCCTCGATCCACGGGGAGCGGACCGGCACGGACACGTGGTACAGCGTGGTCAGGAAGGCGATCGAGAGGATGATCACCACCGGCCAGTACAGGACCTGCACCAGCGTCTCCGACCACGGCACGATCCGCACGACCGCGTCCGGCCCCGCCACCATCAGCGGCAGCGCCACCGAGCCGATCAGCAGCGCCACGACGAACAGCAGGAAGGCCATGATCCGGGTCTTGACGATGCCCCGGACGCCGTCGAGGCCGTACATCACGGTGATGGTGTCGATGAAGACGTTCACCGCGCGGGAGCCCGACCACAGGGCGAACAGGAAGCCGATGGAGATGACGTCCGGCCGGCCGCCTTTCATCACGTCGTGCAGGATGGGTTCGGCGATCTCCTTGACGCCCTTGTCGGACAGGACGGTGCGGGAGGCCTCCAGGAGGTTGGTCTCCAGGGACTGGATGGTGTCGGCGCCGGTCCAGTCGTCGACGTAGCCGAGCAGCCCGATCAGGCTCAGCAGCAGCGGCGGCACGGACAGCAGCGTGAAGAACGCCGCCTCGGCCGCCAGGCCGAGGATGCGGTACTCCATGCACGAGTTGACCGTGTCCTTGAGCAGCAGCCAGGCCGTCCTGCGCTTGGAGACGTTCCGGTAGAGGGCTCGGGCCCGGTGGAGCCGGCCGCCGGGCCGCTCGGGGGGTTCACTTGCTGGCTGCACGTCCTAAAGGTATCCGTCGTGCGGGGCCCCGCTCATCCCACGGGCGAGGGGATGGGTCGGGCGGCCGGGCCTGTGCCACTCTGGGGCCATCACCGCCGTCGCCCCGGGTAGGTTCGCTGACATGGCAGGCACCAGCACGCACACCGTGACGAACCAGCCACCACCGCTGGTCGGATACGACCTCTTCACCGCCGACCGGGCCCTTTGCGAGGCGGTCGAGCGGCACACCGGTCCCGACCTCTTCGACGAGGTGCGCGACGAGCTGTCCGGGCTCGGCAAGACCTCCGGCTCGGCGCAGGTGCAGGAATGGGCGGTACTGGCCAACGACAACCCGCCCAGACTGCGCACCCACGACCGCTACGGCCACCGCGTCGACGAGGTCGAGTTCCACCCGGCCTGGCACCGGCTGCTCGGCAAGGGCGTCTCGGCCGGGCTGACCACCGCCTGGGTGCGCCCGGCCGGGCACGTGCGGCGGGCGGCCGGGTTCCTCATGTGGTCCCAGGTCGAGGCCGGCAACGGCTGTCCGCTGTCCATGACCCACGCGGCGGTGCCCGCGCTGCGCACCGACCCGGAACTCGCCGCCGAGTGGGAGCCGCGGCTGACGTCCACGATCTACGACCGCGAGCTCAGGCCCGCCCGTCTCAAGGCCGGGGTGCTCTTCGGGATGGGCATGACCGAGAAGCAGGGCGGCAGCGACGTACGGGCCAACACCACGACCGCGACGCCGCTGGCCGAGGACGGCACGTACGCGCTCACCGGCCACAAGTGGTTCTGCTCGGCCCCGATGTCGGACGGGTTCCTGGTGCTCGCCCAGGCCCCGGGCGGGCTCACCTGCTTCCTGGTGCCCCGGGTCCTGGCGGACGGCACGCGCAACGTCTTTCTCATCCAGCGGCTCAAGAACAAGCTGGGCAACCGGTCGAACGCCTCCAGCGAGGTCGAGTTCGACGGAACCTGGGCGCGCCGGGTCGGCGAGGAGGGGCGCGGGGTGCGGGCCATCATCGAGATGGTCGCCGCGACCCGGCTGGACTGCGTGCTCGGCTCGGCCGGGCTGATGCGGCAGGCGGTGGCGCAGGCCGTGCACCACTGCACCCACCGGGAGGCCTTCGGCGGCAAGCTGATCGACAAGCCGCTGATGCGCAACGTGCTGGCCGACCTCGCGCTGGAGTCGGAGGCCGCGACCACGCTGGCGCTGCGGCTCGCCGCCGCCTACGACGACGGAGGCGAGCAGGAGCGGGCGCTGCTGCGCCTGGCGGTGCCGGCGGCGAAGTACTGGGTGACCAAGCGGTGTACGCCGGTGGCGGTGGAGGCCGCCGAGTGCCTGGGCGGCAACGGCTACGTCGAGGAGTGGGGCATGCCCCGGCTGGTGCGTGAGTCGCCGCTCAACTCCATCTGGGAGGGCGCGGGCAACGTGCAGGCGCTGGACGTGCTGCGGGCGCTGCAGCGCGAGCCGGGGGCGCTGGACGCCTACCTGATCGAGGTCGGCCGGGCGCGCGGCGCCGACCACCGGCTGGACGCGGCGGTGAAGAACCTGCTGGCCGAACTCGGCGAGCTGGAGGGCGTGGAGGGGCGCGCCCGGCGGCTCGTGGAACGGCTGGCGCTGGTCCTGCAGGGTTCGCTGCTGGTGCGGTTCGCGCCACCGGAGGTCGCCGACGCGTTCTGCGCATCCCGGCTGGGCGGCGACTGGGGTTCGGCCTTCGGCACGCTGCCGTACGGGCTGAATCTGGCCTCCGTGGTGGAGCGGGCCCGCCCGGAGTCCTGAGGGCGTGCCGTCCCACCCCGCCGCCCCGGGCTCACCCGTGCTGATGACGCGCCGCGGCCGTCCACCGGCCTGATCCGCCCCAGAGGCGCCCGGCGCGGGGGTGGTGCTGCGCCGACACGGCACCACCCCCGCTCACGGCCCGTTGCAGGCCACGGCGCCGCCCGGGGCGGCGCTGCTCAAGTTTCGGCCACCGCGCGGCCGTCCACCAGGGTTGCAAGGGGTTGCAACTTGGCCTCGGCTCTGCACGGACCGTGTGCCCGCGAAGCGTCCCAACGGGCACTATGAGACCGACAGTCGGACCGGAGGCCAGCCCCGGACCGCTTGACAACCGCTTGCTGGTGCATCCCCCGGGAGGATCTCCGTGGCCGACTCGCCGATGAACGTGGCGCGACTCGCCGCCATGGACGTGTCGCGGGCGGCACGGGTGCTCAGCGAGGTGCGCGCGGCCACGCTCGCCGGGCGGCGGACGCCCCTCGCGCCGCGCCCGGTGATCGAGCAGTCCTGGGGGCGCATGCTGCGGGTCGGGGTCGACCCCGACCGCGGCTCCCGCCCCGGGCTGCTGTCCCTCGAGGAAGTACGGCGCAGACGGGAGGAGTCGCCGCTCAGGCACGTCCTGCCGGTATTGCGGCAGGGGCTGTTGTCGGTCGCGGACGTCGCCCGGCACATCATGGTGGTCGCGGACGCCGACAGCCGGGTGCTGTGGCGCGAGGGCAGTCCGGCGGTGCTGCGCAATGCCGACGGTCTGGGGCTGGACGTGGGCGCCGACTGGCGGGAGGACGTCGTCGGCACCAACGGCGTGGGGACCTCGGTGGTGGTGCGCCGGCCGGTCCAGGTCTTCGCCGGTGAGCACTTCGTCCACGCGCACACCTCCTGGACGTGCACCGGCGCCCCGGTCACCGACCCCCGGGACGGCCGGCTGCTCGGCGTGGTGGACGTCAGCGGCCCGCTGGAGACCATGCACCCCGCGACGCTGGCCTGGGTGGACTCGGTGGCCAAGCTCGCCGAGGCCCGCCTGCGGGAGCTGCACATGACGTCGCTGGAGCGGCTGCGCGCCGAGGCGGCGCCGGTGCTGGCCCGGGTCGGCGGGCGGGCGCTGGTGGCGGACCGGGACGGCTGGACCGCCGCGGTCACGGGGATGCCGTACACCCCGCGCGCCGGACTGCCCACGGCGCTGTCGGCGGGCCGGCGGTGGCTGCCCGCGCTCGGCCTGTGCTCGGTGGAGCCGCTGGCCGGGGGCTGGCTGGTGCGCGCGGCCGACGAGCCGCCGCCGGGCTCCGCCCGGATCGTGCTGGACCTCGCCCAGCCGCGCCGCTGGACGGTCACCGTCTCCGGCGGGGCGGGCTCCTGGTCCCGGGAACTGAGCCCCCGGCACGCCGAGTTGCTCTATCTGCTGGCCGTGCACCGCACCGGCCGCAGCGCGGCGGGCCTGGCCGGGGACCTGTTCGGCGACCCCTCGCGCACGGTGACGGTGCGGGCCGAGATGTCCCGGGTACGGCGGTACCTCGGGGCGTTCCTGCAACATCGGCCGTATCGTTTCCGCGAGGAGGCGGAGGTCGAGGTGCTGCTGCCCGGGGACGCGCGCGAACTGCTGCCGCACTCGACGGCACCGGCGGTGATCGAGAGCCGGACATCGCCGCCCGTGCTCTGAAAAGAGGCGAACTTTGCCACATTCGGCATATTCGGCACTTCCGAAGGTACATCTTCCGCATATTTGCGGGGTCTTCGCCATGCGCCGCCCGCAACTGCCGTAGCATCCCCTACGGGCTGCTCCTCGGTCAACGTACGGACCACCAGGCGCAGTTGGCCCGCCTCGGGAGGAGACATGAAACAACGCGGCAGACACCGTCGGCGCCGGCGGGGCGCGGCGCTGCGCGCGGTCCTGGCCGGGACCGCCCTCGCGCTCACCGCGGCCGCCACCCTGATCAGCGCCTCGCAGGCCACGGGCACCGGCGACCCGGGCGCCCTGAAGCCGCTGACCTCCTCCGCCGGGACCGGCGAACTGCGACTTCAGGAACAGCTGGTGCCGGCCGGCTCGCTCGACCGGCTGACCAAGGCGATGGGCCGTCCCGTCGGGGTCGGCGCCGTCCTCGAGAGCGCCGACCGCACCCTGCGCGAAGGGGCCGGCTGCACCTCCGGGGAACGCGGGTCGCTGCCGGTCGCCCCGGCGGCCACGCGCGCGTACTGCTGGGACCCCGCCGACACCGCCACCACCGACTGGCGGCCGGCGTCGGTGACCACGTCCGGCGACGCGGACGACGACGGCCTGTGGGGCGCCAACCGCGTGATCCTCGCGGGCTGGACGCACAGCGCGACGACCGGGCCCGCCGCCGAGCGCGGCCTGGCCCGGGTCGCCTTCGTCGACGCGAACGACCCCCGCCACCTGGCCTACCGCTGGGTGCTGCTGGTGGTCCCGGTCGACGGCGGCCGCGACTACCGGGGCCTGGTCTCGCACGTCTCCGGGATGGTCTGGTACCAGGACAAGCTGCTCGTCACGACCGACTCCGGTGCCGCCGAGGCGCTCTACGTGTACGACCTGAACCGGGTCCAGCGCACCACCGTCGACGGCCCGGCGGTCGGCCGGGTGCCGGGCGGCTGGTCGGCGGACGGCTACGACTACGTGCTGCCGGCCGTGGGCGCGTACCGCTTCCCCGCCGGAGACTGCGCCACCGCGGAAGGCGGCACCCCGTGCCCGGGCAGCATCTCCCTGGACCGGGGAACGGCGCCCGACAGCCTCGTGGTCAGCGAATCGACCCCCGCGGGCAGCGACCGCCATGCCCGCCTGTGGCGGTACGCCCTCAGCGCCGACCCGGCGCGCGGCGGCCTGCTCGCCACGGACGCGGCGGGCCGGGTGGACGCCGTCGAGGCCTACCGGACGAAGGCGGCCGGCATCCGGGGCGTGCTGTCCTACCGCCCGGCCGGCGCGGCACGCGCCACCTGGTACCTCGGGCACCCGCCCGGCAACGTGGAGGGCCACGGCACGCTGTGGCGCCAGGACGCCAAGGGCGCGAAGGCGGCACGCTGCGGCTCGGACGCGACGCGCCGCTGCTGGGCGGCGGGCGCCGGATCCCTGTCCTACTGGCAGGAGACCGGCGAGGTGTGGTCGGTCACGGACCGCATGCTGTTCTCCGTACCCCTGGCCTCGATCGACAGTTCCCTGGGGTAGATGATTCCCTGGCCCCCGTCACGGTCACCACCTGGTCCCTGGAGCAGACGTCCCCGGCCGACCTCCTCCCGGCCGCCGCCCCCGACGGCGACGTCCGCATCGTCCGCTCCGAGGTCCCCTCCCCCGAGTTCAGCCGGTTCCTGTACGCCTCGGTCGGCGGCGACATCCGCTGGACCGACCGGCTCTCCTGGACCTACGCCCGGTGGCAGGAGTACCTGGACCGGCCGGGCGTGGAGACGTGGGTGGCGTACGACCGGGGCACGCCGGCCGGTTACGTGGAGCTGGACCCGCAGGACGAGGGTGTCGTGGAGATCGCCTACTTCGGCCTGCTCCCCGCCTTCCGCGGCCGGCGCATCGGCGGTCACCTGCTGGCCCAGGGCACGGCCCGGGCGTGGGACCTCACCGACCGGTGGCCCGGGCGGGCGCCGACGAAGCGGGTGTGGCTGCACACGTGCAGCAAGGACGGCGAGTTCGCCATGGACAACTACCTGCGGCGCGGTTTCCGGCTCTTCGACACGAAGGTGGAGCAGGAGCGGGAGGCCGCGGCGCCAGGGCCCTGGCCGGGGGCGTGGCGGTAAGCGCCTACCGTGCATGACCCAGATCACAGTGTCCACCATTCGGGACATGCGTGTCCAGAATACGGATGACGGTGGACTGGCCAGAGATCCCCATGACACGCTTTCGTCATGTCTGGAACTGGGATTGCCTTGGTGAGTCGGCGGCACGTCGACCTCGGCCGCATGTCCAGCGCCATCTGTCGCGCCTGCTGAGAGCCCAGCTACGCCGACATTCCTGACTTACCTCTCCTCCTGCGCAATGACGCGCAGGTATGCCCGAATGCGCCCATACGCGCTGGTCAGAGCCGCTTTCCGCCTGTCCCGAAGGACGTAACAACCATGGCCGCCACCCCACAGAACCCTGCCGCCTCCGCGCCCCGTCGCAAGGTGAGCCGTCATCGCGGTGAGGGTCAGTGGGCCGTGGGTCACTTCACCCCGCTCAACGGCAACGAACAGTTCAAGAAGGACGACGACGGTCTCAACGTGCGGACACGCATTGAGACGATCTACTCCAAGCGCGGCTTCGACTCGATCGACCCCAACGACCTGCGCGGGCGTATGCGCTGGTGGGGGCTGTACACCCAGCGCAAGCCCGGGATCGACGGCGGCAAGACCGCGATCCTGGAGCCGGAGGAGCTGGACGACGAGTACTTCATGCTCCGGGTGCGGATCGACGGCGGGCGGCTGACCACTCAGCAGCTGCGGGTGATCGGCGAGATTTCGCAGGAGTTCGCGCGCGGGACCGCCGACATCACCGACCGGCAGAACGTCCAGTACCACTGGATCCGGGTCGAGGACGTGCCGGAGATCTGGGAGCGGCTGGAGGCCGTCGGGCTGTCCACGGTGACCGCCTGCGGTGACACGCCCCGCGTGATGATCGGCTCCCCGGTCGCGGGCATCGCCGAGGACGAGATCGTCGACGGCACCCCGGCGCTGGAGGAGATGAAGCGCCGTGTCCTGAACAACAAGGCGTACTCGAACCTCCCCCGCAAGTTCAAGACCGCCATCTCGGGCTCGCCGCTGCTGGACGTGGTGCACGAGATCAACGACGTGGCGTTCGTCGGCGTCCGGCACCCCGAGCACGGGCCGGGCTTCGACGTGTGGGTCGGCGGCGGCCTGTCGACCAACCCCAAGCTGGGTGTGCGGCTGGGCGCGTGGGTGCCGGTCGACGAGGTGCCGGACGTCTACGAGGGCGTGCTGTCGATCTTCCGTGACTACGGGTACCGGCGGCTCCGTACGCGGGCCCGTCTGAAGTTCCTGGTCGCCGACTGGGGCGCGGAGAAGTTCCGGCAGGTGCTTCAGGACGAGTACCTGAAGCGCAAGCTCGTCGACGGCCCGGCTCCGGAGCAGCCGGTCCAGCAGTGGCGCGACCACGTCGGCGTGCACCGCCAGAAGGACGGCCGGTTCTACGTCGGTTTCGCCCCGCGGGTCGGCCGCGTCGACGGCACCACCCTGACGAAGATCGCCGACTTGGCGGAGGCGCACGGCTCGGGCCGGGTCCGTACCACCGTCGAGCAGAAGATGATCATCCTCGATGTCGAGGAGGGGCAGGTCGACTCGCTGGTCGAGGCCCTGGAGGCGCTGGACCTGACCGCCAAGCCGTCCCCGTTCCGGCGCGGCACCATGGCCTGCACCGGCATCGAGTACTGCAAGCTCGCCATCGTCGAGACCAAGCAGCGCGGTTCCCAGCTCATCGACGAACTGGAGCGCCGGATCCCGGACTTCGACGAGCCGATCACCATCAACCTCAACGGCTGCCCGAACGCCTGCGCCCGTATCCAGGTGGCGGACATCGGTCTCAAGGGCCAGCTGGTCCTGAACGACAAGGGCGAGCAGGTCGAGGGCTTCCAGGTGCACCTGGGCGGGGCCCTCGGACTGGACGCCGGCTTCGGCCGCAAGGTGCGCGGTCTGAAGGTCACCGCGGAGGAGCTTCCCGACTACGTCGAGCGCGTGCTCAAGCGGTTCCAGGCCGAGCGCGAGGACGGCGAGCGGTTCGCCACCTGGGCCGCCCGGGCTTCCGAGGAGGCCCTGTCGTGAGCGAGCGGGCCGCCCCCTTCTACTGCCCCTACTGCGGTGACGAGGACCTGCGTCCGAGCGAGCAGGGTCACGGCGCCTGGGAATGCGCGGCGTGCAACCGCGCATTCCAGTTGAAGTTCCTCGGGCTGCTCGCCCGGGGGCTTCAGCGAGCCGACAACGGAGGGGATGACCGGATATGACGACGGCTCAGGAAGAACGTACGGCCGACGAGCTGAGGACGCTCGCCGAGCAGGCGGGCCGTGACCTGGAGGACGCCTCCGCGCTGGAGATCCTGCAGTGGGCGGTGGACACCTTCGGCAAGGGCTTCTGTGTGACGTCCTCGATGGAGGACGCGGTGGTCGCCCACCTGGCGTCCCGCGTCCAGAAGGGCGTCGACGTCGTGTTCCTCGACACCGGCTACCACTTCCCGGAGACCATCGGCACCCGCGACGCGGTCGAGGCCGTGATGGACGTCAACGTCATCACGCTCACCCCGAAGCAGACGGTCGCCGAGCAGGACGCCGAGTACGGCCCCGGGCTGCACGACCGCGACCCCGACCTGTGCTGCAAGCTCCGCAAGGTCCAGCCTCTGGAGGAGGGCCTCAAGGGCTACCAGGCCTGGGCGACCGGCCTGCGCCGCGACGAGTCCCCGACCCGGGCGAACACCCCGGTGGTCGGCTGGGACGAGAAGCGCCGGAAGGTCAAGGTCTCCCCGATCGCCCGCTGGACGCAGGACGACGTGGACGCCTACGTCGCCGAACACGGCGTACTGACCAACCCGCTGCTGATGGACGGCTACCCCTCCATCGGCTGCGCCCCCTGCACCCGCAGGGTCCTCGAGGGCGAGGACGCGCGCGCCGGCCGCTGGGCGGGCCGCGCCAAGACCGAGTGCGGGCTGCACGGCTGACATGACGACGATTCAGGAGACACACGTGACGACCGGAGCCACCGTCTGGCTCACGGGTCTGCCGAGTGCCGGCAAGACCACCATCGCGTACGAGCTGGCCGGCCGGCTGCGCGAGGAAGGCCACCTCGTCGAGGTGCTCGACGGCGACGAGATCCGCGAGTTCATCTCGGCGGGCCTCGGCTTCAGCCGCGAGGACCGGCACACCAACGTGCAGCGCATCGGCTTCGTCGCCGAGCTGCTCGCCCGTAACGGCGTCAAGGCGCTGGTGCCGGTGATCGCGCCGTACGCGGACAGCCGGGACGCGGTGCGCAAGCGGCACCAGGAGAACGGCACGGCCTACCTGGAGGTGCACGTGGCGACCCCGGTCGAGGTGTGCTCCGTACGTGACGTGAAGGGGTTGTACGCCAAGCAGGCGGCGGGCGAGCTGTCGGGGCTCACGGGGGTCGACGACCCGTACGAGGAGCCCGAGTCGCCCGACCTGCGGATCGAGTCGCAGCACCAGAGCGTGCCGGAGTCCGCGGCGTCGGTGTACGCCCTGCTCAGCGAAAGGGGACTGGCATGACGACCGTCGCCAAGGCCGACGAGGGCACCGGCACTCCGTACGCCCTCTCCCACCTGGACGCCCTCGAGTCCGAGGCCGTGCACATCTTCCGCGAGGTGGCGGGTGAGTTCGAGAACCCGGTGATCCTGTTCTCCGGGGGCAAGGACTCCATCGTCATGCTGCATCTGGCGCTGAAGGCGTTCGCCCCCGCGGCGATCCCCTTCTCGCTGCTGCACGTCGACACGGGACACAACTTCCCCGAGGTCCTGGAGTACCGGGACCGTGTGGTCGCCGCACACGGGCTGCGCCTCCATGTGGCCTCCGTACAGGACTACATCGACCGCGGTGTGCTGAAGGAACGTCCCGACGGCACCCGCAACCCGCTGCAGACCCTTCCGCTGACCGAGAAGATCCAGAGCGAGAAGTTCGACGCGGTCTTCGGCGGCGGGCGCCGCGACGAGGAGAAGGCGCGCGCGAAGGAGCGGGTGTTCTCGCTGCGCGACGAGTTCTCCCAGTGGGACCCGCGCCGGCAGCGGCCCGAGCTGTGGAACCTGTACAACGGCCGCCACGCCCCCGGCGAACACGTCCGCGTCTTCCCGCTCAGCAACTGGACCGAGCTGGACGTCTGGCAGTACATCGCCCGCGAGGGCATCGAGCTGCCGGAGATCTACTTCGCGCACGAGCGCGAGGTGTTCCAGCGGGGCGGCATGTGGCTGACGGCCGGTGAGTGGGGCGGCCCGAAGGGGCACGAGGTCGTCGAGAAGCGCCTCGTGCGCTACCGGACCGTCGGTGACATGTCCTGCACGGGCGCCGTCGACTCCGACGCGACCACGCTGGACGCCGTCATCGCCGAGATCGCCGCGTCCCGTCTCACCGAGCGCGGCGCCACCCGCGCCGACGACAAGCTGTCCGAGGCCGCGATGGAAGACCGCAAGCGCGAGGGGTACTTCTAAGCATGACCACCACGACGACCGAGGAACTCTCGGCCACCACCCTGCTGCGGTTCGCCACCGCGGGCTCCGTCGACGACGGCAAGTCCACCCTGGTGGGCCGCCTGCTGCACGACTCCAAGTCGATCCTCACCGACCAGCTGGAGGCCGTCGAGCGCGCCTCCGCGAGCCGGGGTCAGGAAGGTCCCGACCTGGCGCTCCTCACGGACGGCCTGCGCGCCGAGCGGGAGCAGGGCATCACCATCGACGTGGCCTACCGCTACTTCGCCACGCCCCGCCGCCGGTTCATCCTGGCCGACACCCCCGGCCACGTGCAGTACACGCGGAACATGGTCACCGGGGCCTCCACCGCCGAGCTGACGGTGATCCTGGTCGACGCCCGCAACGGCGTCGTCGAGCAGACCCGCCGGCACGCCGCGATCGCGGCGCTGCTGCGGGTCCCGCACGTGGTCCTGGCGGTCAACAAGATGGACCTGGTCGAGTACCGGGAGTCCGTCTTCGCCGCGATCGCCGAGGAGTTCACGGCGTACGCGACCGAACTGGGCGTCCCCGAGGTCACCGCGATCCCGATCTCGGCGCTCGCCGGCGACAACGTGGTGGAGCCGTCCGCCACCATGGACTGGTACGGCGGCCCGACGGTCCTGGAGCACCTGGAGACCGTCCCGGTCAGCCACGACCTGGCGCACTGCCACGCCCGCCTGCCCGTGCAGTACGTGATCCGGCCGCAGACCGCCGAGCACCCGGACTACCGGGGCTACGCGGGCCAGATCGCGGCCGGGACGTTCCGGGTCGGCGAGCAGGTCACGGTCCTGCCCTCCGGTCGTTCGACGAAGATCTCCGGCATCGACCTCCTCGGCGAGCCGGTCGACGTCGCGTGGACCACGCAGTCGGTGACCCTCCTGCTGGAGGACGACATCGACATCTCGCGCGGCGACCTGATCGTACCCAGCAAGGACGCCCCGCCGACCACGCAGGACATCGAGGCGACCGTCTGCCACGTCGCCGACGCACCTCTGACCGTCGGCCACCGGGTGCTGCTCCGGCACGGCACCCGCACGGTCAAGGCGATCGTCAAGGACATCCCGTCCCGGCTCACGCTCGACGACCTGTCCCTGCACCCGCACCCGGGGCAGCTCGTCGCCAACGACATCGGCCGGGTGAAGATCCGCACCGCCGAGCCGCTGCCGGTCGACTCCTACGCCGACTCGCGGCGCACGGGCTCCTTCATCCTGATCGACCCCAGCGACGGCACCACGCTCACCGCGGGCATGGTCGGCGAGTCGTTCGCGTCCCCGGAACCGGTCAAGGACGACTCCGAAGACGACGGCTGGGACTTCTGAGCATGACGACCACCGACTTCTACTCGACGTTCGCGAAAGAGGGCGGCCGTGTCGGCAGCGGCGCCCTCGGCAGCGGCCAGGGCGGAGTGGCGCGATGTGTGCGATGACGTACGCGCACTGCCTGCGCGCCCCGTCCCCCCACCCGACGTCCCGGATGCGACGAAGACCCTTTGCCGAACTCCCGGCCACGACCTGAGACATCGTGACCGCCGGGCCAACGAGAGGAACACCTCCCGTGCCTGCCAAATCCGCACTCCGCCGCAGCCTCGCGGTCATAGCCGCCCTCCCTCTTCTCGCTCTCGCCGCCTGCGGCTACGGCTCCGAGGCCAAGGACGACGGCACCGCCAAGGTCGCCGCCGGGGCGAAGAAGATCGACGGCCTCGGCTCCGTCAAGATCGGCTACTTCGGCAACCTGACCCACGCGACCGCGCTCGTCGGCCGTGAGCAGGGCCTCTTCCAGAAGGAACTGGGCGCCACCAAGGCCTCCTACGCCACCTTCAACGCCGGCCCCTCGGAGATCGAGGCGCTCAATTCCGGCTCCATCGACATCGGCTGGATCGGCCCGTCCCCGGCCATCAACGGCTACACCAAGTCGGACGGCAAGAGCCTGAAGATCATCGGCGGTTCGGCGTCCGGCGGCGTGAAGCTGGTCGTGAACCCGAAGAAGATCAAGTCCCTGAAGGACGTCAAGGGCAAGAAGATCGCGACGCCTCAGCTGGGCAACACGCAGGACGTGGCGTTCCTCAACTGGATCGCCGACCAGGGCTGGAAGGTCGACGCGCAGAGCGGCAAGGGCGACGTCACGGTCGTCCGCAGCGACAACAAGGTGACCCCGGACGCCTTCAAGGCCGGGTCCGTGGACGGCGCGTGGGTGCCCGAGCCGACCGCGTCGAAGCTGGTCGCCGAGGGCGGCAGGACGATCCTCGACGAGTCCACGCTGTGGCCCGGCAAGAAGTTCGTGATCACGAACATCATCGTGCGGCAGGCCTTCCTCAAGGAGCACCCGAAGGCGGTCGAGGCCGTGCTGAAGGCCTCGGTCGCGGCCAACCAGTGGATCAACGCCAACCCGGACCGGGCGAAGGCCGCGGCGAACAAGCAGCTCGAGGCGGACTCGGGCAAGGCGCTCCCGGCGGACGTCCTGGATCCTGCCTGGAAGTCGATCCAGTTCACCGACGACCCGCTGGCCGCCACCCTCAGCACCGAGGCGGAGCACGCGGTCAAGGCCGGCCTGCTGGAGAAGCCCGATCTGAAGGGCATCTACGACCTCACCCTCCTCAACAAGGTTCTCAAGGCCGACGGCGCCGGCACGGTCGACGCCGCCGGCCTCGGCACCAGCTGACGTACGACCCCGATGAGTTCCCAGGAGGTGACGACCATGGCCACGATCCTCGCCAAGGCCGACGAGTCCGTCGGTTACGCGGCACGCCTCGAGCACGTATCGAAGTCCTTCGCGACACCGAGCGGGCAGCAGCTCGTCCTGGACGACATCAGCCTCGATGTCGCGCCCGGCGAGTTCGTCACCCTCCTGGGGGCGTCGGGCTGCGGCAAGTCCACGCTGCTGAACCTGGTGGCGGGCCTTGACCGGCCCACCGCCGGTGGCATCACCACGGACGGCCGCCCGGCCCTGATGTTCCAGGAGCACGCCCTCTTCCCGTGGCTGACCGCGGGCAAGAACATCGAACTGGCCCTGAAGCTCCGGGGGGTTGCGAAGCCCGACCGGCGCGGCAAGGCCGAGGAGCTGCTCGAACTGGTCCGGCTGAAGGGCGCGTACGGCAAGCGCGTCCACGAACTGTCGGGCGGTATGCGGCAGCGCGTGGCGATGGCCCGGGCGCTGGCGCAGGAGAGCAGTCTGCTGCTGATGGACGAGCCGTTCGCGGCCCTGGACGCCATCACGCGGGACCTGCTGCACGACGAGCTGACCCGGATCTGGGAGGAGACGGGGCTGTCGGTGCTGTTCGTCACGCACAACGTGCGCGAGGCGGTGCGGCTCGCCCAGCGCGTGATCCTGCTGTCCTCCCGTCCGGGCCGGATCGCGCGTGAGTGGACGGTCGACATCGCGCAGCCGCGCCGCATCGAGGACGCGCCCGTGGCCGAACTGTCCCTTGAGATCACCGATGTACTGCGTGGGGAGATCCGCCGTCATGGCCAGCACTGAGACGACACCGGTCAAGGACTCGGGGAGCGTCGAGGCGGGCCTGGACGCCCTCGAGACGACGGCCACCGGGCGCCCGCCGTTCAAGAGGACCCTCGTCGACAAGATCCTGCCTCCGATCATCGCGGTCGCCGTGGTGCTGGTGGTCTGGCAGGGTCTGATCTCGCTGAAGATCGTCGACAACCCCACCAAGCTGCCTTCGCCGTCGGCGGTGGCGCAGGCGTTCCGGAACGACTGGCTGAAGGGCGAGCTGGTCGGCTACATCTGGACCAGCGTGTCCCGCGGTCTGCTGGGCTTCTTCTTCGCGCTGCTGATCGGCACCCCGCTGGGTCTGGTGGTGGCGCGGGTGAAGTTCGTGCGCGCGGCCATCGGCCCGATCCTGTCCGGGCTCCAGTCGCTGCCGTCGGTGGCGTGGGTACCGCCGGCGGTGATCTGGCTGGGTCTGAACAACTCGATGATGTACGCGGTGATCCTGCTCGGCGCGGTCCCGTCCATCGCCAACGGCCTGGTCTCCGGCGTCGATCAGGTGCCGCCGCTGTTCCTGCGGGCGGGCCGCACCATGGGGGCGACCGGCCTGAAGGGCACCTGGCACGTCACCCTGCCCGCCGCGCTGCCCGGCTATGTGGCGGGCATGAAGCAGGGCTGGGCGTTCTCGTGGCGCTCGCTGATGGCCGCGGAGATCATCGCGTACTTCCCCGACCTGGGGGTGGGCCTCGGCCAGTTGCTGGAGAACGCCCGTACCGCCAGCGACATGGCCATGGTGTTCGAGGCCATCCTGCTCATCCTGTTCGTCGGCATCGCCATCGACCTGCTGATCTTCAGCCCGCTGGAGCGGTGGGTGCTGCGCAGCCGCGGCCTGCTGGTGAAGAGCTGAACCGCCATGCGTGATCCGGTCCTTCTCGTCATCGCCCACGGCAGCCGCGACCCGCGGCACGCCCAGGCCGTGCACGCCCTGGTGCGGCGGGTACGGTCGCTGCGGCCGGGCGTGCGGGTGGAGACCGGGTTCCTGGACTTCAACGTGCCTTCCGTGCAGGGCGTGTTGGAGTCCCTGGCGGCGGAGGGCGTCCGTGACGTGGTGGCGCTGCCCCTCCTGCTGACCCGCGCGTTCCATGCGAAGGCGGACATCCCGGCGGTCCTGCGGGACGCGCCGCCGCGGCTGCGGATCCGGCAGGCGGAGGTGCTGGGCCCCTCACCGCTGCTGCTGTCGGCGCTGGAACGCCGGCTGTACGAGGCGGGGTTGGCGCCCGCCGACAAGTCCTCGACCGGGGTCGTCCTGGCCTCGGCGGGGTCCACCGACCCGGAGGCGATCGCAGTGATCGCTGACATCGCGCGGGAGTGGCGGCACACCGGTTGGTGCGCCGTGCGGCCTGCGTTCGCCTCCGCATCCCTTCCGCGCACCGAGGACGCGGTGCGCGAACTGCGCGCCCTGGGCTGCGCGAAGGTCGCCGTCGCCCCCTACGTCCTGGCCCCCGGCTTCCTGCCGGACCGTATCGCCCGGGGCGCGGCCGGCGCGGACGTCCTGGCCGACGTGCTCGGCCCGGCGCCGGAGGTGGCGCGGGTACTGCTGGAGCGGTACGACGCGGCACGGGTGCCGGTGCTGTCCGCGGTGGGTGCCTGACGGCGGCACGGCCGTGAGTGGTGCGGTCGCCCGCGGCCGGCGCTCCCCTGTGACGCCGGTTCGCGGACGACCGCGAGCCGGTGCACGGCATCCGGCTCTCTCCCGAACCTTCTTGCCGTGCCCGGCTCTTAGTTCTGCGTCTCGTGCGCCGGATGTGTCACAGCGGCCGGGCGCTACGAAGAGCGCGTGGTCGCGGTCACCGTGGCCGCGGGCCCGGTGCCCGCCGCCGTTACGGAAGGTCACCCTTCCTCAGCGGTCATCTCCACGAGTCTGACGACCGTGTTCCAGTTCCGGGTGGTGGCGGTCAGCCCCTTGAGGATGCGCGGCCTGGCCAGGTGCTCGGCGAGCTTGGAGCGGCCCAGTCCGTCGGGGGCGTACAGGTACAGGGCGCGGTCGCCGAGGCGGAACTCCTCGGGGAGGTAGGCGGCCCGGTCGAGCTGCGCGAAGCGGGCCTCCTCGACGGGCGCGGAGAAGTACGTGACGTGGAGCTGTCTGGCCGCCAGGTCCGCGGCCGGGAAGGGGCAGGCCTCGGCGACCGCCTTCAGATAGGCGTGGTCGCGCACGATTACGTCGACGGCGAAGCCGAACCGCTCCTCGATGACCTGCCCGAGCTCCGCGGCCAGGGACTCCTCGTCGCCGTGGCCGGTGGTGAAAACGGCCTGGCCGCTCTGCAGGTAGGTGCGTACGCCGTCATGGCCGAGGTCCGCCATGACCTGCCGCAGTCCGGCCATCGGGAGCTTTTTGCCGCCGCCCACGTTGATTCCGCGCAGCAGCGCCGCATACGTCGTCATCCGGCCACCATAGAGCGGCCGTCGTGCCCCGTGGGGGTGGGCACGACGGCCGCGCCCGTGGCCGGGCTGCGCGAAACTCTGGCCGATCCGGCCGGAACGGATCAACCTCTGCACGCACCTGTGACTTGTTCAACAAGCTTGCGTCATCACAAAGTGGATCTCTGCCGACGGAACGGACACCCCCGGTCACCACCCCGAGAAGCGCAGATAGATGTAAGGGGCCGTTGTCCTCCCCAGCGGTGAGAGGACATCGTCGTACCTCACCGGGCAGCACGACGAGATGTCCTTATCCCGCCCATACCTTCGTAAGGAACGCACGGACGAAGAAAAAACAAGGGGGAGAGCCCGTCATGGGGAACGGAGACACGCGGGTGCGGGGCCTGGCCGCCCGCGCCGGCGGCTGGAGCGCCCGGCACCGCTGGGCGGCCGTCGGCATATGGGTGCTGTTCGTGGTCCTGGCGATGGGGCTCGGTTCGGCGGCGGGCCGGGTCGATGTCGACGAGAGCGACCAGCTCAAGGGGGAGACGCACACCGCCGCCCGGATCATCAAGGACGCCGGGATCGAGGAGCCCGCCAGTGAGACGGTCCTGATTCAGGCCAAGGACGGCAAGGTCGAGGCGACGGACGCGGAGTTCCGTGCCGCCGTCGCCGACGTGGTCAAGGCCGTGGACGCGACCGGCCGGGTCACGGACGTGACATCGCCGTACGACACCCGGACCATCTCCAAGGACGGCCGCAGCGCGCTGGTCCAGTTCGACATGCGCGGCGACTCCGACACCGCCGGTGACCGGGTGGAGCCCGTCATGAAGGCCGTCGAGGGCGTCCAGAAGGACCACGGCTCGCTGCGGATCGAGGAGATCGGCGGCGCCAGCATGATGAAGACGTTCAGCGACGCGTTCGGGGACGACTTCCAGAAGGCCGAGTACTCGGCGGTGCCGGTGGCCCTCGGCATTCTGCTCATCGCCTTCGGCGCGCTGGTCGCGGCGCTGCTGCCGGTGGCCCTGGCGATCACCGCGATCATGGCGACGATGGGGCTGATGGGCCTGGTCAGCCATGTGCAGGCGATGAACGACACCGCCAACTCCGTGATGCTGCTGGTCGGCATGGCGGTCGGCGTCGACTACTGCCTGTTCTACCTGCGCCGTGAGCGCGAGGAGCGCGCCGCGGGCCGGGACGCGCAGACGGCCCTCGGGATCGCCGCCGCGACCAGCGGGCGGGCGATCGTCGTCTCCGGTGTCACGGTGTGCGTGGCGATGGCGGGCATGCTGTTCACCGGTCTCGCCACCTTCGAGGCGATGGGCCTGGCCTCGCTGATGGTCGTCGCGGTGGCGATGGTCGGATCGGTGACCGTGCTGCCCGCGCTGCTCTCGCTGCTGGGCGAGCGGGTGGAGAAGGGGCGCATCCCGTTCCTGGGCCGGCGTCGCCGGAACGGCAAGGGCAACGGGGAGAGCCGGTTCTGGACCGCGGTCCTGCGGGGCGTGCTGGCCAAGCCCGTCGTCTCCGTCGTGGTCGCGGCGGGCGCACTGCTGGCGATCGCCGCTCCCGCGCTGGGCATGAAGACCCAGAACCTCACCCTGGACCAGGAGTTCGGCGACTCGCTGCCCATCGTGCAGACGTACAACCGGGTCAACGACGCCTTCCCGGGCGGCTCGGAGCCGGCCGAGGTGATCGTCAAGGCGAAGGACATCAACGCACCCGAGGTGAAGGACGCGCTCGCGCAGTTCAAGGACCGGGCGATCGGTTCGGGCGCCTCGCGCGGCCCGGTCGAGATCAAGCTGCACGACGCGCAGAACGTCGCCTTCGTCTACGTCCCGCTGGTCGGCGGCTCCGACCAGGACAAGGCGGGAGCGAACCTGGAGAAGCTGCGCGACGAGGTGCGGCCCGCCACGCTCGGCAAGGTGGACGGCGTCGAGGCGCCGATCACCGGACAGGTCGCGGGCAACCACGACTTCAACGACCAGCTGGTCGGCTCCGTCGTCCCGGTCTTCGCGTTCGTGGTCGTCTTCGCCTTCCTGCTGATGCTGCTGTCGTTCCGCTCGCTGACCGTGGCGATCACCTCGATCCTGCTCAACCTGCTGTCGGTGGGCGCGGCGTACGGCATCCTCGTCGCCGTTTTCCAGCACGGCTGGGGCGCCTCGCTGGTGGGCGCGGAGGGCGTCGGCGCGATCGTCACCTGGCTGCCGCTGTTCCTCTTCGTGATCCTGTTCGGCCTGTCCATGGACTACCACGTGTTCGTGGTCTCCCGGATCCGTGAGGCGCGACTGCGCGGACGTACGACGACGGACGCGATCCAGCACGGCGTGGTCACCACGGCCGGGGTCGTCACCAGCGCCGCCGTCATCATGGTCGCCGTGTTCGCGATCTTCGGGACGCTGTCCATGCAGTCCATGAAGCAGATGGGTGTGGGCCTCGCCGCCGCCGTGCTGATCGACGCGACGATCATCCGCGGTGTGCTGCTGCCGGCCGTGATGGCGCTGCTCGGTGAGCGCAACTGGTACCTGCCGAAGTGGCTGAACCGGCTGCCGGACCTCACCCACGACGAGTCGCCGGAGGCGGTGGCGGCTCCCGTGCGGGACGAGGGCGAGCGACTGACTGTCTGATTCCGCCCGTTGACCGTGGGCCCGTTGGTTTCCGGGGGAACCAACGGGCCCACTCCGTCCTCCAGGTCTCCATACACGTCTCGTTCAATCGAATTGCGGGCTCAGCGCTGATACCGGGCCAGCACCAGATTCCCGTCCTTCTCCAGGCGGTGACGCAGTTCACCGAGTCCGATCGCTCCGCTGTAGTACTCCTGGAAGGCGGGGGTCGCCACCTTGTCCTTCCACTCCGGGTAGCCGCGGACGGACTGGGCGGGCGCCGGGCTGAGGTGGGCGGCCAGGGCGGTGCCGGTGGCCCAGCCGTTCTTCGCGGTGTGCAGGGCGGGGTCGGCGAGGGCCTGGGTGCCGGTGGGCAGCATCCAGTCCCCCAGGGCCAGCCGGACCATGTTCTTCGGCCGGAGCAGGAAGTCGATGAACGCGGCGGCCTCCTTCTTGTGGGGGCTGTCGGCGGCTATGGACAGCGTCTGCGGGCTGACGCCCTGGGTGAGCCCGTCCGCGCCCGCGGGGGCGGGCAGCACCTGCCAGGCGAAGCCCTTCGGGGCCTGCTGGGCGATCTGCTGCCGGTAGGAGAAGCCCAGCGGGATCATGGCGTACGTGCCGCCGAAGAAGCCGGGCAGCGTGTCCGAGCCGCCGCTGCCCAGTGTCGAGGCGGGCGCGCTGCGGTCGACGGCGACCTGGTCGTGGAGGGTGCGCGGCACCACCTGGTCGGCGGCCTCGAAGCGGACGGTCACCTTGCCGTCGGCGTCCCGGTGGAAGAGCCGGCCGCCCGCCGACAGCGACAGGTTGAGAGTGGCGGAGACGGGTTCCTTCAGCGGCCAGGCGACGCCGTACGTGCCGTGCCCGCTGAGCCTCTTCGTCACCTGACGGAACTCGGCCCAGCTCCAGGGCCGTTCGGGCGTCGGTATCCGCACGCCGGACCGCTTCAGCCGGGCCGTGCTGGCGATCAGCACCCGGGGCTCCTGCAGGAACGGCACGCCATAGATCCCGTCGCCGAAGGTCGCCGTCTCCCAACTGCGCTGCGGGATGTCCGACTTCAGGCGCTGCGGCAGCAGGCCGGTCAGGTCGGCGAGGCAGCCGCCGTAGGCGAAGTCCGCGAGGTCGTCGGAGGCGTCGTGGATGACGTCCGGGGCCTCGCCGCCCTCGAAAGAGGTGAGCAGCTGGTCGTGGACGCTGTCCCAGCTGCCCTGGACGTACTCGACGCGGACGTCCGGGTGGGCCGCGTTCCACTCCTTCACCAGCTCCTTGTTGGCGGCTACGGACTCCTGCTGCCAGGCCAGGGACTGGAAGCGGAGGGTGATCCGGCCGTCGGTGTCCGTGCCGCCCGAGGAGCAGCCCGCCAGCAGCAGGAGGAGGGTGACGAGGGCGGTGGCGACTCTGGTGCGCATCAGCTCTTCACCGCCCCGGCGAGCATGCCGCCCGTGATGCGGTGCTGGACGATGGCGAAGACGACCAGCGAGGGCAGCGTGGCGAGGAAGGCGGCGGCCGCCAGCGGGCCGAGGTCCGCGACGCCGCCGGCGCCGATGAAGTGCGTGAGCACGACGGGCAGTGTCTGCTTCTGAGGCGTCTTCAGCAGCACCAGCGCGAAGAAGAACTCGTTCCACGCGGTGACGAACGCGAACAGTCCCGTCGCCACGATCCCCGGCGCGAGCAGCGGCGCCGTCACCGACACCAGCGTCCGAAGCCGCCCCGCCCCGTCGACCGCCGCGGCCTCCTCCAGCTCGGCCGGCACCGCCCGGACGTACCCGACGAGCATCCACAGCGCGAACGGCAGCGCCCACACGACGTACACCAGGACCAGACCGGGCACGGAGTCGATCAGCCGCAGGTTCTTCAGCACCAGGAACAGCGGGATGATCACCAGCACGAACGGGAACGCCTGGCTGACCACCACCCACCCGCTCGCGGCCCGGGAGAGCAGGGTGCGGCGCCGGGCCATGACGTACGCCATCGGGGTGGCCACCAGGACGGCGACCACCGCGGCCCCGGCCGCCGCGAGGAGGGAGTTGAGGGCGGCGTGCGGCAGTGGCTGTTCGTCGAAGGCCTGCCGGAAGTTGGCCAGGGTCGGGTCCCGCGGAATCCAGGCGGGGTGCGGGCTGCCCAGCTCACGCGGGGACTTGAACGCGGTGGAGACCAGCCACAGGAAGGGGAAGGCGAGGAAGACGAGATACGCCAGCAGGGCGGCGTACTGGCCCACGCGGGCGCCGGTACGGGTCCTCACGCGTCCTCGCCTCCCCGCAGCCGGCCCACCAGGAAGACGGCGAGGAGTACCGCTATCACCGCCACCATCGCGCATCCCATCGCCGCCGCGTAGCCGAACTGGCCGTAGCGGAAGGCCTCTTCGTAGGCGAACAGCATCGGCAGCCGCGTCTTGCCGCCGGGACCGCCGGTGGTCAGCACGTAGACCAGGGCGAAGGAGTTGAAGTTCCAGATCAGGTTGAGCGCGGTGACGGCGAGCGCGACCGGTCTGAGGGCGGGCCAGGTGACCGTGCGGAACCGGCGCCAGGCGCCGGCGCCGTCCACCGCCGCCGCCTCGTGCAGTTCGCGCGGGGTGTTCTGCAGCCCGGCGAGCAGCGCCACCGTCGTCTGCGGCATCCCGGCCCACACCCCGACGACGATCACGGCGGGCAGGGCACTGCCCAGGCCGCCGAGCCAGTCCCGCCCGTCGCCGAGGCCGAGGTCGCGCAGGGTCTCGTTGAGGACGCCCGCGTCCGGGTTGTAGACGAGCCGCCACATGATGCCGACCACGACCTCGGGCATGGCCCAGGGGACGATCGCCAGGGCGCGGGCCAGCCAGCGCAGCCGTAACTCCTGGTTCAGCAGGAGGGCGAGGCCCAGCGCCAGCAGGAACTGCGGCACGGTCACCCCGACCGCCCACACCAGCCCGATCCGGAAGGACTCCCAGAACAGCGTGTCGTGCAGCAGGTCCCGGAAGTTGAGGGCACCGATCCACCGCGTGGGCGCGGTGCGGCCCGACTGGGCGTCGGTGAACGCCAGCAGGATGCCGTACAGCAGCGGTCCGACGCTCAGGACGAGGATGGGGATCAGGGCGGGCAGGACGAGGAACCAGGCGCCGCGATCGGAGGCGCGACGCGGCGACCGCCCGGCCTCCACCACCAATGTCACGGAATCAGCCCCTTTGCGCGACCCGGTTGGCGTGTTCATGGTCGTGAAGGCGCGGTATTCCGTCAAGGGAGCACGCACATGGTCCGACCTGTGTGAATGCGAGACTGGTCAGGACCGGGACAGGGCACGGAGGCGGACGATGGACGAGGCACGGGCGCGCAACGTACTGGCCGCGGCAGGGGTGCTGCCGGATCCGGCACGGGACGCGCGGCTCCTCGCCCTGGGCGAGAACGCGGTGTTCGCCGCCGGTGACCTGGTCGTCAAGGTGGGCCGCGACGCCGAACTGCTGGGCCGGGCTCGGCGCGAGCTGGACATCGCGGCCTGGCTGGCCGAGGCGGGCGTGCCGGCGGTGCGGGCGGCCGGGCCGAAGGCCCTGCTGGTGGAGGGGCACCCGGTGACCGTGTGGCACCGGCTGCCCGATCCCGTACGGCCGGCCGAGCCACGGGATCTGGCCGGACTGCTCCGGGTCGTGCACGCACTGCCCTCCCCCTCCTTCACCCTTCCGCCGCGCGATCTGCTGGGCGGTGTGGAGCGCTGGCTGCGTCTCGGGGGCGACGCGATCGACCCGGCGGACGCGGCGTACCTGCGTGAGCGGCGGGACGGCTTCGCGGCGGCGGCGGCCGCGCTGACGCCCCGTCTGACGCCGGGGCCGATCCACGGCGACGCACTGCCCCGCAATGTGCACGTCGGCCCCGACGGCCCGGTCCTGGTCGATCTGGAGACCTTCTCCGCCGACCTGCGCGAGCACGACCTGGTGGTCATGGCCCTCGCCCGCGACCGCTACGGCCTGCCCGCCGAGGCCTACGACTCCTTCACGGACGCCTACGGCTGGGACGTGCGGGAGTGGGAGGGATGCTCGGTGCTGCGCGGCGCCCGCGAGACGGCCGGCTGCGCGTGGGTGGCGCAGCACGCGCCGGCCAACCCCAAGGCGCTGGCCGAGTTCCGGCGCCGGGTGGCGTCGCTGCGGGACGGGGACGGGACGGTGCGCTGGTATCCGTTCTGACCGGCCCGGACCGACGTGCCCGGGGTCAGACCTTCTCGTCCGCCGGCTCGCGCAGCGGCCAGGTCCCGTCGACCACCGCCGTCGCGTCGCCCTTGCCGCGCAGGAAGTTCTGGAAGTCCGCCGCCCAGGCCGCGTACCACTCGATCTGGCGCTGGTGCAGCAGCGCCGGTCCGAGGACCGCGATCTTCGGGTGGCGGTCGGCTATCGCCGAGGCCAGGCGGGCCGCGGCGAGGGCGTCGGCGGTGGCGTCGTGGGCGGAGTCGAGCACGACGCCGTACTCCGCGCAGACCGCTTCGAGGTTGCGCTTGCCACGGCGGTAGCGGTCGACCTGGCGGTCGATGGTGTACGGGTCGATCACCGGGGCGGGGTCGAGTCCGCCGAGGCGGTCGGAGAGCGAGGGCAGGCCGTACCGCCGCAGTTCGGCGGAGAGCAGGGTGAGGTCGAAGGCCGCGTTGTAGGCGACGACCGGCACGCCCGTCTTCCAGTAGGCCGCGAGGACGCTTGCGATGGCGTCCGCGACCCGGTCGGCCGGCGCGCCCTCGGCCGCCGCGCGTTCGTTGCTGATGCCATGCACCGCCACCGCGTCGGCCGGGATCTGCACGCCCGGGTCCGCCAGCCACTCCCGGCGCCCTATCGGCTGTCCGGCCCTGACCTCGATCACGGCTCCCGTGACGATGCGCGCCTCGCGCGGATCCGTCCCGGTCGTCTCCAGGTCGAAGCCGATCAGCAGCTCCCGGTGCCAGCCCATGGGCGGCCCCCCTTCTTGGTGGTGCTTTCCCCCGGTGATCTCTCAGTGACTCCACCCTCGCACGCGCCACTGACAATCCGAGGTCCGCGTTCCGCTTGCCCCCTGCAGCAGTTCAGGACACCGGTCGCGAATCCGCCCAAGCCAGCTCGAATTCCTCGCGGTATGTCGCGAAAAGTCCGCCTTCGCCCACATCGTCCGACTTGACCAGGCGGTTGCCGTTGCGCAGGACCAGCACCGGCGACTCCATGCCCCGTGCCCCGCGCAGATAGGACTGCACCACGGCGATGCCGTCGGCACCGTCGCCGTCCACGAGGTAGGCGGTGAAGCGCGGAGTCTCGTCGTAGACCTGGATGGCGAAGGCGTCCGGATCGCGCAGCCGGGAGCGCACCCGGCGCATGTGCAGGATGTTCATCTCGACGGAGCGGCTCAGTTCGCCCCGTTTCATCCCGAGTTCGCGCTCGCGCCGCTTCACCGCGCTGGAGGCCGGGTTGAGGAAGAGCAGCCGTACCCGGCAGCCGGTCTCGGCCAGGCGCACCAGCCGCCGTCCGGAGAAGTTCTGCACGAGCAGGTTGAGGCCGATGCCGATGGCGTCGAGGCGGCGGGCGCCGCCGAAGAGGTCCTCGGCGGGGAACCGGCGCATGAGCCGCACCCGGTCGGAGTGCACGGCCACCACGTCCGCGTACCGGTCGCCCACCAGGTCCTCGACCGCGTCCACGGGCAGCCGGCGCGCGGACGGTACGTCGCCGCCCGCGCCGAGCATCTCGAGGAGCCGGGCCGAGGCCCGCTCGGCCTGGCTCAGGACGGCCTCGGACAGGGCCCGGTTGCGGGAGACGACGTTGCGGGTGACCTCGAGCTCGTCCAGGGCGAGTTCGACGTCCCGCCGCTCGTCGAAGTACGGCTCGAAGCACGGCCAGTGCTGCACCATCAGTTCGCGCAGTTGGGGCAGCGTGAGGAAGCTGAGCACGTTGTCGTCGGCCGGGTCGAGCAGGTAGCCCTTGCGGCGGCTGACCTCGCGCACGGCGACCGCGCGCTGCACCCACTCCTGTCCGGCGGGGCCGGCCGCGGCGACCACCCAGTCGTCGCCGTGGACGGGTTCGTAGATGGGCCGCAGGACGGCGGCCACGACCGCGCGCAGCCGCTGTTCGACGAGGTTCAGCCAGATGTAGGCCCGGCCGGCCCGCTGGGCGCGGGTGCGGACCTCGCGCCAGGCGTCGGCGTCCCAGTCCAGTTCCGGCCCGATGGAACCCGCCGCGTCCATCGGCCGCGCCAGGGACACCGCGCCGGGCGGGACGTCCGTGGAGTTCCCCTCGTGACCCTCGTCACCAGGGGGCAGCTCCAGCCCTCCCGAGCCCACCCGTGCACCGCCTTCCGCTCCCCCGAGCTCTCCCCGTCCCAACGATCAAGGAAGGGTACTCCGCAAGCGGTCGGCGGTGCAGCCGGATGGACAGGTCGTTTCTCAACTACGCGGCCGCCAGTGCCCGTTCTGCCACGCAAGCTCGTCCGGAGTGAGCGGATTCATAGCCGTGACGTCGCGCGGGGCGATGGCGAATCCCTGCCAGTGGACCGGCATGGGCTGCTGGTCCTCGTCCCGGGCGATGTGGTGGAAGCCCACGTTCATCCAGACGACCGGGTGCGTGAGTGCCTGGCCGTTGACCCACTTGTCGACGGACTTGCCCGCTCCGGCGGGGCAGTTGCCCGGGTTGTTGCTGGCGAACCGCTCGCACTTGTTGTACTCGGTGAAGTACACGTCGTGCTTGGTGAAACTGCGTCCCGGGTACCTCGTGGTGGGGCCGGGGACGATCTCGTACGAGCGCGCGTGCCCGTCCTTGTTCTTGCCGGTCGCGCTGACCACGCGCCACCAGCGGTAGGTCTTGGCGTCGCCCGCGAGTTCCTTGGTGACCTTGGTGCGGGTGGTCTTGTTGGTCGGGGCCTCCTGGCCGTGAGCGGGCGCGCTGACGGCCGAGTCGTACTGCTCGACCTTCGTCCTGGAGGAACCGTCGAGGCCGAAGTCCAGCCGCCAGAAGACGTTGTGGCTGTGGCTGGTGGCATAGGCCTTGGCCCCCTTGCCGATGGGCCAGCCGCGGCCGTCGCCGGCGTCGTAGTCGCCGTAGGAGAGGCTGCCGGTGGCGCCGACGTTCATGTTGACCGTGCCGTCGTCCTGGAAGCGCCACTCGGTCATGTACTCGTACCAGCCGACCTGGTTGACCGTGTAGACGAGCAGGTCCTTGCCCTGGGCCTGGAAGACCTTGTTCGCGGTGTCGCCCTGCATGCGGTAGGCGTGGCCGCGGGAGCGGGTGGTGGTGCACAGGCCGTTGACGTTCGGGTGCTGCGGGTCCCAGGCGTCCGGCACCTTGACGCTCTTGATGGTGCCGCCGGGGCACTCGCCCGGCGCCAGGTTGACCAGGCCCTGGGCGAAGCCGAAGCCCGTCAGGTCGTCGTACTCGACGCTGCCGTCGTCGTAGGGGACGTCGATCTGGGCGAGCCGGGCGCTGTTGAGGACCTTGATCGGCTTTGTCTCGCCCTTGGGCTGGTAGGAGACGTTCTCCAGGACGAGCCCGGCCTTGCTGTCGTAGCGCCAGCACATCCGCCACGTGGTGCCGCTGGAGAGCTTCTGCTCGATCTTGTAGGCGGCGCTGCAGTCGGCTGCCGCAGCGGCGGCGGTCTTCGGCTGGGCGACGGCCGGCCCCGCGCCGGCCGTGGCACCGGCGGCCAGCGCGGCCACCGTGAGGCCGACGGCGGCCCGCGTGCGGGCACCGCTGATTCTGTTGACGCGCATGAAGAGATGACTCCCTTGCAGGAGGTGCAGGTTTGAAAAGTGAACGGACAGCGTGTCCGGAGGGCGGCTCAGCCGCGGTCGAGCTTGGCGACCTTGCGGGCGCTCAGGTCGACGATCAGCGACCTGGCGTCGATCCACGGGCCGTTCTTGACCTTCGGGAACAGCCGCACGCAGCGGTGTTCGCCGCACTTGTCGAGGACGGCGGGCCGGGCGCCCGGAGTGGCCCGGTAGACCGCGCCGTTGAGCAGCAGCTGGTCCGGGGAGGTGAGTTCCTTGCCGGTGGCGTCCTTGTAGTCCGCCTTGAGGCCCGCGCCCAGCGGGTCGGCGATCAGGAGCTTGGCCGCCTCGGCGTTCTCGGCGCGGCTCAGCGGCGGCTGGACGCCGTGCTGGGTGCCGGTCTGCTCGACCTTGCCGGTGTCCAGGTTGACCGTCTTGGTCACCAGCGTGTCGTTCTTGTAGTCGTAGAACGTCACGTCGGCCCGCCGCGGCGCGTTCGGGTCGTCCAGTTCGTCGGCCTCCGGGTCGGCGAGGTCGACGCTGAGGCGCTGCGGTCCGCGGCTTCCGTCGACGTCCTCGCCCGTGTTGAGCAGCTGCCGGTTCACGGCGATCTTCTCGACCCGCTGGATCTCGTCGCCGGTCAGCGGGTCGCGGCCCGTGCCCTTCCCACCCTCGGCCGGGGCCCGCTCGACCACGCCCGGCCGGGCGGCGCCCGTCCCCCGGCCCGACTGCTGGGCGGCCTGCGTGCCGTCGCCGCTCGAGCCTCCCGATTCGTTCGCCCCCGCCGTGCCCGGCAGGGTGATTCCGACCATCACGGCGGTCCCGGCCACCGCGATGGCCGTGCCGGCCACCACCTTGCCCAGATGGCGGCGCACTATCTCACGCACATCTTCCCCCTACTCCCCCTGGTCGACGGGAGTACGTTTCTGCCCCACTGGTTCGGCACACGGTGCTCGTACGAGCCCCCGCGTGCGCTGGTCGCCCGGTAAGAGGGGCGTAAGTCATAGGTGGTTCCATCACTTTCCGGGAGACTCGGGACCGAGGCACCCCCGGCCGCGCGGCACACCTGGGAGAGTCGTATCCATGCAGGTCTGGCCTGGAGAGGCGTATCCGCTCGGCGCCACGTACGACGGCGCCGGGACCAACTTCGCGGTCTTCACCGAAGCCGCGAACCGAGTAGAGCTGTGTCTGCTGCACGACGACGGCTCGGAGACGGCGGTGGAACTGCGGGAGAGCGACGCGTTCGTGCGGCACGCGTACGTGCCGGGCGTGATGCCGGGACAGCGGTACGGGTTCCGGGTGCACGGACCGTACGACCCCGCGCGCGGCCTGCGCTGCAACTCGGCGAAGCTGCTGCTCGACCCGTACGCGAAGGCGATCAGCGGTTCGATCGGGTGGGGCGAGGAGGTGTACGGCTACCACTTCGGCGCCCCCGACAGCCGCAACGACCTGGACTCGGCGCCGCACACCATGACGTCGGTGGTGATCAACCCCTACTTCGACTGGGGCGACGACCGGCGGCCGCGCACCGACTACCACCACACGGTGATCTACGAGGCCCATGTGAAGGGCCTGACCATGCGCCACCCGGGTCTGCCGGAGGAACTGCGCGGCACGTACGCGGCGCTCGCACACCCGGCCATCATCGAACACCTGACCGAGCTCGGGGTGACGGCCCTTGAGCTGATGCCCGTCCACCAGTTCGTGAACGACCACCGTCTGGTCGACATGGGCCTGAACAACTACTGGGGCTACAACACCATCGGCTTCTTCGCCCCGCACAACGCGTACGCCTCCTGGGGCGACCGCGGCCAGCAGGTCCTGGAGTTCAAGTCGGCGGTCCGCGCGCTGCACGAGGCCGGGATCGAGGTGATCCTCGACGTGGTCTACAACCACACCGCCGAGGGCAACCACCTGGGCCCGACGCTGTCCTTCCGGGGCATCGACAACCCCTCGTACTACCGGCTGGCGGACGACCCCCGCTACTACATGGACACCACGGGCACCGGGAACTCCCTGCTCATGCGGTCCCCGCACGTGCTGCAGCTGATCATGGACTCGCTGCGGTACTGGGTCACCGAGATGCACGTCGACGGCTTCCGCTTCGACCTCGCGGCGACCCTGGCCCGTCAGTTCCACGAGGTGGACCGGCTGTCGTCGTTCTTCGACCTGGTGCAGCAGGACCCCGTGGTCTCCCAGGTGAAGCTGATCGCCGAGCCGTGGGACGTGGGCGAGGGCGGCTACCAGGTGGGGAACTTCCCGCCGCTGTGGACGGAGTGGAACGGCAAGTACCGCGACACGGTACGGGACCTGTGGCGGGGCGAGCCGCGCGCGCTCGCGGAGTTCGCCTCCCGGCTGACCGGCTCCTCGGACCTCTACCAGGACGACGGGCGGCGCCCGCTGGCCTCCATCAACTTCGTGACCTGCCACGACGGGTTCACCCTGCACGACCTGGTCGCCTACAACGACAAGCACAACAGCGCCAACGGCGAGGACAACCGGGACGGCGAGAGCCACAACCGGTCCTGGAACTGCGGGGTGGAGGGCGAGACCGACGACCCCGAGGTGCTGGCGCTGCGCGCGCGGCAGATGCGGAACTTCATCGCGACGCTGATGCTGTCCCAGGGCGTGCCCATGATCAGCCACGGCGACGAGTTCGCGCGCACCCAGTGCGGCAACAACAACGCCTACTGCCAGGACAACGAGCTGTCCTGGGTTCAGTGGCCGGAATCCGAGAGCAGCTCCGGCGAGCTGCGGGACTTCACGCGCGCGCTGGTGTGGCTGCGCAAGGAGCACCCCGTCTTCCGCCGGCGGCGCTTCTTCCACGGGCGCCCGGTGGAGGGCACCCACGACGAGCTGTCCGACATCGCCTGGTTCACCCCGGACGGCCGGGAGATGACCCAGCGGGACTGGGACTCGGCGCAGGCCTCGGCGCTGACCGTGTTCCTCAACGGCAACGCGATCTCCGAGCCCGGCGCGCGCGGGGAGCGCATCACCGACGACTCCTTCCTGCTGATGTTCAACGCCTCGCCCGAGCCCCTGGACTTCGTCGTCCCGGTCAACCACGGGCGGCAGTGGCAGGTGGTGGTTCACACCGCCCGCGCGGACGGGGTGCCGCCGGACAGCGACGCCAAGATCCAGGCCGGGGACCGGATCACCCTGCCGGACCGCAGCATGGCGGTGCTGCAGCGGCCGGCCTAGAACCGTCACGCGCGCGTGGGCAGGTGCGGGGCCGGTGACACGAAAGGCGCCGGGTTGGGTACGTAGGTCTGCATGACATCTGAGCGACCCGACCCGGCGGTACCGACGGCCACCTACCGGCTTCAGCTGCAGCCCGAGTTCCCCTTCTCGGCCGCGGCGGCGGCCGTTCCGTACCTGGCGTCGCTCGGCGTCTCGCACCTGCACCTGTCCCCCGTGCTGGAGGCCGTCCCGGGCTCCGCGCACGGGTACGACGTGGTGGACCCCGCGCGCGTGCGCGAGGAGCTGGGCGGTGAGGAGGGGCTGCGGGCGCTGGCGCGGACCGCGCGCGAGAGCGGCCTCGGCCTGGTCGTGGACATCGTGCCGAACCACATGGCCATGGCCCCGCGCCACAACCGCGCCCTGTGGGAGGTCCTGCGTGAGGGCCCCAAGTCGCCGTACGCGCGCTGGTTCGACATCGACTGGGACGCGCAGGGCGGGCAGGTGCTACTGCCGGTGCTCGGGCGGCCGGTCGGCGAGGAACTGGGTCATCTGGTGGTCGACGGCGACGTCCTGCGCTACCACGACCACGCCTTCCCGCTCCGCGAGGGCACCGAGGACCTGCCGCTGCCGAGGCTGCTGGACGCGCAGTGGTACCGCCCGGTGTGGTGGCGGCTGGCCCGGACCGAGCTCAACTACCGGCGGTTCTTCAGCATCTCGGAGCTGATCGGGGTGCGGGTGGAGGACCCGGAGGTGTTCGAGGCCACACACGGCAAGATCCTCCAGCTGCTGCACGAGGGGGTGGTCGACGGGCTGCGCGTCGACCACCCGGACGGCCTCGCCGACCCCGACGGCTACCTCCGGCGGCTGCACGAGGCGACCGGCGGGCGCTGGACGGTCGTGGAGAAGATCCTGTCCGACGGGGAGCGCCTGCCGGCCTCCTGGCCGGTGGCCGGCACCACGGGGTACGACGCCCTGCGGCACGTCGACGGCCTGTTCACCGATCCGGTGGGGGCGGGTGAACTGCTCGGGCAGTACCGGCGGTTCGCGGCCCCGCAGACGGACCGGGGCGGCGACTGGGCGGCCACGGCGCGGCGGGCGGCGTACAAGGTGCTCACGCACGAGCTGGCCGCGGAGACGGACCGGCTGACCCGGGTGGCGAGCCACCTGTGCGCGGGCTCCGCGGACCCGGCGCTGCGCGACCGCGCTCCCTGGGCACTGCGCACCGCGCTGGAGGAGCTGCTGGTGCGGCTGCGGGTGTACCGGCCCTACGCCTCCACCGACGCGGCCGCCGTCGTCACCGAGGAGGCCGCAGCGGAGGCCCGGCGAGCCTTCGTCGTGCCCGAGGAGGGGGAGGTCGTCGACCTCGTGCGCGGGCTGCTGCTCGGGCCGGCCGGTGTGGATCCGGACCTCGCGGAGTTCCGCGCGCGGTTCGCGCAGACCGCGTCGGCGCTGCGCGCGAAGTCCGTGGAGGACACGGCGTTCTACCGTTACGTGCCGCTGCTGTCGGCGACCGAGGTGGGCGGCGAGCCGGGCAGTCCGGGCGTGTCCCCGGAGGACTTCCACGCGTACTGCGCGCGCGTGCAGCGCGACTGGCCGGTCACCGGGACCGTGGTCTCCACACACGACACCAAGCGCAGCGCCGACGTGCGCGCGGCGCTGGCCGTGCTCACCGAGTGCCCGCAGCGCTGGGCCGGCCTGCTCACGGAGGTCACCCCGCAGGGCGGCACGACCGTGCCGGACGGGCAGCTGGCCTGGGCGGCCTGGCAGACGGTGTTCGGGCTCGGCCCGGCGGAGCGGGAACGCGTCCAGCAGGCCCTGCTGAAGCATGTGCGGGAGGCCGGGCTGTACACCAGCTGGACGGAGCAGGAGCCGCCCTACGAGGATGCGGTGGCGGCGTTCGTCGCGGCCGGGCCGTGCGGGGCGCCCGGCGAGCGCGTGGCCGCCTTCCGCGGCTCCCTTCAGGCGCACATCCGGGCCAACGTCCTCGGGACGGCCCTGGTCCATCTGACGATGCCGGGGGTGCCGGACCTCTACCAGGGCACGGAGGGCGAGTACCGGGCGCTGGTGGACCCCGACAACCGGCGTCCGGTGCGGCTTCCTCCGGAGGGTCCCGGGGACAAGGACGCGGTGACGGCGGCGGCGCTGCGGTTGCGCGCGCGGCGGCCGGAGGTCTTCGGCGCCGGGGCGACGTACGCCCCCCTGCCCGCCGAAGGCACGGCCGCGGGGCACTGCGTGGCGTTCACGCGTTCGGGGGAGGTGGTGACCGCCGTGACACGGCTGTCGCTGCGGCTGGCGGAGGCAGGCGGCTGGGGAGACACGCGGCTGCCGCTGCCGCCGGGGCGGTGGGCCGACGTGCTGGCACCGGAGCGGGAGTTCGAGGGGTACGCGCGCGTGGCGGAGCTTTTCGAGCCGTTGCCGGTGGCGCTGCTGGAGCGGGTCGGGGAGGCGGGCGGGGCGGCCTGAGATCCTCCTTCGCTCGAACGGCGGGACCTACGCGGGTCCGGCGGCCGCCCGCAGCCGCAACGGCTCGACCGGTACCGCGGGCTTCCTGGAGGCGGCCCGTCGCGCGAGGCAGAGGGTGCCCGGGTCGGACGGGGCGGGTGTCCCCGGGAACGGCAACGCCTCGCGCAGGAGGCCTACGAAGGCCTCGGCCGCGCCGGTGGGCCGTACGCGCGCGTAGACGGTCAGGGTGCGCTTCCACGGCGGGTCGGGGGTGAGGACACGCAGTCCTCGCCGACGGCGCCGCGCACGATGTGGGAGGGCGCCGCGCACACCCCGACGCCGGCGGCGGCCATGCGGACGGCGGTGGAGGTGTGCTCGGTGTACACGGTGGTGCGCGGCCGGAAGCCGGCCTCGCCGCACGCCCAGTCCAGGAAGCGCTCACCGTCCACCACGGGCTCCATGGCGCAGCGCACCCAGGACCGGTCCGCCAGTTCCGGCAGCGTCACCGTCGTACGGCCCGCGAGACGGTCGTCGAAGGGCACCACGAGGACGATCTCCTCCTCGCCGACCGGCACGACGGTGCCGGGCCGGTCGTCGGCGGGCGCCGGTCCGACGGCGAGGTCGGCGGTGCCGCGCTCCACCGCCTCCTGGAGGGCTTCGGAGGTGGCGTACTCGTGGAGGTGCAGCAGGACGTGCGGGTGGGCGGCGCGCCAGCGGGCGAAGACGTCGGGGAGGACGCCCACCGCGACGGAGTGCAGGGCCGCGACGTGCAGTTCGCCGCCCTCCGCGCCGGCGGCGGCCCGGGCGGCCCGGCGGGCCTGGACGGCGCTGCGGACGGCGAGTTCGGCGTGCGGCAGGAAGGCGCGGCCCATCGGGGTGAGGCGCACGCCGCGCGGCAGGCGTTCCAGGAGCGCGCCGCCGACCGACCTCTCCAGGGCCTTGATCTGGTGCGAGAGCGCGGGCTGGGTCACGTGCAGGACCTCCGCCGCGCGCGTGAAGGACGCCTCTTCGACGACCGTGAGGAAGTACTCCATCTGACGCAGACTCATGCCATAAGCATGCTGCATGGATTCGAGAAGAACCTTGCCTTGGACGCATGGCAGGGGGCGGGCGGAGGGTGGAGGCCATGAACACAACGGACGTCATCGTCATCGGCGGCGGCACCGGCGGCTACAGCACCGCCCTGCGCGCCGCCTCCCTGGGTCTCGACGTGGTCCTCGTCGAACGCGACAAGGTCGGCGGCACCTGCCTGCACCGCGGCTGTATCCCGAGCAAGGCGATGCTGCACGCCGCAGAACTCGTGGACGGCATCGCCGAGGCCCGCGAGCGCTGGGGCGTGAAGGCCACGCTGGACGCCGTCGACTGGGCCGCGCTCGTCGCCACGCGGGACGACATCGTGGCGCGCAACCACCGGGGCGTCGAGTCCCATCTCGCGCACGCGGGCGTGCGGGTGGTGCGGGGCAGCGCGCGGCTCACCGGGGCGCGAAGCGTATCCGTGGACAGCGGATCCGCGCTCGGCGCGAGCGACTTCACCGCCCGCCGTGGAATCGTGCTCGCGACCGGCTCGCGTCCGCGCACGCTCCCGGGGCTCGAACCGGACGGCCGACGCGTGGTGACGAGCGACGACGCGCTGTTCGCCCCGGGACTCCCGGCGTCCGTGCTGGTGCTGGGCGGCGGTGCGATCGGCGTGGAGTACGCGTCCTTCCACCGCTCCATGGGCGCGGAGGTCACCCTGGTGGAGGCCGCCGAGCGGCTCGTGCCGCTCGAGGACGCCGACGTCAGCCGCCACCTGACACGGGGCCTGAAGAAGCGCGGCATCGACGTCCAGGCGGGGGCGCGGCTGCTGGACGCCGAGCTGCTGCCGGACGGCGTACGCGCGCGCGTGCGCACCGCCCGCGGCGAGACCCGCACCGTGACGGCGGAACGGCTCCTGGTGGCCGTCGGCCGCGTCCCGGTCACCGACGGCCTCGGCCTGGCCGCCGCGGGCCTGGCGCCGGACGAGCGGGGATTCGTCGCGCCGGCCGACTGGCGGCGGCTGGAGACGGCCGTACCGGGCGTGCACGTGGTCGGCGACCTGTTGCCGCCGCCGTCCCTGGGACTGGCCCACGCGTCGTTCGCGGAGGGCCTGCTGGTGGCCGAGACGCTGGCGGGGCTGGAGTCGGTGCCCGTCGACTACGCGGCGGTGCCCCGGGTCACGTACTCGTCCCCGCAGACCGCGTCCGTGGGCCTGGGCGAGGCGCAGGCACGCGCGCGTGGGCACGAGGTGGAGGCCAACACGATGCCGCTGACCGCCGTCGCCAAGGGCATGGTGCACGGGCAGGGCGGGATGGTGAAGGTCGTCGCCGAGCCCGGCGGCGGACAGGTGCTCGGCGTGCACCTGGTGGGCCCGCACGTGTCCGAGATGATCGCCGAGAGCCAGCTGATCGTCGGCTGGGACGCCCAGCCGTCCGACGTGGCCCGGCACGTCCATCCGCATCCGACGCTGTCGGAGGCGGTCGGCGAGGCCTTCCTGACCCTCGCCGGACGCGGCCTGCACCAGCAGTGAGTGCGAAAGCCGTGGCGGCGTGGGGTGAATGCACCCGGGCGCCCCCTGGATCCGCCCCGCGATTTCTTGACAGTTCACCTATGCCGTGCGGCACTGGGAGGGCGAAGCCGGGCGGACAAGTCGGGGGTGAGTCCTGTGCCGGAGCTGCGGTATCCCAGCGTTGGCGAACTGGTCTCCTCCGCCCGCGCGTTGGCCGCCCGTGAGCCCGGGGTCTGCGCCCTGCGCCAAGTGGGCGTCTCCCGGGCGGGCAGACCGCTGCACCTGCTGTCCGTGGGGCACCGGCGGCGGGCCGTCCTGGTGGTCGCCGGCGCCCACGCGAACGAACCCACCGGCGGCTCCACGCTTCTCGACCTCGCCCAACGGGTGGTGTATCAGCGGGAGTTACGAGCCGACACCTCCTGGCACTTCCTGCTGTGCGCGGACCCGGACGGGGCGAGCCTGCATGTCACCCCGGCGCCGCGCAGCCTGCTCGACTACCACCTCGGCTTCTACCGTCCCGCGCAGCCGGAGCAGCCGGAGTGGTCGCCGTCGGTCCTGCCGCCCGACCGGTTGCCGCCCGAGACGCGGGCCCTGACCGGGGTGATCGACGAACTGCGGCCCTACCTCCAGGTGACCCTGCACGGCACCGACCTGGGCGGCAGCTGGGTGCAGCTGACCAGAGACGTGCCGGGGCTCGCCGAGCCGTTCGCCAAGTCCGCGGCGGAACTGCACATCCCGGTGGAGACGGGCGCCTCGGACGCGGCGGGCTGGCCCGCGTCGGGCCCCGGCGTGCACGTGATGCCCGGCCCCGACTCCGGCGCCGCCTACCCGAGCATGCCGGACGACGCCCGGCACAGCACCTGGTACCGCGTCCACCGCTACGGCGGTCTGACGGCGGTGGTGGAGGTGCCGATGTGGGCCAGCGACCTGGTGGACGACCCCGCGCCGCATCCCGCCCCGGCGGCGGCGCTGCGGCGGCTGGCGCGCCGGCTGCTGCGGGACGCGCTGGAGGTGGAACGGGTGCTCGCCGAGGCCCTGCCCCGGCTGGACGACACCGACGTGCCCCTGCTGCGGGCCGCCCGGTGGGCGCTGGAGGTGGTGCCGGGCCTGGCGGCGGACTGGGCCGGCACGCCGCCCGCCGACACCACGATGGCGTACGTGGGCAGCGTGGACGCCTTCGGCCGCCGGCTGCCGCTGCGGGCGGCGTCGATGCTGCTGCGGGTCCTGCAGGAGGCGGACGACCGGGCGGCGCCCCGGCTAAAACAGCTCGTCGCCGCCTGGTGCGACGCCTTCGCGGAGCGCTTCCGTGCCCGCTGGGTGCCCCTGGAACACCAGGTCGAGCACCAGTCCCGTACGGTGCTCGCGGCGGCGCTGCACGCGCGCGAACGGGCGGCGTGAGACCTGGACCGGCCGCACGCCGCCCCTGCTGTGCCCGGCGCTCAGCCGTCCAGCGCGAACACCGCCCCGGTCCGCGCCCCCATTGCGCAGGCGTTCGAGAACGTCTCCCGGTACGCGACGAGGCGGCCGTGCCACTCCCCGCGCGCGTGGACGGTCACCGGGGCATAGATCATCGGGCAGAACACGTCCTTGGTCTGCGGGATGGCGCCGATGTCGCCGCCCGCCGCCGTCAGTTCGGCGCAGGCCTCGGCGGCGCGCGCGTGTCCCCGCGGCGGGCCGCACCGCAGCAGGGTGCCGCGCGTCTCGGCGTAGCGGGCGTCGCCGCGGGTGACGGTGAGGTAGAGCCAGTCGCCGCGGTGGGTGTCACCGGGCGCGGTCCGGGCGGCGGCGGATGCCGGGCTCGCGGCGAGGAGGGCGACGGCCGCCAGCAGGGCGCCCCGTACCGCTGTCGCTTGGGTGGTGTGCGTCATTCCCGGTGCATCGGCACGGCGGCCTGCGTACCCCAGCCCGACTCACCCGAACGGGAGCGCACACGCGCGTACCGCTGCGCCAGTTCGAAGGCGCTCAGTACGACGCGTGTCTGGTACTCGGCCTGGCGTCCGACCGGGATCCAGCGGGCCGAGTGGCTGTCGCGGTAGTCCGCGCACCAGGCGTCGAGGAGCCGGTCCAGGTCCGGCAGCGCGCCGGCCGGGTCGTGGCCGGTGCCGCGCACCACCCGGTGCAGCAGCCCGGCCGTCCTCAGCGCCAGGCGCCGTCCGGCGATGTGCAGGGCCGCCAGATGGGCGGTGCTGAGCGCGGGCAGCCGGCATGTTCCGCCGCCGCCGGTGTCGGGGTCCCAGGCGTCGGCGAGGCCGGGACAGACCAGCAGGTAGTCGTCGACCGGGGCGAGCAGGCGCACCGCGTCCGGGGCGGCGGCCAGATGGGGCCGGACGCGGGCCAGGACGCCGTCCAGGAGCCGCATGTCGTGGCGCAGGGTGCGGCTGATGGCACGGAGCGCCGCGTCGCGGTCCGCGGGCGGGGAGGGGTCCTCCACGGCGGTCACGCCCCACATGGGGGCCTCGACGACCGCGGTCACCGTGCCGTAGCGGTACGGGTGGAACCAGGTCGACTCGACGGCCGCCTCGGTGATGGCCGCGGCCAGGCCGCCCCGGCGCGGCGGCGGGATCCGGTAGACGGCGGGTCCGACGCACGGCCAGTACAGGGTGTCGTACGCGCCGAGTTCGCGCGGGATGCCCAGGCGGGCGGCGGTGTGGGCGACGCGCGGGGCGAGGCCGGGCAGGTCGCGGGTCAGCTCGACGAAACCGCCGCCGACGTCGACGCCGTGCAGCGAGCACTGCAGGAAGGGCCGCAGCTCGTCCTGGAGGTCGAGCAGGGCGCGGGTCTCCGGCAGCGCGACGGCGTCGGCGCCGTCGGGCAGCCATTCGGGCTGCTCGAGGAAGCCGGGCCGGAAGAAGTTCCGGAAGTAGTGCTCCAGGGTGTACGGCCCGGCCAGCCAGCCCTCGTTGCGGCGGGAGCCGTCCGGGTCGAGGCACAGCAGCAGGTTCCAGGTGGCGTCGGCGCCCTCGGTCAGCCGCGGGTCGGCGAGGGCGCGTTCGGCCAGGCGAAGGACGGTGGCGCCGCCGACCGGCTCGTTGGCGTGCGGCCCGGCGACGACCAGGACGTGGCGGCTGCCGTGGCCGACGGAGAGCAGCCACAGCGGCGTGCCCGCGCGGGAGGTCCCTACGCGGCGCAGCCGGACGGCCCCGGGGTGCCGGGCGACGAGCGCCGCCGCGCGGGCGCCCAGCTCGTCCACGGACGGGTAACGCAGGAGTGGCGGCAGGGGAGCACACCTCCACTGTGCGGTGCCGTCGGTTCACATCTTGTGCATGATGTACACACAGTCAGTCACGACTTCGGGGGTACGTCAACACCGCGGAGACCCACCGGGTTTCGGCCACCGGCGAGCCGCGGTGCCGGGGCGGGTCTCACTGGGCGGCGAGGCGGAAGGCCATCCGCCCGAAGGCGATCTGGTCCCCCTCGCGGACGACGGCGGCGCCGATCACCCGCCGTCCGTTGACGGTCGTGCCGTTGGTGGAGCCGAGGTCCCTGAGGACCCACATGCCGCTCTGGCGGCGGAGTTCGGCGTGCACCCGGGAGACGGTCTCGTGATTGAGCCGCAGCCCGCTGGCGGGATCGCGGCCTATGCGCAGCGGATGGTCGTTGCCGGGGTGCGGCAGCAGCAGCTTGGGCAACCGCTCGGCCTGCCAGGCCCGGCGCAGCCGTAGCGTGAAGCCGGAGACCGCCTCGACACTGCCGAACAGCACGCGCGCGAAGCGGTTCTCCTGGGGCAGGTCGGCGGTGAGGGCGGCGAGTTCGTCGGACCGGCGGGCGGCGAGCGCCAGTTCCATGCGGCGCACGAACGTGTCGTGCGACAGCCGGCCCATGGCGACGCCGTCGCGGAGCACCCGCAGCGCCTTGTCGCGCTCCGCGTCGGACAGCCGCGCGGGGTACGTGGAGAACTCGAAGGACGACGTCACGCAGGTGATTGTCGGTCAGTGGACTCCGGGTGTCCAGAAGACGGGGAAACGGCCGCCACGCGCGCGTCCTTCCGGCGACACCTGCCGGGAAAGGGAGGATTCGAGGGCGGATTGATCGCGTTTGCAGCACGATGGACGGGCTACATCACGGTGAACAGACGAAGGGGAACCGTCCGTGCAGTTCGAGGTGTGGGCACCGCAGGCAGACCGTGTGACGCTCCAGTGCGACGGCGCCACGCGCGCGTTGGAGCGCGATCCGGAGCGGGCCGGGTGGTGGACCGGTGAGGCGAAGGCGGGCGACGGCTCGCGGTACGGGTTCGCGGTGGACGACGGTCCCGTGCTGCCCGACCCGCGCTCGCGCCGGCAGCCGGACGGCCCGGACGGCCTGAGCGCGGTCGTCGACCACGGGCGGTACGCGTGGCGTGCCGGGGCGTGGCCGGGGCGCGGGCTGCCAGGTGCGGTGCTGTACGAGCTGCACGTGGGCACGTACACCCGTGAGGGCACCCTGGACGCGGCGGCCGGGCGGCTGGAGCACCTGGTGGAACTGGGCGTCACCCACGTGGAGTTGATGCCGCTGTGCCCCTTCCCGGGACGGCACGGGTGGGGATACGAGGGTGTCTCGCTGTGGGCGGTGCACGAGCCGTACGGCGGGCCCGAGGCGCTGAAACGGTTTGTCGACCGGGCGCACGAACGCGGCCTCGGCGTGGTCCTCGACGTCGTGCACAACCACCTGGGCCCGTCCGGCAACTACCTGCCCGCGTTCGGCCCGTACTTCACGGAGACCCACCACACGCCCTGGGGCTCGGCGGTCAACCTGGACGCGCCCGGGTCGGACGAGGTGCGCGCGTACTTCGTCGGCAGCGCGCTGGCGTGGCTGCGGGACTACCGGATCGACGGGCTGCGGCTGGACGCGGTGCACGCGCTGCGGGACACGCGCGCGTGCCATTTCCTGGAAGAGCTGTCGACGGCCGTGGACGAACTGGCCGCCGAGCTGGGCCGGCCGCTGTTCCTGATCGGCGAGTCCGACCTCAACGACCCTCGCGTGATCACGCCGCGCGCGGAGAACGGCCTCGGCCTGCACGCGCAGTGGAACGACGACTTCCACCACGCCCTGCACACCGCGCTGACCGGCGAGTCCCAGGGCTACTACGGCGACTTCGCGCGCGCCCCCCTCGCCGCCCTCGCCAAGACGCTCACCGGCGGCTACTTCCACGACGGCACCTACTCCAGCTTCCGGGGCCGGCACCACGGCCGCCCGCTGAACCGCGCGCGCGTCGCGGGGCACCGGCTGCTCGGCTACAGCCAGACCCACGACCAGGTCGGCAACCGCGCCCAGGGCGACCGTCTCGCGGCCGCCCTCTCCCCCGGCCTGCTGGCCTGCGCCGCCACGCTCGTGCTGACCGCGCCGTTCACGCCGATGCTGTTCATGGGCGAGGAGTGGGCGGCCGGCACGCCCTGGCAGTTCTTCACCGACCACACCGATCCGGAGCTGGCGGAGGCGGTACGGCGGGGCAGGCGGCGGGAGTTCGCGGCGCACGGCTGGGCCGAGGAGGACGTGCCGGACCCGCAGGACCCATCGACCCGGGACCGCTCGTGCCTGGACTGGTCGGAGCCGGAGCGGGAGCCCCACGCGCGCGTGCTGGCCTGGTACCGCAGGCTCGTCGCCCTGCGCCACGAGCAGCCGGACCTCACCGACCCCGACCTCGCGGACACCAAGGTGGCCTACGACGGCGAGGCCCGCTGGCTCGCCTTCCGGCGCGGGGACGTCCGGGTGGCCGTCAACCTGGGCAAGGAGGTGGCGGCGATCCCGCTCGGCACCCGCCGGGCCGAGGTCCTGGCCGCGTGGGACCCGGTGGAGACGCCGGGGGCGGACGGGCTGCTGCAGGTGCCCGGGGAGTCGTGCGTGGTGCTGGCGCAGGAGTGACCCGGGGCGCTCGGGCAGTGCCTTCACACCTGCGGTGAGTTCTCCTACGGCTCGCCGTCCGCCTCGTCCTCCCGGAACTCCGTCACCCGTTCCAGCAGGATCGCCTCCCAGGCGCGCCGCAGCTGGGTCCGCAGGAGCGGGAGGGGGGTGGTGTCGCGGCCCGCTAGGCGGCCGGTGAGGCGGATGACGGTGTCGCAGCGGGCGATCCACAGCCCGCGCAGGCAGGGGCGGGCGCCGTACCCGGCGAGGGTGGCGGCGCGGACGGCCGCGGGCGAGCCGACGGCGACGGCGAGGCCGGCGATGTCCTCGGCGGGGTCGCCGACGACCGCGCCGGTCCAGTCGAGGATGCCGCGGACCCGCCCGTCGGCGCTGACCACGAGGTGCTCGCCCCTGAGGTCGTGGTGGACCAGGACGGCCGTACCGGGCTGGGCGGCGAGCTGGGCCGCGCCGGGCGGGGTCAGCTGGGTCATCCGGGCGGGGTCGAACTCGTCCGCGGCGCCGAGGCGTTCGGCCGCATGTACGGCCATCCGGCGCAGCGCCTCCAGGGAGCGCGGGGCGGTGCGCGGGACTCCGAGCGTCTCGGCCTGCCGTACGGGCACCTCGCGCATCCCGGTCAGCAGCCCGGCCAGGTCGGCCTCGCCGACGGCGGAGACGTCGTGCTCCTCCCCCGTGCCGCCGGGCACCTTCGTGTCGAGCGTGTAGGTGAGGCCGGGCGCCCACTCTCCGTGCGCCACGCTGGTGGGGACGGCGACGGGCAGGTGCGGGCGTACGAGGTCGCGCAGGCGCAGCTCGCGGCGCTGGCGGGCGGCGGCGTCGCGGTCGGGGGCGAGGCGGAGCACGTAGCGGGTGCCGACCCACCAGGTGGAGTGCTCGCCGCCCTCCGCGACGGGCCGTACGTCGGGTCCGTGGGTGCCCTCCGCGCTCTCCTTGAGCAGCGAACGGACCAGTCGGCGGACGGTGTCCGCGGTGGGTGTCGGTGCCTGGGTCATGGTCGCGCCGTTGTCGTCCGGAGGTTCGTCAGTGGGTACCCGTTTGCCCTCTCAGTCCACCATGACCATCTCGCGGGTGGTGTTGTTCAGGCGGCGTCCGCCGTTCTCGGTGACCGTGACGATGTCCTCGATGCGCACCCCGAAGCGGCCGGGCAGGTAGATGCCGGGTTCGACGGAGAAGCACATGCCGGGCACAAGGGGCTGTTCCTCGCCCTCGATCATGTACGGCGGCTCGTGCGTGGTGACGCCGATGCCGTGGCCGGTGCGGTGGATGAAGTACTCGCCGTAGCCCGCGTCGGTGATCACCGCGCGGGCGGCCCGGTCGACCTCCTGGCAGGCGACGCCGGGCCGTACCGCGCGGAAGCCGGCCTCCTGGGCGGCGCGCACGACGTCGTGCACCCTGCGCTCCTCCTCGGTCGGCTCGCCGACGTGGACGGTGCGGGTGGTGTCGGAGCCGTAGCCGTCCTTCAGGCCGCCGAAGTCGAGGACGACCATGTCGCCGCGCCGGATGACGCGGTCGCCGACCTCGTGGTGCGGGTTGGCGCCGTTCGGGCCCGAGCCGACGATGGTGAAGTCGACCTGGGAGTGTCCGAACCGCCGCAGCAGGCCGGCGAGGTCGTGGCCGACGTCGGACTCCCGGCGGCCGGCGAAGGGCACCTTCCGGATCTCCTCGAACGTCGCGTCGGCGGCCGCTCCGGCCGCCGCCAGCAGCTCCAGCTCGGCCGCGTCCTTCACGGCGCGCAGCATGGGCAGGGCGTCGTTGAGGGGGGCGTAGGAGGTACCGGGCAGCGTCTTCTGCAGGCCGAGGAGGTGCATGGCCCAGGCGTTGTCGCTGATGCCGAAGCGGCCGTCGTGGGAGAGGAGGGCGGCGGTGACGGCGTAGGGGTCCTTGCCGTCGGTCCAGTCCCGCAGGGCCAGGGCGGCGGCGCCGGGCGCCTTCTCGGCATCCGGGGCCTCCAGCGTGGGCACGACGAGCACGGGGTCCTGGCCGGGGGCGAGGACCAGCACGGTGAGCCGTTCGGTGACCGCGGTGGGCGCGTAGCCGGTGAGCCAGACCAGGTCCGGGCCCGGCGCCACGAGCAGCCCGGCGAGACCGGCGTCGGCGGCGGCGTGAGCGGCGCGCTCCATGCGGGCCCTGTAGTCGTCGGCGGTGAAGGGCACGGGCGTACGACCGGTCATCCGGGCCTCCGTGAACGCGGGAAGGTGCTGGGCGAGGGCTACGGCAGCATCCTGCCCGGACACGGAGGGCGGCGCGAGCCGGTTACGGAGTCCTGCGCCCCGGTACGGGCCCGGCCGGGGGCCGTGCTCACGTGACGAGTCCCGGGACGGCGGTCAGCTGCTGGTAGCCGCCGCTGCGGTGGCGCACCGTGAGGGTGATCCGGGCTCCGGGGCGGGCGTGGGAGACGGCCCGGGCGAGGTCGGCGGCGGTGTCGACGCGGGTCCGGTCGACCTGGAGGAGTACGTCGCCGCGGACCAGGCCCGCCGTGTAGCCCGGGCCGGGTACGTGGACGCCGACGACCAGCGCGCCCGCCTTCTCGGCGTCCATGACCTCCAGGCCGAGGGTCGCGGCGGGCGGCGCCTGAGCGGGGTTGTGGGCGGCGAAGGGCGTGGCCGGCACGGAGGGGCCGGTCGGTGCCTGGTGGCGCAGTTCGGCGAGCCTGCTCATGCCGATCACGGTGGCGCCGACCGTGCCGAGCCCGATGCCGGACAGCACCAGGACCGTACCGACGGACAGGCCGAACAGCACGGTCCGCAGCCGTCGGCCGCGGCGGCGCGCCGCGTGCGGGCGCCGCGTGGGCCCGCCGGGACCGTCGCCCCGGCGCTGCTGACCGGGCATCGGCTTGGGGCGCAACGCAGTCTGTTCCATGGATCGCCTCCGGCTGGTGCTCTACCAGGCGCACTACCCGGCGCACCGGGGTACGACGAGCCACGAACGAGTGAGACTGAACCCGGGTCAGCAACGGGAAAGTACAGGGGTCGCGGCCCCGGACGAGCGGGACCCGCCGCAGGTCGGCAGTCCCGCGTGAGAGGCGCCCGCCCCACGCGGCCGTGCCCGCCGCGGGCCGGCCCCGCACCGCCGACGCGCCCCGCAGCTCCACCCGCCCGCCGCTCAGGCCCCTCCCAGCAGCCTCTCCACCAGCGCCCCCGCCGCTCCCCCCGGTGTCCCGGCGTACAGCAGCTCCGTGCGGTGGACGACCCGCGGCTCGGTCAGCGGGACGGCGACCGTGCCCGGCACGCCGGTGGCCGTCGGGTGGGGCAGCAGGGCCAGGCCGTGACCGGCGGCGGCGAGGGCGGTGAGGGTGCGGACGTCGGTGCCCTCGTAGCGCAGGGCGGGGCGGAAGGCGCCGCCGCCGGCCGCGGTGCGCAGCTGGGCGAGGGGCAGGCCCGCTTCGGGGGCGTCGAGCCAGCGGGCGTCGGCGAGGTCGCCGAGGCGCAGGCCCGGGCGGCCGGCGAGCGGGTGGCCGACGGGCAGGAGGACGGCGACGGAATCCTCGCCGACGCCGTGCGTGGTCAGTGGCGCCACGTCGGGCAGCCGCAGCGGGTCACTGGGCGCGGCCAGCCCGTCGGCCAGGCCCAGGTCGGCGGCGCCGGTGGCGACGGCGGCCGGGATCGCGTCCCGGGCGAGGACGCGCAGGGTCACGCCCACGCCCGGCAGCGCGGCGAGTACACGGGGGTGCAGCGCGGTGGGGGTCGCGGCGAGGGTCAGCCCCTGCTCGGGCGCGGCCGCCATCCGCACGACGTCCGCGCGGGCCGCGTCGAGGCGCAGCAGCAGCGGACCCGCGTGTTCCAGCAGCCGCTCGCCCGCCGCGGTGGGCGTGACGGGGCGGCGGGTGAGCAGCGGCGCACCGAGGTCCTGTTCGAGCGCCGCGATGTGCTGGGACACGGCGGACTGCGTGTAGCCCAGCTCGCGCGCGGCCTCGGAGAAGGAGGCGAGGCGGGCGACGGTGACGTACGTGCGCAGCAGGTGCGGATCCATGGCGATCAGGATCCCACCCGCCCATCAGCAGTGCTTATCGAAGGTGCACTGATCATCGTTGGACGTGAACACGAGATCGCACCCAGGATGAGAGCCATGCCGAACACCGCAGCCCACCCCGCGACGCACACCGCCACCATCGCCCTGGTCGGGGACCGCTCCCCCAACGTCGTCTCGCACGCCCGGATCCCGCGCCTGCTCGACGCGCTCACCGCACGCGACCGGCTCGTTCTCGACGCCTACTGGATCCCGTCGAAGGACGCCGAGGCCGCGGACACGGTGCGCGGCTTCGACGCCGTGTGGGTGCTGCCGGGCAGCCCGTACCGCAGTGAGGCGGGCGTGCTCGCGGCGATACGGACCGCCCGCGAGTCCGGCATTCCCTTCCTGGGCACGTGCGGCGGCTTCCAGCACGCGCTGCTCGAATACGCCCGGAACGTGTGCGGACTGACCCGGGTCGCGCACGCGGAGAACGACCCCGACGCGCAGGACCCGCTCATCGAGCCGCTGGCCTGTTCCCTCGTGGGCCACGAGGCTCCGGTGCGGATCGAGCCGGGCTCGCTCGCCGAGTCCGTGATCGGCTCGGAGCGGACGGTCGAGCGGTACTTCTGCGCGTACGGCCCCTCGCGCCACCTGGAGGTGCTGCGCGCGCACGGTCTGCGCTTCTCCGGGCACGACGAGGACGGCCAGGTCCGCGTCGCCGAACTCCCCGGCCACCCCTTCTTCCTGGCCACCCTCTTCCAGCCGGAGCTGTCCGGTGACGGCTCGCGCCCGCACCCGGTGCTGCGGGCGCTGGCGCGGGCCGCGGCCGGGCACGCGGCGGCCCGGGTGCCGCAGGTCGGCTGACGGGCAGCGCGGGGGCGGCGGGCGGCCGGTCCGGGAGTACGAGGAGGCGCTGCGGGCGCTGCCCGCACTCCGGCTCGCCGGGCGTGCCGAGCGGCTGGTGTCGGACTTCGTCAACGGGCTGAAGTCACTGCCGGTGCGCCTCGGCCGACTATCGCTTGAGCTGGATCAGCGCGTGGGTGCCTCCGGTGCGCCAGCGCTGTCCTTCCGCGGCGACGAGAGCGGCCTCGGTACCGGCGTCCAGGCCGGTGATCACGTCGGACTTGAGCGTGCGCAGGGCGGCGACCGGGCCGGGGAAATACGCGGTGACGTCCTGGAAGGGCGTGGTCGGCGGCCACAGCCGGTCGCCCACCAGGCGCCGGTAGTTGAGGTCGCCCTTGACGACGGTCAGCGTGGCGGCGGCGAACTCGGCGCGCAGGTCGTCCGGCATGTCCGCGTACGGCAGCGGGGCGCAGGAGAAGGGGTGGGCGCGCACCGAGAGACGGCCGTCGGCCATCGCCGCCCACAGGCGCCGACCGTACCCGGCGGCCGTGCCCGGAGCCGAGACGAGCCGGCGCAGGGCGTCGGCCACGTCGGCGGTGGTGGCGTCGGAGACGTAGTACGGGTGGGGCTTGACGTGCAGCACGGCCCGGCCGACGCGCCCCTCGGCGAGGAGGTGGGCGATCAGGAGCAGGTCGGGGACGAGTTCGCGGCCCGCGTTGTCCGCGACCAGGCACAGGGTGCCCGTGCCGGAGGGCGGGAGCAGGGCCCAAAGGGCCTCGCTGTCGTCGGCGACCAGGGCGGGAACGGCCTCCTGGGCCTCGGCGCCGGCGGCGGAGAGGCGGAAGCCGAGGTCGGCGCGGTTGCCCCAGAGCGAGCCGTGCAGCAGGGCGCGCGCCCGTTCGTCCGCGGGGAGGTCCTCCAGCGCGTCGAGCGCGGCCAGTTCCTCGTCCGTCTCCTCGGCGTCGAGTTCGGCGCGCTTGAAGGGGCGGAAGGGGTCGATGCCCGTCCAGGGTCCGGGTCCGAAGTAGCCGGTGGCGCCGAGGAGTTGACGGTAGAAGTAGCTCTCGGACCACAGCCAGGGCACGTCGGACCAGGAGCGGCCGGCGCAGCGGTCCGCACCCCAGGTCAGCCACCGGTCGCGGTCGGGCGCGTCGGCGGGCAGCGCCTCGATCACGCCCTCGGTACAGCTGGTCAGCAGCGCGTCGAGCGCGCGGTGCTGCTCGGGGCCGTACGGGAAGGCGTCCCGTACCTGCCGGATGATCGCGGGATGCCGCTCGGCCAGCACGCTCCGCGGGAACGAGCCGGGTTCGTCGCCCAGGATCACGGGCGCGGCGGGGGTGTCGGGCATGGGCGTCACCGTACCGCGCGGGTCAGGCGGTTCTGGCCTCCCGCTCCAGCTGGGTGGTGAGGGTCAGGTAGCGGGCGCGGCGGGGCACCGGGACGATGCCCCGGATCATGAGGTGCCACATCTCGGCGACCCTGCGGGGCAGCCGTCCGTCGGGGTCGAGGGAGCGGCCCGCGACACGGGTGCCGACGAAGAAGTACACAAGGGAGTGGGCGGCGGCGTCGACGTCGATGTCCGGGTGCACGTCGGACTCCTTGACGGCACCGAGGAGTTTGCGGGTGGAGAGTTCCAGCCACTGCGAGAAGGGGTGCTTCAGCGGCGGCCGTACAGCGACGTCCGCGGTGGCGAGGCGGAGTCCCGCCCGGGGAATCGGGTCCTCGACCGCGAGCCGGGCGATCCCGAACGTGGTGCGGATCAGGAACTCCAGCGAGGAGCAGCCGCGTTTCTCCGCCTCCCGGGCCACCTTCCGCGAAGCCTGGGCCTGCAGCTCCATGATGGCGCGCGCCAGGTCCTCCTTGGCGGCGAAGTGGAAGTAGAGCGCGCCCTTGGTGACCCGGGCGTGCTCGACGATGTCGCTCAGGCTGGTGGATTCGTAGCCGTGACGGTCGAAGAGGTCGGCCGCGGCGGTGATGATCGTCGCTCGGGTCTGCTCGGCGCGTAACTGCCTCGCCATCTACGGAACACTCCTTGACTCCAGAAACCAACGGGGCGTGCCGTTTGTTTTTTACCCCGCGCATACGATAGCTCACCATGCGGCGACGGAGCAGGTTGTGCGGACTCGGTGACCGACACGTGTAAGTGACGTAGAGGACGGCCCCGGCACCTGTGAAGGTCCACAAGTGGACGAGGTCAAAGCGGGCCCCTTCCTCGGTCTTTGGCCGTTTTCCGGAGGCCATGGCGAACCCTGGGCCCCGGCGCCGGTGATCGCCACGATACGAGGAGGTCGGGCGGTTCTCAACGGGACCTCAAACGGACGGGCCGGTCGGTGCGTGCGCGCACCAACCGGCCCTGGAGGTCACCGAAGTCGTGGCCGAGGAGGCAAGGGAGGCGAGGAGTTGATCTGAACACTCCCGGCCCGGTTCCCGTACTGCAGGGGACACACCGTTGCCGCACCGGCCGAGGAGGCGTCCCCGATGACTCGGATGACCGCACACCTGAGGGTCACGGGTGCCGCCGTGGCGGCCTCGGCCCTGCTGTCGCTGTGGGCGGCGGGACCGGCCGCGGCGCACGGCGCGCCGACGGATCCGGTCAGCCGGGTGTACGCCTGCTCCCCCGAGGGCGGCAGCGCGGCCCGGTCGGCGGCGTGCCGGGCGGCTGTCGCCGCGAACAAGGCGTCCTTCACGATGTGGGACAACCTGCGGGTGGCGGGCGTGAACGGCCGCGACCGGCAGGTGATCCCGGACGGGCGGCTGTGCAGCGGCGGCCTGCCCGCCTACAAGGGTCTCGACCTGGCCCGTACGGACTGGCCGTCGACCCGGCTGACCCCGGGCGCCCGTCTGACGATGACGTACGCCTCGACCATCGCGCACACCGGCACGTTCAAGCTGTACCTGACCAAGCCCGGCTACGACCCGGCCGAGCCGCTGACGTGGGCGGACCTGCCCGCGCGGCCCTTCGCCCAGGTCACGGACCCGGCGCTGACCGACGGCGCGTACCACATCAGGGGCACGCTCCCGTCGGACCGGACGGGGCGGCACGTGCTGTTCACGATCTGGCAGAACAGCAGTACACCGGACACCTATTACTCGTGCTCCGACGTGGTGTTTCCGGAGAAGAAGGCCGCCGCGCCGGCTCCGGCTCCGACTTCGGCCTCCGCATCCGCCTCGGCGTCGGCCCCGGCATCGGCCTCCGCTTCGGCCGGTGCGGCAACCGGGAAGGCGGCCCGGTCGGCGACCACCGCCCCCCGGGCCGCGAGCACCGCCGCCGACAGCACTCCGGTGGCTTCCGACACGGACGCCGGATCCGGACCCTCCGCCCCCCTGCTGGCGGGCGGCGCCGCCGCGGTACTGGTACTCATCGGGGGCGCCGCCCTCGCTCTGCGTCTGCGTCGGCGCTGACGCCTCGCCCGTGACGGTCAGTTGACGTAGACCGCGGCGCCCGCGTCGGTGACCTCCCGGAGAGGGCGGGGGAACCCGTTTAGCTCCCGGCGGGGGCGGACGCCGCTGCCGCCGCGGCCTCACACCCCCGGCAGCCTCCGCGGTTCGATCCGTTCCTCCACCGCCGTGTCGCCGTCGCGGGCGACGACGTAGGCGCCCTTGCCCGGCGTCTCGGTGACCGCCTCGGTGAGTTCCGTGCCGTGGTAGACGAGGCCGACGCCGTCGTCCGTGCAGTGGGTGACGGGGAGGGTCCCGGCGGCGACGAGGCGGTGGACCAGGGGGCGGCGGCCCCGGTCGGTGTCGTAGTGGACGCCGTTGCCGTACGGGAGGAAGCCGAGCGCGTCGGTGAGCGGGCGGAGTTCGGGGCCGAAGGAGTCGGTGGTGCCACCCCGGAACCAGCAGATGGAGCCCGCACTGACACCGCTGAGGACCACACCGGACTCCCAGGCCCGGCGCATGGTCCGGTCCAGGCCGTGCACCCGCCACACGGCCAGCAGGTTCGCCGCCGAGCCGCCCATGACCCAGACGACGTCCTGTTCGAGGACGGCGCCCTCGACGTCGTCCAGGTTGGGCCGGGGAAACAGGTGGAGCGGCGTGAGGTCGAACCCCGCCACCCGCGCCGCCTCGGTCATCCGCGCGGTGAAGTGTTCGGCGTCCCCGATGGCCGTACCGACGTACATCACGCGCGGCCGGCGGCCGTGCGCCCCCGACAGGTCGACCGCGTGGTGCACCAGGGCGTCGAACTCCACCATCGTCCGGCTGCCCCCGCGGTGTCCGCCGGAGGTCGCGAGGATGGTGGGTTCCGCGGTGGCCATGATCCGGATGTTAACCGCCGATCGCCGCCGCGGTCCCCCGAACAGGTCACGGGCGCCGGAACTTGTCGGCCGGCCCAGTAGTTTCCACTTCGCTGTAGAGGTGATCGACTGGGTGTTTCGGCTTGTGTGAGGAGTTCGCATGGCTCTGTGGGACCGCGTCAAGGAGTCCGCGTCGACGATGCAGACCCAGCTGGTGGCGAAGAAGAACGATCTGAAGAGCGGTGCGTTCCGCGACGCGAGCATGGCGATGTGCGCGCTCGTGGCAGCCGCCGACGGGACGATCGACCCGTCCGAGCGGCAGCGCGTGGCGCAGCTCATCGCCACGAACGAGGTGTTGCAGAACTTCCCCGCCGACGACCTGCGGCGCCGCTTCGAGGACAACCTGAACAAGCTGACCACCGATTTCGCCTTCGGCAAGGTGAGCGTGCTGCAGGAGATCGCCAAGGCGAAGAAGAAGCCCGCGGAGGCGCGTGCCGTCATCCAGATCGGGATCGTCATCGGCGGTGCGGACGGGAACTTCGACAAGACCGAGCAGGCCGTGGTGCGCGAGGCCTGCTTCACGCTGGAGCTGCCGCCGCACGAGTTCGACCTCTGAGCCCTCTTCCCGTGGCGTCCGCGAGGATGGGGGCATCGCTCCAGCAGGGGGCTGCGGCCGGTGGCCGCCATCCGGCGCTGGTGCACCGCGAAGGCGGCCAGGACCAGCAGGCCCGTGCACAGCAACGCGCCGCTGCGCGCGGGGAATTGGGTGAGGTCGGCGACGATCGGCGGGTAGCCGACCGGGCCGGTGCCGGTCGCCGCCAGGACGGTGCCGGGGAGGAGGGGGCCGGCGCCGCCCGCGTGGCCGCGCAGCAGCCGCAGGCCGTGGCCGTCTCGTCGTCGGGGCCGACCGCCACCGAGCGGTGGGCGCCGACGCCGGTGCCGCGCCCGCACAGGCGACCCCCGGCGGCCGGCCGCGCCGCCGTCTCCCAGGAGCGGCGGACCCGGCCCAGCGCCTCGGGCGGTACGGCGGGTTCGGCGGCGGCGTCGGCGAGCCGGACGATCCCGGTCAGGCCGCGGCCGCCGAGCACGACGCGGGTGTCCCCGGAGGCCGGGGGCACCCGCGTCGCTCTGCCGGCGGTCGTGTCCGTGGGCGGAGGGTCAGTCGAGGCCGGCCTGCTTCAGCCAGGCCTTGGCGACGTCCAGCGGGTCCTTGTTCTGCGACTGCACCTGGGTGCCCAGGTCCAGCAGCGCGGCCGTGTCCAGCTTGGCGGAGACCGCGTTGAGGGTGTCGATGCCCTTCTGGTCGAGCGCGGACTTGTAGGCCAGCGGCTGCACGTTCTCGAACCCGAAGAGGTTCTTCGGGTCCTGCAGGACGACGAACTTCTCCTCGGAGATGGTCGGGTCCGTGGTGAAGATGTCCGCGACCTGCACGGTGTTCTTCTTCAGCGCCGCCTGGGTGAGCGGGCCGCCCGCGTCGAGCGCCTTGAAGGACTTGAACCGAAGGCCGTACACGGACTTCAGGCCGACCAGGCCCTGCTGCCGGGTCTGGAACTCCGGCGAGGCACCGATGACCAGGTCCTTCGCGACGTCCTTGAGGTCGGCGACGGAGGACTTCCCGGTGAGGTGGTACTTGTCCGCCGTCTCCTTGTTGACGGTGACGGAGTCCTTGTCCTGCGCCGACGCCGGGTTCAGCAGGGTCAGCCTGGAGTCGAGCTTGGCGTTGATGGCGTCCGTGGTCTCCCCGACGCTCTTCGGGGTGGCCTTCGGGTCGAGGTAGGCCAGCAGGGCGCCGTTGTACTCGGGCAGGACCGAGATGGTGCCGTTCTTGAGCAGACCGTAGGTGGTCTCGCGGCTGCCGATGTTCGGCTTGTAGCTGATCTTGATCCCCTTGGCCTTCAGAGCCTCGCCGTAGATGTCGGCGATCAGGATGCTCTCGGGGAAGTTGTTGGATCCGACGACGACGGTGCCCTTGCTCGCCTTCTCGCCCGCGAGCGGGTCGTCGGACGTGTCGGAGGAGGAACAGCCCGCCAGCAGGGCCGTCGCCGCGGCCAGCGCGACGATCACCGCGCCGGGGTGTCTCCGGATGGACCTGCTGGTGTGGGTGTTGGAGGTCACGGTTCCCGTTCCGGGCTCAGATGGGGCGGTGGACAACTCTGCGACTGATCCAATCCAGCCACTTCTCGGTCAGTCAAGAGGCCCTTGGTCACCGATTGACTTCAATCCCTTGCTAGTTGCGGTTGTTTTGTAACGGATTCTTGACACAAGTCGAGCCGATCGACGCTTCAAGGACGCTGTAGTCTCGCCGCAGTTGACGTCGGTCACAGCGGTGTACGGGGCGCGCTTCGGTGTCGATGCTCATCAGTTCGGGTGGAGACACCCCTACCAAGGAGGCCCGGTGTCCACGAACGCGGTGGACGCGCCCGGCCGGGGCTTCGCCGACCGCTGGCCCTTCCGGCGCAAGCTGAACATCCTGGTCGGCGTGCCGCTCGCGGTGATCGCCGTACTGCTGTCCTACCTCATCACCGACCTCGTCCAGCAGTCGAACAGCGCCCGGTCGGCGGCCCGGCTCGTCCGCGACAGCGCCCGGGTCGCCCGGCTGGTGAACCTGGTGGAGGCCGAACACCAGCAGGCCATCCTGCTTTCCGCGCACTACGAGGCGGGCGCCGGCAAGCCCTCGCCCGCCGGTTTCCGCGCGGCGCAGGACGCCGTGAAGGCGCAGGCGGAGAAGGTGCGCGGCACCTTCGGCGACCGGCTGCCGGACAGCGAGGCGCAGGCCCTGCGGCAGGTCGAGGGCCTGACCAGCCTGCGCCGGACCGTCGAGGGCGGCTACCTCCCCGCCGACAACATCGACCCGGCGTACACCACTGCCGCGGGCGACCTGATCGACGGCCTCGGCCTGGACCGCAACGCGTCCCTGGCCTCGACCTTCACCGGCAACCTGCTGGACTCGCTGCTGCGCGCGGACGCCGCCCACAGCTCCTTCGAGACCAGCGTGTTCTCGGCGACGACCGGGGACACCAACGCGCTGATCGAGTTCACCAACGCGGTCGGCGCCTACGACCTGTACGACCACCAGGCCGACCGGTTCGCCCGGTTCGCCGACGAGGACCAGGCGGAGGCGCTGGCCGGGATCGACCACACCCCCGCGCAGCGCAACATCGCCGAGTCGTACGCCGAACTGCAGATCGACCCCGGCCGCTGGCGGCCGGCAGCCAGGCCGAGATCCGCGCGGCGGTCAAGGACGCGCTGAGCGACTACCCCGACTACGCCGAACAGGCCGGGGACCGGCTGAAGATCACCACCTCGCTGATCGACCGGATCGCCGACCGGGCCGACGAGGCGGCGGGCTCGGCCCAGTGGCGGGCGGGCCTGCTGCTGAGCGTCGCACTGATCGGCTTCGCCCTGTGGCTGGCCTTCGCCGTCGTGGTCCGCCGCTCGGTGATCCGGCCGGTTCAGGCCCTCACCGATGTGGCGCAGGAGGTCGCCGACGTCGCGGGCCGGGAACTGGCCCGGGTGGCCGACGACGACGCCGAGGACGACGGGCCGCCCCGGCTGCGGGACATGCCCGTCACCGCGCGCGACGAGATCGGCGACCTGGCCGACGCCTTCAACCGCGTGCAGACCACCGCGGCCGCGCTGCTGGAACGGCAGGTGCTCAGCCGGCGCAACGTCGCCGAGATGTTCGGCAACGTCGGCCGCCGGGTCAGCAATCTGACCACCCGGCAGCTTGCGCTGATCGACGCGGTGGAGCGGGGCGAGACCGACCCGGCGCTGCTGGAGCGGCTGTACTCCATCGACCACATCGCCGTGCGTCTGCGCCGCAACGCCGACAGCCTGATGCTGCTGGCCGGCATCCGGGAGACCGTCCTGGACGCCGGGCCCGCCGCGCTCAGCAACGTCGTACGGGCCGCGCTCGGTCAGATCGAGGGCTACCAGCGGGTGCGGCTGCACGCCGCGGCGGACGCGACGGTCGAGCCCGACATCATCGGCGACCTCACCCTCATGGTGGCCGAACTCCTGGAGAACGCGGTGTCGTTCTCACCCGAGGGCAGCCCCGTCGAGGTGGCCGTCCGCTCCGGCGCCGAGGGCACCCACATCGTCATCACCGACCACGGCCTCGGCATGAGCGCCGAACGCCTCGCCGAGGAGAACGCCCGCCTGATCCGCCGCGAACGCCTGGACGTCGTGCCCACCAAGGTGCTGGGCCTGTTCGTGGTCGGCACACTGGCGCGCCGTTGGGAGATCGGGGTGGAGCTGAGCCGTACCCCGGGCGGGGGCGTGACGGCGGAGGTGACACTGCCCGCGCGGCTGCTGCTGACGGTTGCCTCCGGCGGTTCGGCGGGGACGGGGGTTGCCGGCGAGTCGGCGTCTGCCGGGGGTTCTGGGGCGTCCGGTGCGTCGGCCTCCGGCGGCTCCGCGCTCGGTACGTCCGCCGCTCCCGTCGGCCCCACGTCTTCCGGCGCGCCCGCGACCGCCGGTGCCCCGGCGTCCTCCGGTGCGTCGGCGGCGGCCCCGGCCACCGTCCGCAGCCACCCCGCGTCCCCGGGCGCGGCCTTCGGGCACGAGCACCCCGCCCCGCTCCCCCGCCGGGTCCCGCGCCGCGAGTCGGCGGGCGAGGAACCGGCGCCGACCGACGGCCCGGTCCCGCGCACGTCCGGCGCCCCCACCGGGACTCCCGGCACACACACCGACGCACCCTCCTCCGCCGACACCGACTCGGCCGGCTCCCGCGCCCTCCGCCGCCGCGTGCGCGGAGCCACCCTCCGTACGACCGCCGGTGCCGCGCGGGTCGTACCGCAGGTGGCGCGGGCCACCGACGCGGACGCCGTGCGGGACGCGTTGGAGGAGTTCGAGGCGGCGGTGGAACGCGCCCGGAGGGACAGTGACGCCGGCGGCTTCCCCCGGCCTGGCGTGACCGGCGGGCCCCGGACGGCGGATCACACGCACGACCAGGACCACCACCCGGAAGGAGCCGAGCAGTGAGCACGTCGACAGGTGACACCCCGGCGGGCGGCACCCCGCCGACCGACCTGCAGGCCGCCGCAGCCGACTTCACGTGGCTGCTCAACCGTTTCGCGACCGAGACCGCGGGCGTCGTGGACGCCATAGCCGTGTCCTCCGACGGGCTGCTCATCGCCGTGTCGGAGCTGCGCGAGCGCGCCCACTCCGAGCGGCTGGCCGCGATCGTCTCCGGCATCACCAGCCTGGCCGCCGGTGCGTCCGGCAACTACGGCCTGGGCGGCCTCAACAAGGTCATCATCGATCTGGAGGGCGGCCACGTCATCGTCTCCGCGATCGGCAGCGGCGCCGTCCTCGGCGTGGTCGCCGACAAGGAGGCCAAGCTCGGCAACATCGCGTACGAGATGACGCTGTTCGCCAACCGCGCCGGTGCGGCGCTCAGCCCGCAGCTGGTGCTCGAACTGAAGAACACCGTCGGCGTCCCGTCGACGCGCTGACCGGCCCGTCCGGTCGTAAGGCGCCGCTCGAGACAGTCAAGAGAGGAAGAGTAGGCAGTCATGGCGGACGGCTCCCCGCCCCCGGGCCCCGACCCGGTCGGCCCCGCCCCCGCCGTACGGCCGTTCCTGGTCACCGCCGGCCGGGTCGCGGACAGCGGCTCGGGCCGGACGGTGCCCGTCGAGACCCAGGTGGTGGCCACCGCGGAGGGTCTCGACGCGCTCGACCGGCTCTCCTTCGAGCAGCACGACATCATCGCCGCCTGCCGGCTGCCGCAGTCGATCGCCGAGCTCGCGGCCCGGCTGCGGCTGCACCTGAACGTGGTCCGGGTGCTGGCCGAGGATCTGCGGGCGGCCGGGCAGTTGACGGTGTACGTGCCCGACTCCGACGCCACCCACGACGCGTCCGTCCTGCGCAGGGTTATCGATGGCCTCCGCGCCATCCCCGACTCCCGGGGGGTACTGAGTGACACCGACTGAAGCTCCGACCGGCGGCCCGGCCGGACGGACGGCCGTACGGCCGCCGCTGCCGGTGAAGATGGTGGTCGCGGGCGGCTTCGGTGTGGGCAAGACCACCGCCGTGGGCGCGATCTCGGAGATCGAGCCGCTGACCACCGAGGCCGCGATCACCGAGGTCGCGGCGGGCGTGGACGACCTCACGCACACCCCGCGCAAGACCACGACCACGGTGGCGATGGACTTCGGCTGCCTCACCATCGACCCGACGCTGAAGCTGTACCTGTTCGGCACGCCCGGGCAGGAGCGGTTCGGGTTCATGTGGGACGACATCGTGGAGGGCGCGGTCGGCGGGCTGGTCATCGTCGACACCCGGCGCCTGGACGACTGCTACGCGGCCGTCGACTACTTCGAGCACAAGGGCATCCCGTTCGCGGTGGCGGTCAACGCCTTCGACGGGAAGGTGGAGCACACCCTGGACGAGGTCCGCTGGGCGCTCGACCTCACCGACGGTGTCCCGGTGCTGGTCATCGACGCGCGCGAGCGCGGCTCGGTGCGGGACGCGCTGCTCGTCGTACTGGAGCTGGCGCTGGACCGCACCGAGGCGCGCTGACCGGTCAGTCGGCGCGGCGCACCCCGGGTGACACCGCGATCCGGGCCACGGCCGAGAACACCGCGAGGGTGACCAGCGCCAGCAGGGCCACCAGGGTGGCGCCGCCCACGACCTTCTCGTAGCTGCGCTGGTAGAGGCCGTCGATGACGTACCGGCCCAGCCCGCCGAGGCTGACGTACGCCGCGATGGTGGCCGTCGAGATGATCTGGACGGCCGCCGAGCGCAGGCCGCTGAGGATCAGCGGGAGCGCGACCGGCAGTTCGACCTGGAACAGGATCCGCGGCTCCGCCATGCCCATGCCCCGCGCGGCGTCCACGGGGGACGGGGCGACGGAGCGCACCGCCTCGTACGTCGTCACCAGGATCGGCGGGACGGCCAGGGCGACCAGCGGGATCATCACGGGGACCAGGCCGAAGCCGATCAGGACGAACATCAGCACCAGCAGCCCGAAGCTGGGCAACGCGCGGGCGGCGGTGGCGATGAGGGCGAGGACGTTGCCGCCGCGTCCGGTGTGACCGGTGAGCAGACCCACCGGGAGAGCGATGGCGGCGGCGATGGCGAGCGCCAGCAGTGAGTACTGGACGTGCTCGCGCAGCCGGGTCGGGATGCCGTCGTAGCCGTGCCAGTGGGCGCTGTCGCTGAAGAAGGCGTTGGCGAAGTGGAGTACGTTCATCGGACGGCGTCCTCCAGGGCGACCGCGGCCGGTTCTGGCCGGGCCGTGGCGTCGACGGGGCGCGCCCCGCGGGAGCCGCGCGGCATCCAGGGGGTCAGGAGCAGGCGGACCACGACCAGCGCGGCGTCCACCAGGACGGCCAGGACGGCCGTGCCGATCACGGAGAGCCATACCAGGCGCGGCTGGTGGTAGACCATGCCGTCGTGGAGGAGGTTGCCGAGCGCGCCCTGGTTGCCGATGAGCGCGCCGACGCTGACGAGGGAGATGCTCGAGACGGTCGCGACCCTCAGTCCGGCCATGATCGCGGGCACCGCGATCGGCAACTGCACCTGGACGTACCGGCGTACGGGTCCGAGCCCCATGGCGGTGGCGGCGGCGAGGGTCTCCTGCGGCACCGAGCGGACGCCGTCGACGATCGCGGGGACGAGCACGACCAGGCTGTAGACGGCCAGCGGGATCATCACGGTGGTCTCGGTCTGGCCGGTGTAGTCGATGAGGACGACGAAGAAGGCGAGCGACGGGATCGCGTACAGCACGGTCGTCACCCACAGCACGGGCGCGTACAGCCAGCGCAGCCGCACGCACAGCTGGGCGATCGGCAGCGCCGCCAGCAGGCCGCCCAGGACCGGCAGCAGGGCCTCGCGCAGATGCACTCCGACCAGGCCGAAGTAGCTGTTCTGGAGGTCGCTCGGGAGGTGGAAGAGGTCGTTCATCCGGCCACCTTCGCGGCGCTGGGTTGCGCCGCGTGGGCGCTGCGGATGGCCTCGCCGATGACCTGCTGCGAGACGACGCCGACGGCCCGCCCGGTGCCGTCCACGGCGACCGCCCAGCCGGTCGGGGAGAGTACGGCGCCGTCGAGCGCGGCCCGCAGCGAGTCCGTGCCGGGCACGAAGGGCCGCCCGTACGGCAGGAGCCGCTCCGGGGCGATCTCGCCGTGGGTGAGGTCCTTCGGCGCGCTCCAGCCGAGCGGTCTGCCGTCGAGGCCGGTCACCAGGAGATACGGTACGTCGGCGGTGGCGCGCGCGGCGATCTGCTCGGCGCTCGCGTCGACGGCGACGACGGGGGCGGTCTGCAACTCCAGCCCCGCGGACGGGAAGAAGGACAGCCGGCGGATGCCGCGGTCGGCGCCGAGGAAGTCCTCGACGAAGGCGTCGGCGGGGGCGGAGAGGAGTTCGGCGGGCGGGGCGAACTGGGCCAGCCTGCCGCCGGTGCGCAGTACGGCGACCATCGTGCCCAGCTTGACGGCCTCGTCGATGTCATGGGTGACGAAGACGATGGTCTTGCCCAACTCCGCCTGAAGACGCAGGAGTTCGTCCTGGAGGCCCTTGCGCACCACCGGGTCGACGGCCGAGAACGGCTCGTCCATCAGCAGCACCGGCGGATCCGCGGCGAGCGCCCGTGCCACGCCGACGCGCTGCTGCTGCCCGCCGGACAGCTGGTAGGGGTAGCGTCTGGCGAGCGAGGGGTCGAGCCCCACCCGTTCCATCAGTTCCGCCGCTCGTTTGCGGGCCTTGTCCTTGCTCCAGCCGAGCAGGCGGGGCACGGTGGCGATGTTGTCGACGATCGTGCGGTGCTGGAAGAGACCGGCGTTCTGGATGACGTATCCCATGGACCGGCGCAGCGTGTTGACGGGCTGCTTCTGGATGTCGACGCCGTCGAGGAGGATGGTGCCCTCGCTCGGTTCGACCATCCGGTTGATCATGCGCAGGGTCGTCGTCTTGCCGCAGCCGGACGGCCCCACCAGGACGGTGACCGAGCGGTCCGGGATCTCCAACGACAGCCGGTCGACCGCCACCGTGCCGTCCGGGTACCGCTTGGTGACTGAATCTATCCGTATCAAAACGCCGCATACCCTTCGGTGTGGCAGACGCTGCCCGTTCTCGGCCACGGTCGTCGGTGCGCAGGCCGTTGCGGGGAGAGTCTAGACCGCGAGTGTTTCCGTACTCCGGCGGACGACCGCCTGGCCGGGGGCATGGGCGCAGGCATGGGCGGCGGACAGCGGCCGAGCGGGATGACCGGTCGGGCCGGGGACCAGCAGCGGCAGGAGCGGCAGCGGCACGCCGACCGGTTCCGGTGACGGCCAGGAGACGGGCGCACCCGGCAGCTGCGCGGGCCTGAACGGTCTCGGCGGAACCCGGATCGAGGGCGGAGGATCGGACTACCATGGGTGAGGTGTCGTCACAGGAGGAACGTGACCAACAACTGGCCTTGCTCTGCGAGGAGTTGCCCCGGCTGCGCGTCCTGCACCGGGGGCCGGTGGGTGCGGCCGGGCGACGGGTGATGGACCGCGCCGTGCGCGCCGCCCGCGCCGGTGAGCCGATCGGCGAGTACCTCGACACCCTGGGGCTGCGCACCGGCCCCACGGTGGATCGTGCGGCGCCGGCCCAGCGCGGGCCGGCGCTCCCGACCCCGGTGGCGGACGCGGCGCCCCGGGCCCTGTTCGGCGCCCACGTCTGCCCGCGCGGGGTCTGTACGCGCCGGGAGCAGCGGCCGGCCGACGCGGAGCGGCCGGTGTGCGAGGTCTTCGACCTGGCCCTGCGCTTCGACCCCGAGAGCTGAACGGGCCGGCATGCTCTCCGGATTCGTCACGGATGTCGGCCGGAAGCTCGCCGAACGCTGGGCGGGCGCGGTGGTGCTGCCCGGACTGGTGTTCACGGCAGTGGCGGCGACCGCGCTGACACTGCGTCAGCGGCACTGGCGGGACATGGACTTGCTGCACCGGCAGCTGACCGCGCTGACCGGGGAGGGCGCCGCTTCCGGCTCGACGCGTACGGCGGTGCTGCTGCTGGGCGTGCTGGCCGCGTCCTTCGCCGCCGGGCTGCTGGCCGACGCGCTGGCGGGGCCGTACGAGCAGGCGCTGCTGGGGGGTTGGCCGGGCCCGCTGGGCCGGGTGGGCGACGCGCTCACCGGGCGGCGGCACCGGATCTGGGAGGCGCGTGACCAGGCCTGCCGGGCGGCACGCGCCGAGGGTGCGGACACGGGCCTGGTGGGCGAGTTGGAGGCGCGGCGCAACGAGGTGGCGCTGGTCCGGCCGGAATGCCCGACCTGGATCGGGGACCGGCTGCGCGCCCCGGCGGTACGGATCAGGCTGGAGTACCGGCTCGAACTGGCCGACAGCTGGCCCCGGTTGTGGCTGCTGCTGCCCGACTCAACCCGCCAGCCGCTCGCCGAGGCCCGGCAGCGCCTGGACGAGGCGATGCGGCTCGGCGGCTGGGCCCTGCTGTACCTGCCGCTGGGCGCACTGTGGTGGCCGAGCGCCCTGGCCGGGACGGGCGCGGCCCTGGTGGCCTGGCGGCGCTGCCGCGAGCGGGCCGAGGAGTACGCCGAACTCGTCGAGTCGGCCGTCGACGTCCATCTCCCGGACCTCTTCGAACGGTTCGACGAGGAGACCCACCCGGCCCGGGCGAGCCTGGGCCCGGCGGTCACCGAGCGGTTCCGCAAGGGGGCGGGGCCGCGGCGGTCCTGACGGGGCCACGGGAAGCGGGCAGAGCATGACGAGGGGGTGCGGATATGGGTACGGACATGACGACAGGCACACCGGACCGGCACCGGGCGCCCAGACGCGAGCGCCCCGCCCCGGACACGGACACCGCACGGCTTCCACCGGAAGAGACGCGCACAGCACCCGGCGCCGGACATCGGGAGTACCGCACATGACGACGCACACGGCCGACGCACACCGGCCGCCGGAGGAGCACCGGCAGGCCGAACGGGAGCGGTTACTGGAGGCCGTGCGGCAGCGGCTGGACCGGGCCGGCGGTCCGCAGGGCAACGCCCGTCTGCACACCGAAGAGGCGCGCGGGGAGACCGACCGGTTGCTGTGGCACCTGGTCGGACCCGCGCCGGACGGCGGCTTCGGGCTCGACCCGGAGGTGGCGTACGTCCTCGGCGTGACGTGCCTGCTGCGCGCGGACGACCGGCCCGAGGCGCCGACCGCCGAGGCGGACGGCCGGTACGGCCTGCTGCTGCTCGCCCCCTTCTACTGCCATCTCCCCGGTCAGCCGGACGCGCTTCCCCCGCCCCTGCGCGCGGGGCTCGACCACATGCTGGGTCCCGGGGGCGGGCGGCCCGAGGACCCCGACGAGATCGTCCGGGAGCATGCCGCCTCCCTCGTCAACGTGGCGATACTGCTGCTGGAGACGGGCATTGCGCTGCCGTACCCGGAGGCCCTCGAGGTCGCGGCCCGACTGTCCCGCGAGGCCATGCCGTACCTGTCGCCCGAGGGCCCCGACCGGGCGCTCGCCGGCTGCAACCTCGGGTACGCGCTGCTGGTGAGCGCCCACTCCGGCCAGGCCCCGCCCGAGCGGATCACCGAGGCCGTCGAGGTGCTGCGCACCGCGTTCGCCGCCACCCCCGAGAGCCACCCCAACCACGCCCGTTGCGCCAACGGCCTCGGTCTGGCCCTGGTCGCCTCCGCCGCGCAGGCCGAGGACCGCACCCGCCTGCCGGAGGCCATCGCGATGCTGCGGACGGCGACGCGGACCGCCACCGGGGCCGACGCGAACGTGGCCCAGATGCACTCCGACCTCGGCCACGCCCTCACCGCCTACGCCCTGAGCGCCGACGAGGGCGAGGAGGTGGGCCCGGAGGTGCGCGAGGAGGCCGTCGCCGCGCTCCGTCGCGCCCTGGAACTCACCCCCGCCGAGGAGCAGGCCGCGCTGCGCGACCGCCTCGACCGGCTGGCCGCCGCCGCGCTGATCGGCCTGCCGGAGGGCGACCGGCCGCGGGCCGCCGCGCAGGCGGAGGAGGCGGTGGAGGCCCTGCGGCTGCTGCTCCACCTCACCTCCGACGACCATCCCGAGCGCGGTGACGTCCTGCTGCGGCTGGCCCACAGCCTGGTGGTGGCCAGGCAGCCGCAGGAGGCCCTGGGCCTGCTGGCCGAGGCCGAGCCCCTGTTCGCCGGGGACACCGAACGGCAGGAGCAGGCCCAGGCGCTGCTGTTCGAGGCGGCCATGGTGCAGGCGGAGCTGTCCTCCCGGGACGACCTCACCACCGAGCAACTGGCGGACGAGCAGGCCATCGACGACCTGATGCGTTCCCTGCTGTCCGGCGAGGCGTCCGATCATCCGCTGGGCGCCGTACTGAAGCTGCTCGGCCTCGGCGGGACGGCCGGCGGCGGGAGCGGCAGTCAAAGCCGCGGCCAGGAGCTGATGGAGTTCGGCGAGCTGGTGCTCGGCTACCCGGACCAGGTCTCCCTGAGCGACATCTTCGCCAAGGTCGTGGAGCGGCAGGCCCGGCACATCGCCCAGCTGCCCGAGGAGGAACGGGATCAGGCCCTCGCCGAGTTCCTGGAAGGCGGCGAAGCGCCGGACGGGTTACCCGGTCTGTTCGAGGGACCGGTGGACACCAGCGAGCTGGACGAGCTGCTGGAGATCCACGAGCGTGTCCTCCCCCGTCTGCCGGCCGACGACCGCATGCGCCCCCTGCTGAGCACCACCCAGAAACACCTGCGTCTCGTGAAGCTCATGCACGAGGCCGCGAACGCGCCGGACGGCACGGAGGAACGGCTGCGGTCGATGCGGGCGACCCTGCCGCTGATGCGGGAACTGCTCACGAGCCTGCCGGCCCAGCTGGAGGAGATGGGCATCAAACCCGAACTCTTCGGCGGCCACACGGCGTTGGCGTTCGCCGAGGAGTCACCGTTCGACCAGCTGGAGGCCATGCAGGAGGGGGTGCGGGCGGCCCGCCGCAGGCTCGCGGACCTCGCCCCCGACGCACCGGAGCGCGCCGATGCGCTGGCTTCGCTGGCCATCTGCCTCTTCGTCCGGCACACCCGGTGGGCCGAGGAGTCCGACTACGAGGAGGCCAGGGCCATCGCCCGCGAGCTGACCGCCGGACCGGAACCGGACCCGCGCTCCGCGGGCCTGCTGACGTATTGGACCTCCGCCGCCGAGTCGCGCCTGCAGAGCGCCCGGCTGGTGGGGAGTCAGCCGCCGCAGGCCGGCCAGTCCCCCAACCCGACCACCCGGCTCGCCTCCGACGGCGCCGCCCAGGCGCTCGACCGGCGGGACCCCGTGGAGGCGCTGGAGACGCTGGAGGACGGCCGGGCGCACCTGCTGTCCCAGGCGCTCAACGCCCGCCGGGAGATGGAGGTCCTGCACGGCGCGGACGCCGACCTGCACGCCCGGCTGCGCGCCGCGCTGGAACGGCAGCGCGCCCTGTACCGGGCGATGGAACCGGGACACCGGCCCACCACGGAGGAGGAGGCCACCCTGCGCGCCGCCGTGGAGGACGCCGCCCGGCTCGTCGCCGAACTGCAGCGGCGGCCCGGCTTCCAGCGTTTCCTCACCCCGCTGCCGCTGGGCCTGGACGACCTGCGGCCCGCCGCCGAGGAGGGCCCGGTGGTGAGCATCAACGTCAACCCGCGCCGCTGCGACGCCCTCGCGCTGTGCTCGGACGGGCTGCGCACGGTGCCGCTGCCCCGGCTGTGCGCCTCGGACCTGGTCGCCCAGGCCGAGTCGTTCCGGCTCGCGGTCGAGGTACTGGCCGCCGGGCCGCGCGACCCGCTGTTCGAGGACGCGCGGGACGTCTTCACCGGGACGCTGGCCTGGCTGTGGGACGTCCTGGCCGAACCGGTCCTGGACGCCCTCGGACACACCCGGCCGCCGCTCCCGGGAGCGCCCTGGCCCCGACTGTGGTGGTCGCCGTCCGGCGTGCTCAACTCCTTCCCGCTGCACGCCGCCGGCCACCACGAACCCGACGCACCGCAGGGCGCGGCCGTCCTGGACCGGGTCGCCTCCTCCTACACCCCGACCCTGCGCGCCCTGCTCCACAGCCGGGCTCGCCGGCGCGCGGCACCCGGCCGGCGGCGCGTCCTCGCCGTGGCCATGCCGGAGACCGCCGGACAGGCGCCGCTGGGCCGTACGGTCACCGAGGCGACCGCGGCGGCGTCAGCGGGCGGAGGCGTGCCGCTGGTGGGGCCGGACGCCACCCGGGAGGCGGTACGCACGGCCGTGCTGGACGCGGCCGTGGTGCACTTCGCCTGTCACGCCGACAGCGACCCCGAGGACCCCGCGACCGGGCGGCTGTTGCTGTCCGACGGCGACCTGCTCATCCGGGACATCGCCGAACTCCGCCTGGAGACAGCGGAGTTGGCCTACCTCTCGGCCTGCGGCACGGCCCGTGGCAGCGCCGCGCCCGCCCTGGTCGACGAGGTCATCCACCTCGCCTCCGCCTTCCAGCTCGCCGGTTACGCCCAGTCCGTGGCCACGCTCTGGGAGGTCGGGGACGCCTTCGCGGCCACCGCCGCCGCCGACTTCCACCGCGCCCTCGCCCCCGCCCTGTCCGACCCGGGCCCGCTGCCCGCCGCGCTGACCCTGCACCACACCGTCCGCGCCCTCCGCACCGCGGACCCGGACCGGCCCTGGACCTGGGCGGCCCTGGTGCACGCGGGGGCGTGAGCGGGGCGGGGCCCGGATGTCAGCGGGACTCGTGGGTGATCCGCTGCGCAAGCGGCGAATCCGCCGCCCTGGTCCGCGAGTGATGGGGGAGCTGCAAACGATCAGGACACAACAGAACAGCGCGAAGCGCACCGGTCGGCGGCCCGCGGAGCGCCGGCGACCCCCGGTTCAGTCCTCTTCCGGAGCCAGCCGCAGGGAGATGCTGTTGATGCAGTACCGCTGGTCCGTCGGGGTCGGATAGCCCTCGCCCTCGAAGACGTGCCCGAGGTGGGAGCCGCAGCGGGCGCAGCGGACCTCCGTGCGGACCATCCCGTGGGCGCGGTCCTCGACGAGCTCCACGGCGTCGGTGTCCTTCGGGTCGTAGAAGGACGGCCAGCCGCAGTGGGACTCGAACTTGGTGTCGGAGGTGAAGAGTTCGGCACCGCAGGCGCGACAGGAGTAGACGCCCTTGGTCTTGGTGTCGGTGTACTCACCGGTGAAGGCGGGCTCCGTGGCGGCCTGCCGCAGGACCGCGTACTCGGCCGGGTTCAGCTCCGCGCGCCACTGCTCGTCCGGCTTCTCGACGTCGTACGACATGAGCCTCAGCCCCTTACTTCGACAGCTGGTCCAGGATCCGCGGTCCGAGGTCCGTGACATCGCCCGCGCCCATGGTGAGAACGAGATCACCGGCCTTCGCCATTCCCGCGATCACCGCCGGCGCCCGGGCCTTGTCGTGCACCGCCGTCACGTCGGCGCCCGCCGCCCGCGCCGCCTCGATGATCAGGTCGCTGGTGACGCCGGGGATCGGGTCCTCGCGGGCCGGGTAGATGTCGAGGACGACCGAGGCGTCGGCGAGGGCCAGGGACTGGCCCATCTCCTTGCCCAGCTCCTGGGTGCGGGAGAACAGGTGCGGCTGGAAGAGGACCAGGATCCGGGCGTCGCCCGCGGCCGCGCGCATCGCCTCCAGGTCGGCGGTCATCTCCGTGGGGTGGTGGGCGTAGGAGTCGATCACCTGGACGCCGGCCGCCTCGCCCTTCAGCTGCAGGCGCCGCTTGACGCCCGTGTACGCGGCCAGCGCGGGCGCCAGCTCCGCGGCCGGGACGCCCAGGGCCGCGCCCGCCGCGAGCGCGGCCACGGCGTTGTGCGCGTAGTGGCGGCCGGGGACGGAGACCGCGAAGGTGAGCTCCTCGCCTGCCAGGAGGACGGTGACCTCGCTCTTCAGGCCCTGGGGGACCACGGACAGCACGCGTACGTCGGCGTCCCGCGCCTCTCCGTACGTCACCGTCCGCACCGACCCGGCCAGCCGCCGGGTCAGCTCCCGCGCGCCCTCGTGGTCGGCGGAGATCACCAGCGTGCCGCCGGGCACGATCCGGCCCGCGAAGGTCTCGAAGGACTCGTAGATCTCGTCCATCGAGGCGTAGTTGGCGTGGTGGTCGAGTTCGACGTTGAGGACGATCGCGACCTCGGGGGCGTACTTGTGGAAGCTGCGGTCCGATTCGTCCGCCTCGGCCACGAAGATGTCGCCGTCGCCGTGCAGTGCGTTGGAGCCGGGCACGTCCAGGTCGCCGCCGATGGCGTACGAGGGGTTCAGGCCCAGCTCGGTCAGCGACACCGCCAGCATGGACGTCGTGGTCGTCTTGCCGTGGGTGCCCGCGACGGCGATCGGGCGCAGGCCGTCCATCAGCGCGGCGAGGGCGTCGGAGCGGTGCACCACCGGGATGCCCAGCTCGGCGGCGCGGGCCAGCTCCGGGTTGTCCTTCCGGATCGCCGACGACACGACCACACAGCTGGCGTCGTCGGCGAGGTGCTCCGCCGCGTGCCCGATGTGCACGGTCGCCCCGAGCTCCCGCAGTGCCTCGGCGGTCGCCGACACCTTCGCGTCACTGCCCGCCACCTCGGCCCCGCGCTGCGCGAGGATCTTCGCGATACCCGACATCCCGGCGCCGCCGATGCCGATGAAGTGCGGTCGGTCCATGGCGGAGGGAAGGCCGGGTGCCATGTGCGTATCTCCCAGGATGCGGTACGACGGTCAGCGCGCGCCCCGTGCAAGGGGCGCGCCCCCACCCTATTGCGTGCTGTCCACCTACTCGGACACCGAGGGACCGCTACGCCTTGCTGTGCGAGAAGAGCTTCAGCACCGGCACCCCCACCTTGTGCCGGGCCCGCGAAGCCCAGTCCCGGTGGAAGAACTCCTCCACGTAGTGGGGATCCGTCAGCACGATCACCTCGTCCGCCCCCACCTCGTCGACGAGGGTCTTCAGCGCGTCCAGCGGATGGTCCTCCACCAGCCGCCCCTCCGCCTCGCTGCCGGCCGACCGCAGGGCGGTGAGGGACACGTCCAGGGCCTGCCGCGCGGTCGCCTCGGCGTCTGTCTCCGGCGTGGCAACCTCGCGCGCCGCCTCGTCGAGTTCGCCGAGCGCGATGTCGTCGATGGCCCTCAGCAGGCGGTCCGCCTGGTCGCCGCGTGGCTGGAGCAGTACGTGGAAGACGACCGGCTCGTCACCGTGCAAGGTGGTGACGAACTCCACGTCGGCGGACGTCAGGGCCTTCTCGATCATCAATACGCTTGTGAACACCAGCGCCCCTTCTCCTGCGGAAACTTTTCAGGACCGACGGTAACGACTGAACAGGAATCCGGCCTCCTCCAGCAGGGACACGAGCTCGAACCGCCGGGGCACGGCGACCGACGGCCCCCCGGCGATGCGCTGCGCGTCCCCGGCCGTGAGCATCGGCGAGACGGTCAGACACAGCTCGTCGAGCACCTCCGCGGCCACCAACTGGCCGAGCAGCCGGGGGCCGCCCTCGGTGAGCAGCCGGGTGTGGCCGAGGTCCGCGAGGGCCTGGACGGCGCGGGCCGGGTCCACGCCGACGCCGTCGCCCGCGATCACCACGCGGGCGCCGGCCTTCTCGGCGGTGGCGACCCGGTCCGGGGCCGCCGCGGCACCGGTGAGGACGAGGGTGGGCACAAGGGGCGAGGTGAACAGCGGGAGCGAGAAGTCCAGCTCCAGGCTGGCGGTGACGACCGCGATCGCCGGGGCCGGGCCCTGGCCCGCCGCGGCCCGCAGCGCGGCGAACTCCGCGCGCTCCCGGGCCGGGCGGTACCCCTCCTGACGTACCGTTTCCGCGCCGACGACCACGACGTCCGCCAGCGCCCGCAGCGTGCCGAAGATCCGCATGTCGGCCGCGCTGGAGATGGGGTGCGAGCGGCCCTCGTGCTGGGCCGCGCCGTCGAGGGTGGAGACCATGTTGGCCCGCAGCCACGGCACCCGCCCGCCGGTCGCCGTCGGCTCGGGGTACGCGTAGGCGGCGGCGAGTTCGGCGAGGCTCCACTCGCGGTCGGCGAGCTCGCCGGAGTCCCGGGCTGCTGTTTCTTCGGTCACAGGGAACAGGCGTCGCATGCGGTGCAGTGTTCCACGCCGCCTACAGTAGGGAAGCGTGCCTACTTCCACCGCCGCCTCCGGGACCGGCTCCCTGGCCGACGCGGCCCCGCTGTCCCTGTGCGCCCGCGAGCCGCACGTCCCCGCGGACCGGCTGGTCGCCGAGATGGTGCCGCCGCCGCGCTTCGACTCGGTGCGCTTCGCCACGTACATCCCGGACCCGAACCAGCCGAGCCAGACCGAGGCCGTACGGGTGCTCGAGGGCTTCGCGGCCGGGATCGACGGCGCGAGCGCCGGTGGCGGCGTCAAGCGGAGCCTGTTCGGCTTCGGCAGGGCGAAGGGCAGGGCGAAGACGGCCAAGGCCCCGGCCGGGCCCCGCGGTGTCTACCTGGACGGCGGCTACGGCGTCGGCAAGACCCACCTTCTCGCCTCCCTCTGGCACGCCACCCCGGCCGAGCCGTCGCGCAAGGCGTTCGGCACGTTCGTCGAGCTGACCAACCTGGTCGGCGCCCTCGGCTTCCAGAAGACGGTGCAGACGCTCTCCGGGCACAGCCTGCTGTGCATCGACGAGTTCGAACTCGACGACCCGGGTGACACCGTGCTCGTGTCCACCCTGCTCGGCAAGCTGGTCGAGGCGGGCGTGGCGCTCGCCGCCACCTCCAACACCCTGCCCGGCAAGCTCGGCGAGGGCCGGTTCGCGGCGGCCGACTTCCTGCGCGAGATCCAGGGCCTGTCCGCCCACTTCCGGACCCTGCGCATCGACGGCGAGGACTACCGTCACCGCGGTCTGCCCGAGGCGCCTGCGCCGTTCTCCGACGAGCAGGTGACCCGGGCGGCGCACGCCGCCGAGGGCGCGTCGCTCGACGCCTTCCCGGACCTGCTGGACCACCTCGCCCGGGTGCACCCCAGCCGGTACGGCGCGCTCACCGACGGCCTGAGGGCCGTCTGCCTCACCGGTGTGCGCCCGGTGCCCGACCAGTCGACGGCCCTCAGGCTCGTCGTCCTCGCGGACCGGCTGTACGACCGTGAGGTGCCGGTCCTGGCCTCGGGGCTGCCGTTCGACCAGCTGTTCAGCGAGGAGATGCTGAACGGCGGCTACCGCAAGAAGTACTTCCGCGCGATATCCCGGCTCACCGCACTCGCGCGGGACGCCAAGGGCCTCGTGCCGGCCAAGTAGGGCCCATAGCCGGTCCAAACGCGCCGGTCAAGGATCATTTCAGGCCACGCCACCAGCAGTTTTCACGCTCTCTTCCGCGGGAAACACCGAGTTGACCCTGCAAACAACGTTGCAGGGTTAACGTGTTTCTTGACCATCCATTGACCAACCCTTGGCATGGACCAAACGCGTGAACAAAGGAGAGGGGGGCTCATGTTCCGAGGTACGACGGCCCGGACCGTGCTCGCCCTCCTCACCGCGGCTCTGCTCACCCTGCAGCTCTTCGCACCCGGTGGAATCTTCGCATCCGCGCACACTTCCCGTCAGGTGGAGGCCAAGGCTCCGCCCGGAATTAAGCCCTCCCCAATGCCGTTGCGCGACGATTCCGACACGTTCCGCGATCTCGACTCCGGCGGGGACCCGTCCGGTCCACCGCAGACCCGCGACCGCCACCGCACCGCCGCCTCCGGGTGGGCGCACGAACGCCCGCTGCCGATCCGGGATCCGGCGGCCGCGCACCCGGCGGCCGCACCGCGCGTCACGCACCACCGCACAGCAAGATCCGGGAGAGCCCTCTCTCCGGCCGCGCTGCAGGTCTTCCGCTGCTGAGAGCCGGGTGCCGTTCCCCCCCCATCCGTCGTGCAAGCCCGACGCGCCGTCGAGGCGCGCCAGGAGGAGACCCCACATGCAGCCCCTCATCGACAACGCCCGTACGTTCGGACAGCGCCCTGAGGAGTTCGCCGAGCTCGCCGAAGGCCAGTCCCCGCAGGTGCTGTTCATCACCTGCTCCGATTCCCGGGTCGTCCCGGCCCTGATCACGGGCGCCCGTCCCGGCGAGCTCTTCGAGCTGCGCACCGCGGGCAACATCGTGCCTCCGTACGCCTCGGAGCACCCCACCAGCGAGGCCGCCACCATCGAGTACGCCATCGAGGTCCTCGGCGTCCGGGACGTGGTCGTCTGCGGCCACTCCCACTGCGGAGCCGTCGGCGCGCTGGTGCGCGGCGACGACCTCGACGCCGTACCCGCCGTGCGCGACTGGCTGTCGCACGCGACTCCCCGGCCCAAGGGGGCCGTGGAGGACCCGACGGTCGCCGAGGGCGTGCAGAGCCACATCCTGACCCAGCTGCTGCGGTTGCGCTCGTACCCGTGCGTCGACGAGAAGCTGGCACGGGGTCAGCTCACGCTGCACGCCTGGTACTACGAGGTGCACACCGGCGCCGTACGGGCGCACCGCCCGCAGACCGACACCTTCGAGGCCCTGTGAGCGCGCCGATGACCAACGTGACCCCCATATCCCCGACGCCCCCGAAGTCCCGTTTCCCGTACCTCAAGCAGGACTTCGCCGCGTCCCTCGTCGTCTTCCTGGTCGCGCTCCCGCTGTGCGTGGGCGTGGCCGTCGCCTCCGGCGTCCCGGCCGAGCTCGGACTGGTCACCGGCATCGTGGGCGGCATCGTCACCGGGCTGATGCGCGGCAGCAGCCTGCAGGTGTCGGGGCCGGCCGCCGGGCTGACCGTGCTCGTCTTCGAGGCGGTGGAGGAGTTCGGGCTGCCCGCGCTCGGCGCCATCGTGCTCGCCACCGGCCTGCTCCAGATCCTCATGGGCGCCCTGAAACTGGGCCGGTACTTCCGGGCCATCTCCGTCTCGGTCGTCGAGGGCATGCTGGCCGGCATCGGCCTGGTGCTGATCGCCGGACAGCTCTACCCCGCCCTGGCCGCCAAGGCCCCCGGCTCGGGCCTGGGCAAGATAGCCGGGCTCCCCGGGGCGTTCGCGGACGCCCTCGGGAAGACGGGGGCCATGGCCTCGTTCGCGCTCGGCGCGGGCACCACAGCCGTCCTGCTGCTGTGGAAGTACGCCCCGGCGAAGGTGCGTACGGTACCCGGTCCGCTCGCCGCGGTCGGTCTCGCCACGCTGGCCGCCCTCGTCCTCTCCCTGCCGGTGGCCACCGTCGAGGTCAAGGGGCTGCTCGACTCGGTCCAGCCGCCGCCGCTGAGCTCCTTCGGCGAGCTGGCGGGCGTCGGGGTGCTCGGCACGATCGTCGCGTTCACCCTGATCGCGTCCGCCGAGTCGCTGTTCAGCGCGGCGGCCGTGGACCGGCTGCACGACGGGCCGCGCACCCAGTACGACAAGGAGCTCCTCGCCCAGGGCGTGGGCAACACGGTGTGCGGGGTGCTCGGCGCGCTGCCGATGACCGCGGTGATCGTGCGCAGCGCGGCCAACGTCCAGGCGGGCGCGCGGACCAAGGCGTCCCGGGTGCTGCACGGCGTGTGGCTGCTGCTGTTCGCGGCGCTGCTGCCGGACGTGCTCGGCTACATCCCGATCCCGGCCCTCGCGGGCATCCTGATCTACTCGGGCGCCAAGCTAGTCCCCGTCCGCGCGCTCGCCGCCCTGTGGCGTGAGCACCGCGGCGAGGCGGTGATCCTTACCGTCACAGCCGTGTCGATCGTCGCGGTCAGCATGTTCGAGGGCGTGCTCATCGGTCTCGCGCTGGCCGTCGTCAAGACCGCCTGGGAGGCCTCGCACGTCAGGCTGGAGGTCGTCGACAAGGGCGCCGGTCCGGTCGAGGCGTACCTGACCGGCAACGCTACCTTCCTGCGGCTGCCGAAGATCCTCGACACCCTGGAGGCGCTGCCCCAGGACCGCCCGGTCCGGCTGGACCTGACCGGCCTGCACCACCTCGACCACGCCTGCCGCACGGCCCTGGAGAACTGGGCCGAACGGCACAGCGCGGCGGGCACGGAGCCGGTGAAGCTGATGGCGGCCTAGCCGCACGTACGCCGCTGACCAGCGGCACACCATGATGCCCGGTCCTGGACTCGACCCGGGTCTCGGGCCGGGCATATCGTTGCAACACCATACAAAGGACCTCTCGACGAGGGGGTCGACATGCTCCAGGAGCTGCTGGGTGCGATCGCGGCGGCCGCCGGCGTGGGCGTGGTGTACCTGGCCGGCGCGGCGCGGATCGTCAAGCAGTACGAGCGCGGGGTGGTCCTCCGGCTCGGGCGGCTGCGTGGCGAGGTGCGATCGCCTGGGTTCACCGTGATCATCCCCGCCGTGGACCGGCTGCGTAAGGTCAACATGCAGATCGTGACGATGCCCGTGCCCGCGCAGGAGGGCATCACGCGGGACAACGTGACGGTGCGGGTGGACGCGGTCGTGTATTTCAAGGTCGTGGACGCGGCGGCCGCGGTCATCAACGTCGAGGACTACCGGTTCGCCGTCTCGCAGATGGCGCAGACCTCGCTGCGCTCGATCATCGGCAAGAGCGACCTGGACGACCTGCTGTCCAACCGGGAGAAGCTCAACCAGGGGCTGGAGCTGATGATCGACAGCCCGGCCATCGGCTGGGGCGTGCAGATCGACCGGGTCGAGATCAAGGACGTGTCGCTGCCGGACACGATGAAGCGCTCCATGGCCCGGCAGGCCGAGGCCGACCGTGAGCGCCGGGCGCGGATCATCAACGCCGACGCCGAACTGCAGGCGTCCAGGAAGCTGGCGGAGGCGGCCCAGCAGATGGCCGACACGCCCTCCGCGCTGCAGCTGCGGCTGCTTCAGACGATAGTGGCGGTGGCGGCGGAGAAGAACTCCACGCTGGTCCTGCCGTTCCCGGTGGAGCTGCTGCGCTTCCTGGAGAGGGCCCAGCAGCCGGCGGCCAACGGTGACGCGGGCGTCCGGCCGGGATAGCGTGCCGGGCATGCGCCGGAGCCTCGCGAGCGTCGTGTCCGCGGTGGCCGCGGTGACCGTCGCGGCCGGGTGCGGAAACGGCGACGGCGGTGGTGCGCCCGCCTTCGCCCTCTCACCCACCGCCACGCGGCGGATCACGGTGACGAGCACGGCCTTCGCCGAGGGCGGCACGATTCCGCGTCGCCACCGGCGCGGACGTCTCCCCGCCGCTCGCCTTCTCCGGGGTGCCCGCCGGGGCCGCGGGGCTGGTGCTGCTGGCCGAGGACCCCGACGCCCCGCACGGCCACGTTCACGCACTGGCTGGTGTGGGGCATCGACCCGCACGAGACGCGGCTGGCCGCTGGACAGGTGCCCGCGGGCGCGACGCAGGGCCGCAACGGCTTCGGCAAGGACGGCTACGGCGGCCCGTGCCCGCCCAGGGGCGGCCGGCCGCACCACTACGTCTTCTCCGTGTACGCCACCGACCGACGCCTGGACGATCTGGCCTCCGGCGCCACCGCGGACGCCGTCCGGCGCGCCCTGACCGGCCACACCCTCGCCCACGGCACGCTGACCGGCCGCTACGGCCGCTGACTTGGCAAGCCCCGGCCGTGCGGCGCACGATCGAGGGATCCCGAGCGGAAGGGGCAGCCGTGGCCGGCAAGGACCCGCGGACGGACACGAAGAGGGCGGACACGAAGAACGGCGCACTCCCCGACCTTCGCGAGCTGCTGCGCCTCCCCGACGGCGAGCGGGTCGACCTGGCCGCGTACGACGCCGCGGCCACCCCCGGCGCCCCCGGCGGCAAGGCCGCCGCCCAGGCCGCCACCGCGCGGACCGGCAAGCGCCTGGCCGGCCTCCAGGAGCGCCTGTGGGCGGCGAGCACCGCGGGGGACCGCCGCCGGGTGCTGCTGGTGCTGCAGGGCATGGACACCAGCGGCAAGGGCGGCACGGTCAAGCACGTGATCGGCCAGTTGAACCCGTCCGGCTGCCGGATCCAGGCCTTCAAGGCGCCCACCGACGAGGAGCGCCGGCACCACTTCCTGTGGCGCGTGCGGCGGGCGCTCCCCGAGCCGGGCGAGATCGGCATCTTCGACCGCTCCCACTACGAGGACGTCCTCATCGCCCGGGTCCACGGCCTCGCCCCGAGCACCGAGATCGAGCTGCGCTACCCGCAGATCAACGACTTCGAGCGGGCCCTGAGGGACGACGGCGTGACCGTGGTCAAGTGCTTCCTGCACCTCTCTTACGACGAGCAGCGGCGCCGCCTGCTCAAACGCCTCGACAACCCGGACAAGCACTGGAAGTTCGAGCCCGGCGACATCGACGAGCGCGCCAGGTGGCCCGCCTACCGGGAGGCCTACGAGACCGCCCTGCAGCGCTGCTCGAACGCCGCCCCCTGGTACCTGGTCCCGGCGGACCACAAGTGGTACCGCAACTGGGCGATCAGCCGCCTCCTCCTGGCGCACCTGGAGGACCTGGACCCGCGCTATCCGCCGGCGGACTTCGACGTGGCCGAGTGCCGGGAACGGCTGCTGCAGGAGGGCTGACGGCAGGACACGGTCAAGCGCGCCGGGACGGGGTACCCGGCGGCCATGAGCGAGTACCGGCACGTCAGTGGTTCGTACTGGCTGGAGACGGCGCCCGGGCCGTCCCGCCCCGCCCTGACCGAGGACCTGGACGTCGACGTGGCCGTGATCGGCGCGGGCGTGGCCGGGCTGAGCACGGCCTACGAGCTGGCGCGGGCCGGGCTCGGCGTGGCGGTGCTGGAGGCGCGGCGGGTGGCGGCCGGGGTGACCGGGCACACCACCGCCAAGCTGACCGCGCTGCACACGCTGATCTACGACAAGCTGCGCCGCACGCGGGGGCCGGAGGGCGCCCGGCTGTACGCGCGTTCCCAGTCAGAGGCGATCGAGCACGCCGGCGCGCTGGTCGGGGAACTGGGCATCGCATGTGACTGGGAGACCCGCAGCGCCTACACGTTCGTCCGCGACGAGAGCCGGGTGGACGAGGTGCGGGCGGAGGCCGAGGCCGCCCGGGAGGCCGGGCTGCCGGCCTCGTTCGTGACGGAGACGGGCCTGCCGTTCCCGGTGGCGGGCGCGGTCCGGGTGACCGGGCAGGCGCAGTTCCATCCGCGCAAGTACCTGCTGGCCCTCACCCAGGACCTGCTCGCGCGTGGCGGGCAGGTGTACGAGGACACCACGGTCACCGGCCTGGAGGAGGGCGAGCCGTGCCGGCTGACGACCGCCTCGGGTGCCACGGTGACCGCCCGCCACGTCGTGGTCGCCACCCACTACCCGATCTTCGACCGGGCCCTGCTGTTCACCCGTCTCTCCCCGCGCCGGGAACTGGTGGTCGCCGGACGCCTGGACGCGAGCCGGGACCCCGACGGCATGTACATCACCCCCGAGGAGGACACCCGCTCGGTGCGCACGGCGCCGTACGGCGAGGACGGGCAGCGGCTGCTCCTCGTCACCGGCGAGCACTTCACGCCCGGCACCGGCGACACCCCGGCCCGCTTCGAGCGCCTGGAGGCGTGGGCCGGCGAGCACTTCCCCGGCGTGGAGCTCACCCACGCCTGGGCCACCCAGGACAACGACCCGACCGACACCGTGCCGCTGGTCGGCCCGCTGCACCCGGGCGCCCGGCACACGTACGTCGCCACCGGCTTCGGCGGCTGGGGCCTGAGCGGCGGCATGATGGCCGGTCTGCTGCTCACCTCGCTGATCACCGGCCGGGCCTGCCCGTGGCGGGAGCTGTACGACCCGCGCCGGGTGAAGTCCACCGTGCGGGAGGCGCCGTCGTTCCTCAAGCACCAGGCGCAGGTCGCCCGGCACTTCGTCGGCGACCGGCTGCGGTCCTCGCCCTCCGTGGACGAGATCGGCCCCGGCGAGGGCGCGGTGGTGCAGGCCGGGCACGAGCGGATGGCCGTGCACCGCGACGAGGGCGGCCACCTGCACGCCCTCTCCGCCCGGTGCACCCACATGGGCTGCCTGGTCGCCTTCAACGCGGCCGAACGCGCCTGGGAGTGCCCCTGCCACGGCTCCCGCTTCGACGTCGACGGCAAGGTGATCCAGGGCCCGGCGATCAAGCCGCTGGAGCAGCGGGACGTGTGACCGGGCTGCCGCCGGGCGGGTGACCGTACCGTCGAGCCGCACTGCGGATCGTCATACATCAGGACATACCGCCCTACGTTCGTACGGTGATCGGACTTGTACGACGCATTACCGCAGCCTGCGCCCTGAGCGCCGCCCTCGCCGCCTGCGGCACCGCCGGAGCACCCCCGGCCGGCCACCCGGCCCCCGCCAAGCCCGCCCCCTCCGCCGTGCGCCCGCCCACCCTCGCTGCCGGACCGGGCGGCCTGACCCCGGTCTTCGAGCACGGGCCGCGGACGAAGGGCAAGACGGTCGCCCTGACCTTCGACGCCGACATGACCGCCGACCAGGGGCCGCGCGCGGCAAGGGGTGAGCACTTCGACAACCCGGCGCTGATCGCCACGCTGCGCGCGCTGAAGGTGCCGGCCACCGTCTTCATGACCGGCAGGTGGGCGGACGAGTACCCGGCCGAGGCCCGTTCCCTCGGCCACGACCCGCGGTTCGAGGTCGCCAACCACTCCTACAGCCACTACGCCTTCACCGGCGACTGCTACGGCCTGCCCGCCGTCTCCGCGGACCGGATGCGGGCGGACGTGGAGCGGGCGTACACCGCCATCCGCAAGGCGGGCGTGCCGCACGCGTTGCCGTACTTCCGCTTCCCCGGCGGCTGCTACGACCAGCGGGCGCTGCGCGCGCTGAGCGGCCTCGGGGTCACGGCCGTGCAGTGGGACGTGGTGAGCGGCGACGCGTTCGCGACGGACGCCGACGCGGTGGCCCGGCAGGTGCTGGACGGGGTGAAGCCGGGGTCGGTCGTCGTGATGCACTGCACGCGCAGCGCGGCCCCGACGACCGAGCGAGCCGTGCGCACGGTCGTGCCGGAACTGCGCAGGCAGGGCTACCGGTTCGTGAAGGTCTCGGAGCTGATCGGGGCCACGGGCGCACGGCGGTGACCCGCTCACCGATGCCACGAAGCCGCCAGGGCCGACGGGCCGCCTTATGCGATGGGGGTCCCCGGCTCGAGCGAAGCCGAGAGTGGGGGAGGCAGGGGGCGCAGCGCACCGCCTGCTCAAGGTGACCGGCGGCCGGTGAGCGCGCAGGCCACGGCGCCGGACGCGGCGGCGAGCAGGGCCGCCCCGGCCAGCGGGAGCAGCGGCACCGGGACCTGGCCGGACCGCGAGCCGCTGACCAGGCCGCGCACCGCCGCCTGCGCCGGGGAGCCCGCCACCACCAGCAACAGCAGCGCGGCCAGCAGCATGGTGGGCACCGCCCGGCCGGGTGAGCGCAGCAGCGGCCAGTTGGTGAGGGCGCCGACGGCCGTACCCAGCAGGGCGCAGGCCAGGGCGGCCAGGATCCCGGCGGCACCGGCGTCGGGGCGCGCGACGTGGACGCGGTGCCCGGCGCTCGCGGGATCGCTGATCCACGTCACGACCAGGGTGGCCGCCGCGCCGAGCACCGCCGACGCGGACAGGGCCACCAGCAGACAGGCGAGGTGGGCCCTGGCGGGTCCGGCCGCGGCGGCGACGCAGGTACGGGCCGCGGGCGGCTCGTTGGTGACGCAGATCCGCACCAGCCAGGCGGCGACCGGCAGCAGGGCGGCGGCGTTGTACCCGAGCGAGTCGAGCACCGGCTGCCCGCCCTGCACACCGACGGCAAGGAAGGCCGCGTACAGGATGAACGGCGGCAGCCAGCGCTGGGAGCGCAGCAGCAGGGCGGCCTGGTAGCGCAGGAGGGCGGTCATGCGCGGCCCTCCGGGTCGAGGTCACGGTGGCCTGGGCGCACGCTCACCACGTGCCAGGGCGGGCGGTCCGTCAGCAGGGCGCGCAGAACGACGTCCGAGTGGGAGGCGGGAACGAGGAGCCGGTGGGTGCCGGGTGTCTCCTCCTCCGCTGTGGTGACCGTCGTGGTGACCGCCTTGGCCACGTCGTCGGGCAGGCGGCCGCCCGGCGGGCCCTGCACGGTCACGAGCGTGTGCGGCCCGGTCGGTGACGTCGCCTGTTCCGTACGGTGGTCGAGCCCGCCGTCGACGACCGCGTACGTGGCGTCGGCCGCCCCCGCCAGGCGGCGCGGGTCGTGGTCGACGAACACGACGGCGCCCCCGGCGGCTACACGTTCGGCCACCGCCCGCTCCAGCTCGGCCCGGGCCGCGGTGTCCAGGCCGGTCCAGGCCTCGTCGAGGACGAGCAGCTCCGGCTCCGCGAGCAGGGCCTGCGCGACCGCCACCTTCTGGCTGCTGCCCTTGGACAGCTGGGCCATGGGAGTACGGGCGTAGGCGGCGGCGCCGAAGCGGTCGAGCCACTCGCCGGCGGCGCGGGCCGCCGCCGTACGGGACAGGCCGTGCACGCGGCCGAGGTGGGTCAGGTAGTCGACGGCGGTGAGCGGCAGGGCCGACGGGAACCTCTCGGGGACGTAGGCGGTGCGCGGGCGGCCGGTGACGCGGCCCTCGGTGGGGGCGTCGATCCCGGCGAGCAGGCGCAGGAGCGTGGACTTGCCGGTGCCGTTGGCGCCTTCGACGCGGGTGAGTGTTCCGGGGGCGGCGGTCAGATGGATGTGCCTCAGCACCCAGGGGCCGCGCAGGCCGTAGCGCCGGCCGACCCGTTCGAGCCGTAGCTCACGTTGCATGGCAGAGATCCTCGCTCCTCGTCCCGCCTCGGTACGCGCACGGAAGAAGGATCTTCCGCCTGGCAGACTGGAGGACGTGACCAGTGACCCCGTCGTTCCCGGCGACAGCCCCTTCCGCTCCGAGCCCACCGCGCGCGAAAAGGGCCCGCAGTTCGTCCTGCCCCTGGTCGTGCGGATCGAGAAGGCGGCACCGCCGGCGCGTACCGACGCGCTGGAGACCGCCGCCCGTGCCGTGCTCATGATGCTCGCCGACGAGCGGTCGGCGGGGGACGGCGAGTGGGCGCAGGCCGTGCGGGACTGGCAGGACGCCCGGATCCGGAAGGTGGTCAGGCGGGCCCGGGGCGCCGAGTGGCGGCGGGCGGAGGCGCTGCCAGGGATCTCGGTCACCGGAAAGACGGCGGAGGCACGGGTCTTCCCGCCCGTCCCGCTGGACGGCTGGCCCAAGGACCTGGCCAGGCTCCAGGTGTCCGGCACCGAGCTGGACGACCCGGAACCGCCCGTCGACGCCGGCCCCGCGGCACCCGTGCTGTGGCTGAACCCGGACCTGGAGATGTCGGCGGGCAAGGCGATGGCCCAGGCCGGCCACGGCGCCCAGCTCGCCTGGTGGGAACTGTCCGACGAGGAGCGGACCGCCTGGCGTGACACGGGTTTCGCCCTCGCCGTGCGCACCGCCGACCCCGACCGCTGGCCCGAACTGACGGACTCGGGCCTGCCGTTGGTGCGCGACGCGGGCTTCACGGAGATCGCTCCCGGCTCCTGCACGGTGGTCGCCGACCATCCCGCACTGCGATGACGAGACGCGTTCGGCGACGCAGCGTTCGGCGCCGTACTCCTCGGCGCAGAAGTCGGTGAGCCGCTCGAACAGTTCCGGCGGGACGAGATCCCGGCCGTGCCGCAGGGCGACGGCGAGCCTCTCGGGCGCAACAGTCATGCGAAAGTCCTCTCTCCGTGAGCTGATGTGCGCGTACGGCCCGCCCCGGTCTCGACCTGTGCAAGGTCGGCGCCGAGACGGGCGTCTTGCAGACCCCTCCCGCCGTGTCTTCCGGACCACGACGGGAAGGGCGATCGGGGTGCGGCCCTGACCCGAAACGGCCGCCATGGGCCCCTGTCACCGGGCCGCGAGGTACGTGATCATCACAAGGCGCTCACGTCGCATCAAGTGCCTCCGCGTCGGCCAGCGCGTGCTGTCCTGCGGGAGACGCTGATGCCGCACGCGGCGGACCTGACCGGCGTCTCGTGCATCGCGAAGGGGGCCGACTCGCTGTTCGCCGACGTTGTGCTGGACCTCGGCGGACGTCTGGTCGCGGTCATCCCATCGAGGGACTACCGGCAGAACAAGGTCAAGCCGGATCACGCCGAGACGTTCGACCGGCTGATCGAGGCCGCCGCCGAAGTGCTCGTCTTGGACCACGAGACCGCGAACCGTTCGGCGTACGAGGACGCCAACCGCACGGTCCTCCAGCGTGCGGACCGTCTTGTCGCCGTCTGGAACGGCGAACCTCCGTCCGGAAAGGGCGGCGGCACGGCGGACACGGTGCTCGAGGCCCGCAGCGTCGGCTTGCCTGTCGACGTCGTGTGGCCGGAGGGATCAGCTCGTCGGGGGTGAGTGCTGGGCGTCGGTGTACACCGCCGACCGGATGTCACGCCTATGGCCTGCCCATCCTGAACCCGGCAATCATGCAGTCGCGGCACGAGGTCCTGCCATCGCAGCCCTAAGACGGGCACACTCACCCGACGCGTCACCACGGCCCAGGCCGGATCATGGCCTGCCCATCCTGAACCCGGCAATCATGCAGTCGCGGCACGAGGTCCTGCCATCGCAGCCCTAAGACGGGCACACTCACCCGACGCGTCACCA
>NZ_JBITDA010000013.1:0-87040 GCF_044453765.1 Streptomyces sp. NPDC051636 | reverse complement strand
CCACGGCCCAGGCCGGATCACTGACCGGCTCCGTGACGGGGTGAGTCCATGCCCCTCCGCCTCGCCCGGGGACTTGTGAGCACCGCGGCAGGCATCCATGGCCCGCCACCGAACCTCAAATGTTGCTCTGAAGGTGCGGGCCGCTGGGTTCGGGGCCGGGCGTCGGGGCCATACCCCCGTCACGCCGGAACACGGGTGAGAGGGGGCGGGCGATGCAGCGACTGGGAACGGGGATCGGCTGGCGGCCGGAGATCGCGGACGCCGTGGAGCGGATGCCGGGCATCGACTGGGTCGAGGTCGTGGCGGAGAACGTGTGCCCCGGGCACCTCCCGGAGTCGCTGCGGCGTCTGCGCGAGCGCGGGGTGATCGTGGTTCCGCACGGTGTCGCGCTCGGCCTCGGCGGCGCCGACCGGCCCGACGAGGGGCGGCTGACCGCCCTCGCCGAGCGGGCGGAGGCGCTGGGCTCGCCGCTGGTCACCGAGCACATCGCGTTCGTCCGGGCGGGCGGCCCGCTGACCGCCTCCCCGCGTCTGGAGGCGGGCCACCTGCTGCCCGTGCCGCGCACCCGGGACGCCCTCGACGTGCTGTGCGAGAACGTCCGCATCGCCCAGGACGCGCTGCCGGTACCGCTCGCCGTGGAGAACATCGCCGCGCTGATCGCCTGGCCCGGCGAGGAGATGACCGAGGGGCAGTTCCTGTACGAGCTGGCCGACCGGACCGGCGTACGGCTGCTCATCGACGTGGCGAACCTGCACACCAACCACGTCAACCGGGCCGAGGACCCGGCCAAGGCGCTGGCCGAGCTGCCCCTGGAGGCCATCGCGTACGTCCATGTCGCGGGCGGCTTCGAGCGGGACGGCGTCTGGCACGACAGCCACGCCCACCCCGTACCGCGGCCGGTCCTCGACATCCTCACCGATCTCGCCTCCCGCGTGGACCCGCCCGGGGTGCTGCTGGAGCGGGACGAGAACTTCCCCGAACCGGGCGAGCTGGAGCGGGAGTTGGGGGCGATCCGGAGGGCCGTGGAGAAGGGTGCACAGGAGCGTGCGGCGGGGGCGGGCGCCTGGTCACCGGTGCTCCCGAAGAGCGCCGCGGCACCGGCGGCCGAGCCGTCCCCCGCCCGCCAGCGCCTCGCCCTCGCGCAGGCCGCGATGCTGTCCGCGCTGGTCGCCGGGACGCCGGTGCCGGAGGGGTTCGACCCGACGCGGATGCGGGTGCAGGCGCGGGCGCTCGCTTCCAAGCGGGCCGATGTGGTGGCCAAGGTCGCGCCCGAACTGCCGGAGATCCTCGGGGAGGGATACCGGGCCGCGTTCCTCGGGTACGCCCAGGGGCAGCCGATGACCGGGGGCTACCGGCAGGACGCGCTGGACTTCGCGGGGCACCTGCTGTTCACGGGACGGTTCCCGGACGCCGGAGTGCGCCGGGAGCTGCGGGAGTGGTGGCTGGAGCGGTCGGGCCCGGTGCCGCGGTCCCGGCGGCCGGTGGTGCGGGCCGCTCGGGCGGCGCGGCGGGTGCTGCTGCGGCGGGGGTGACGGTGTTGCTCAGTTCACGTCCGGATTAGGGTCATTCATAGCCTTATGCCGTACGGCAGTTGGAGGAAAGCCGCAGTAATATGCCAGTCCCGCACCCCTAGACGCACTGGCGTGCGGTGCCGCAACAGGAGGCACCATGCGACCGCGACCCCCCATCAAGGGCCGAGGCATATTCAGCGGCACCGGGATCATCATCTCGGGCCTGGCGGCGACACTCGTGGCGCTGGCCGTCCCGATCTGGTCGTACGCCGACCGGCCGGGCACGGCCGGCGCGAACGTACTGAGCGCGGACACGATCCTGACGCAGTACGGCCCGCTGTCCGTCCAGGACCGGGACTTCATCACCAAGGCCCGGCTGGCCGGGCTGTGGGAGCTGCCCGCCGGTCAGCTGGCGCAGGAGAAGGGCACCACCCCGGCCGTACGGACGGCCGGGCAGCACCTGGTCGACGGCCACACCTTCCTGGACCAGCGCGTCCGGGACGTCGCCGCCAAGCTGGGCGTGGCGCTGCCCAACGAGCCCAACGACCAGCAGAAGCAGTGGCTCGCCACCCTGAAGGCGGCGCAGGGGGAGGACTTCGACCGCGAGTTCGCCAACATCGTGCGGCTCGCGCACGGCAAGGTCTTCTCGCTGGTCGCCCAGGTGCGCGCCGGCACGCAGAACGCGCAGGTGCGCGCCCTCGCCGACGACGCCAACACGACCGTCCTGGACCACATCAAGGTCCTGGAGGCCACGGGGTACGTGGACTTCGCCGCGCTGGCCCGGGACCTGGCGGCGAGCGGCACACCCACTCCGGCCGGCTCCGCCCAGCCGAGTTTCGGCACCGGCTCCCCGATCCCGGTCACCCCGTCTCCGTCGCAGAACTACTCCCTCCCGCCCGCCGAATCCAGCCCTCCGCCGTCGATCAGTCCCTGACCTGTGGAGGAAACGGAACGTCATCTATCGGGAGCACCGCGTCCGGATCGTGAACAGGGCATGGAGATTTCCAGGCCACTGGCATAGAAACTTGTCATGTTCTGGGTCCTTCTGTTGCTGCCGGCCTGGGCCGTCGCCGGTACGGCGTGCACCCGGCTGTGCCTGGCCGCCGTACGCGCGGCGGCCGCCGACAGGGAAGACGCGACCGCGGGGCGAGGGCACGATCTGACGCTGTACGAGGCGGCGTTCCTCTCCGGCGGCCCCACGCGGGTCGCCGATCTGACCCTCGTCTCCATGGCGCGGCAGCGGCGGCTGCTGCTCGCGCACACCGGCTGGGCGACCGTGGTCGACCCGCGCGGGCGCGACGAGATGGAGCGGTCGGTGATAGGCGCCATCGGCCCGGAGGGGCAGTCCCGCATCGAGCCGGTGCGGTCGGCTGCGGCCGGCGCGGACGCCGTGCGCAGCCTGGCCGACGGCCTGGTGCGGGCGGGGCTCGCGGTGCCCGACGGGGCGCGTACGACCGTCGCGGCCGGCATCCGCCAGGTGCGGGCCGCCGCCCTGGCCGTGCTCGCGCTCGGCGCGACCGCGCTGCTGACGCCCGCCCGGACGGAGATGCCGCGCGGCCTGGTCGCCCTGTGGTTCGCGCTCCCCCTCACCCTCACCCTGAGCTGCCTGGCCATAGCCCGGGTCGAGGCGCACCCGTACTCGCGCTGGGCCTCCCCGGCCGGGCAGCGGCTGCTCGGGGCGCTGACCCGGCGGACGGGCGGTGCCGACGACGACCGGAGCTACCTCACCTCCGTCGCCGTACGCGGCATCCGCGCGATCGGCGAACCGGAGCTGCGCGCGGCCTTCGCGCACCGCGACCAGCCCTGGCGGGAGTGAGGACGCCACCCGGGGGCGCATAGGGGGCATTGGGGCCGACACCGGCCGCACGGTGCTTGCCTTCGCCAACAACCGAACGAAACATCCCTTTTGTCGTGGCGGTCCACCGCCGCCCCCACCGAAGGGATACGCGATGAGAGCTGCCGCCCTCTACTCGGCCGCCGGGTCCTTGCTTCTGACCACCCTGGCCGCCGCCCCCGCCGGCGGCACACCCGGCGTCCCGGACGCGATGGCGGAGCCGCGCGGCACCGCGGTGGCCGCCGCACGCGCGCGGGCGGCCGGCATCGACTTCGGCACGTGCCCCGCCGACCAGGAAGTGTCGGGCGGTATGCAGTGCGGCACGGTGACCGTCCCGCTGGACTACGCGCACCCCGACGGCAAGCAGATCAAGCTGACCGTCAGCCGGGTCCGGGCGACCCACAAGGACCCGCACAACAGCAAACGCAAGGTGCCCCGCCAGGGCGCCCTCGTCTTCAACCCGGGCGGCCCGGGCGCCTCCGGCATGCACTTCCCGCTGATCGGCCTGCTGCCCGAGTGGAAGCGCGTCGCGGCCGCCTACGACCTCATCGGCTACGCCCCGCGCGGGGTGGGGCGCTCGGCGCCGCTGTCCTGCCAGGACCCCGAGCACTTCCTCAGCGGGCCCGCGCAGTCGCCGACGCGTCCCTCGACGGCGTACAAGAAGCAGCGCATCGCCCGGGCGAAGGAGTACGCCCGCGGCTGCGGCCGACGGGCCGGCAACGCGCTCAGGTACTACAACTCGCTGAACAACGCCCGCGACCTGGACGTCCTGCGGGCCGCGCTGGACGAGGAGAAGCTGACGTTCATGGGCTCCTCGTACGGCACCTACTTCGGGGCGGTGTACGCGACGCTGTTCCCCTCGCACGTACGGCGAATGGTGCTGGACGCGGCGGTGAACCCGGACCCCGCACAGGTCTGGTACCGCAACAACCTCGACCAGTCGGCCGCGTTCGAGGGCCGCTGGGCGGACTTCCGGGAGTGGATCGCCCGGCACGACGACGTGTACGGGCTCGGCGACACGGCCGAGAAGGTGCGGCACAGCTACGAGACGGCACGGGCGCGGCTGGCCGCGAAGCCGGCGGGCGGGAAGGTCGGACCCGGGCAGTTGCAGAGCGCGTTCCTGTCGGCCGGGTACTACGACGACTACTGGCCGAGCCGTGCCGACGCGCTGTCGGCCTACCTGAGCGGTGACCCGGAGCCGCTGATCGAGATGGCCGCGCCGAATCCGGAGACGGCCGCCGAGGCGGAGAACGCGAGCGCGGTGTACACCGCCGTCGAGTGCAACGACGCGCCCTGGCCGACGGACTGGGCGGTGTGGGACCGCGACAACACGCGGCTCGCGCGCGTGGCACCCTTCGAGACCTGGGACAACGTGTGGATGAACCTGCCGTGCGCCTACTGGCCGGCGACCCGGCAGCAGCCCGTCGACGTGCGGACCGGGCCGGGTGAGCTGCCGCCGACGCTGATCCTGGCCGCCGAGCGGGACGCGGCGGCGCCGTACGGCGGGGCGCTGGAGATGCAGCGGCGGCTGGCGAACTCGGTGCTGGTGACCGAGCGGGACGCCGGCACGCACGGCGTCGCGGGCGGGGCGAATCCGTGCGTCAACGCCCACCTCGAGGCGTACCTGCTGCAGGGCAGTGTCCCGGTGCGGCGCGCGTCCTGCGCGCCGCACCCGGAGCCGAAGCCGGGGACGCCCCGCAAGCAGGCCCTGAAGGGCAAGTCCGACGGGGCCTGACCGTCCGCGGGGATCAGGCGAGGCCCGCGATCAGCTCGCCGATGTCCTTGCGGCGGCCTGTACCGCACCCCCCGGGGACAACCCCCGGACCCCCGGCCGCCCACAGGACACCGCGTCGATCAGGCCAGCCCCGCGATCAGCTCGCCGATGTCCTTGCGGCGGCCTGTGAAGAACGGGACCTCCTCGCGGACGTGCATACGGGCCTCGGAGGCGCGCAGGTGGCGCATGAGGTCGACGATGCGGTACAGCTCGTCGGCCTCGAAGGCCAGGATCCACTCGTAGTCGCCGAGGGAGAACGAGGCGACCGTGTTGGCGCGCACGTCCGGGTAGCCGCGGGCCATCTTGCCGTGGTCGGCGAGCATGCGGCGGCGGTCCTCGTCCGGCAGCAGGTACCAGTCGTAGGAGCGCACGAAGGGATAGACGCTGACGTAGTTCCGGGGCGTCTCGTCGGCGAGGAACGCCGGGATGTGCGAGCGGTTGAACTCGGCCGGGCGGTGCAGCGCCATGTTCGACCAGACCGGCTCCAGGGCGCGGCCCAGCTTCGTGCGGCGGAAGAGGTTGTACGCCTCCTGGAGCTGGTCGCTGGTCTCGGCGTGCCACCAGATCATCAGGTCGGCGTCGGCACGCAGGCCGGAGACGTCGTAGGTGCCGCGGATCGTCACGTCCTTGGCGGCGAGCTGGTCGAAGAGCTCCTGGACCTCGTCGGCGTAGCCCGCGCGGTCCTCGGGCAGCACGTCCTTCAGCCTGAAGACGGACCACAGGGTGTAGCGGATGACCTCGTTGAGGTCCTTGGCCAGCTTGCCCTTGTTCGGGATCCTGCCGGACTCGGGGGTGGGGGCGTCGTCACTCATGGTCCTCATTCTCCCGCTCCGCCGTGCAGGCTCTGCACCGGGTTCGCGGTGAGCTCCTCCACAGCGCGCAGGTCGCCGTGGATCTGGTCCACGGCCGCGTACGCGCTGGCGATGCAGGCCGGGATGCCGACGCCGTCGTACTGCGCGCCGCACACGGCGAGGCCGGGCAGCTTGGCGACGTGCTCGCGGATGCGGGCCACGCGCGCGTGGTGGCCGACGGGGTACTGGGGCAGGCCGTCGGTCCAGCGGGTGACGCGGGTCTCCACGGGGGTGGCGTCCAGGCCGGTGGCCTCGCGCAGGTCCCGCCGGGAGACGTCCACCAGGTCGGCGTCCTCGCGCCGGAGGATCTCCGTCTCGCCGTACCGCCCGACGGAGGTGCGCAGCACGACCACGTCCGGGTCCTCGTCGGCGACCCAACCCCACTTCTGGGAGGCGAAGGTGGAGGCCTTGATGGCGCGCCCGTCGACCGGCGGGACGAGAAATCCGCTGCCGTCCGGCAGGGCGGCCTCGGCGCGGCGGTAGGCGAGGGTGACCAGGGCCATGGAGGCGTACTCGACGGCGCGCAGCTCGGCGGCGGCCTCCGGGGACTCGGCGGCCAGCAGCCCGGCGGCGGCCGGGGCGGGGAGGGCGACGATCACGGCCTCGGCGTTCAGGACGCGGTCACCGGCGACGACGCGCCAAGCACCCGCGGTGTCTCTGCGCAGCTCCGTCACGGGAGCCCCCGTGACGATCTCGCCGCCCCGCTTCCGGACGGACTCCGCGACCGCGAGCGGCAGTTGGCCCACCCCGCCCTCGATGCCCATGAACACCGGGCCGGTCTGCCGGCCGGCGGCGGCCTTCGCCTGGATCTCGCGGACCGCCTCCGTCAGGGAGGTGTGGGTGCGGGCGGCCTGGAAGAGCTGGGGGACGGCCGAGCGCATCGAGATGCGGTAGGCGTCGCCCGCGTAGACCCCGCCGAGGAGGGGCTCGACGAGGCGGTCGACCACCTCGCGGCCGAGCCGCGCCGCCACGTACTCCCCCACCGCCACGTCGTCACCGACCTCCGTGCGGGGCAGGTCGGCGTCGCGTCCGATGCGGGCGAGGCCCTCGTCGGACAGGACGCCGGCCAGGGCGGCGGCGGTGCCGGGGACACCCATGACGTGGCCCTTGGGCATGGGGCGCAGCGCGCCCCGGGTCCAGACCGAGGCGGTCGCGGTGGCCGGCGGCCGGAGGCGGCCGGCGAGGCCCACCTCGCGCGCGAGGGCCACCGCCTCGGGGCGGCGCGCCAGCATCGACTCGGCGCCCAGGTCGACGCGCACGCCCGCGATCTCGCCGGGCAGCAGCTTGCCGCCGACCCGGTCCGAGGCCTCCAGCACGGTCACGCGCGCGCCGCGTCCCAGCAGCCGGTGGGCGGCGGCGAGCCCCGCGATACCGGCTCCGATGACGACGACGTGCCCCGTGCTCGTACGTGATCCGCTCATGGCTCCACCCTCTCAGACGCCACTGACAGCCGCGCCAGGGCCTGGTGGCCCCGACGCGACGTGATCGTGACCTCATCGGAACCGTCCACCCCCAACGTTCCGCCCCGTCCACGCGTCGAAGGAGCGTCAGTCGTCACGGCCCTCGGGGGGTACTCCCACATGCGCACACCACGATCCCTACGACCCGTTCAGGCCCTTGCCGGGATCCTGCTCGCCGCGTCCGTCGCCCTCGCCGGGTGCAGCGGCGCCGGCGACTCCGGCGGCGGCTCCTCCGACAGCAAGGCCGACGCGGGAAGCGCCGCCGTGCGGGAGGGCGCACCCGGCGGCAGGGCGCGGGGCGCCGACGCCACCGAGGCGCCGAAGCTCACGCCCGGCCGCATCATCCGCACCGCCTCCCTCACCGTGCAGGTCAAGGACGTACCGAAGGCGCTGGACGAGGCCCGCGCCACCGCCGAGAACGCGGGCGGCTACGTCGGCGACGAGACCATCAGCCGGGACTCCTCCGGTCACGAGCGCACCCGGGTCGTCCTGCGGGTGCCCACCGCCAGGTACGACGAGGTCCTCACGGACCTGGAGGGCGCGGGCAAGCTGGTCCACCGCACGGCCAAGGCGCAGGACGTCACCGACCAGGTCGTGGACGTCGACAGCCGTATCAAGTCGCAGCGGGCCAGCGTGGCCCGGGTCCGGGAGCTGATGGACCGGGCCGGCAAGCTCAGTGACGTGGTCACTCTGGAAGGGGAGTTGAGCAGCCGCGAGGCCGACCTGGAGGCGCTGCTCGCGCAGCAGGCGTCCCTCAAGGACCGCACCAGCCTGGCCACCATCACCCTGTCGCTGTCGCAGACGCCGGTGAAGAAGGCCGCGCACGACGACTCCGCCGGCTTCGCGGACGCCCTGGCGGGCGGCTGGCACGCCTTCGTCACCATGCTGCGCTGGATCGCCCTGGCCCTCGGCGCCGTGCTGCCGTTCGCCGTGCTTGCCGCACTACTGGTGCTGCTGTGGCTGCGGGTGGTGCGCCCCCGGCTGCCGCGCCCTGCCGCCGCCGCGCCCACGGCGACGGTGCCGGGGCCGCTGCCGACGGCCCGCCCGGTACCCGACCCGGCGGCGCCCCAGGGGCCCGGTGAGGGGAACCGGGAGGGCTGAGCGGGCCCGAAATGCCGCGTGCCCGTAGCGTGTTCGCATGAGCATGAGCGGTGGACGGGACGGGACGGAAAGACTGGTCGTGATCGGTGGCGACGCCGCGGGGATGTCCGCGGCGTCGCAGGCGCGCCGGCTGCGCGGCCCCGACGAGCTGGAGATCGTGGCCTTCGAGCGCGGCCACTTCACCTCCTTCTCGGCGTGCGGCATCCCGTACTGGGTGGGCGGCGACGTCCCGGAGCGGGACCGGCTGATCGCCCGCTCGCCCGAGGAGCACCGCGCGCGTGGGATCGAGGTGCGGCTGCGCACCGAGGTCACGGAGATCGACGCGGGCCGACGGCGGGTACGCGCGCGTGACGTCGACTCCGGCGCGGAGTCCTGGACGTCGTACGACAAACTCGTGATCGCCACCGGCGCCCGCCCGATCCGCCCGGAGATGCCGGGCGCGGAGGCTCCCGGGGTGCACGGCGTGCAGACCCTCGACGACGGGCAGGCCCTGCTGGACTCGCTGGCACGCACGCGTGGCCGTCGTGCGGTCGTCGTCGGCGCCGGGTACATCGGCGTGGAGATGGCCGAGGCGCTCATCAACCGCGGCTACCAGGTGACGGTCGTCAACCGCGGCAAGGAGCCCATGTCGACGCTCGATCCGGACATGGGCCGCCTGGTGCACCGGGCCATGGAGGGCCTGGGCATCACCATGGTCAACGACGCCCAGGTCACCAAGCTGCTCACCGGGGACGACGGCCGGGTGCGGGCGGTGGTCACCGAGGACGCCGAGTACCCGGCGGACGTGGTCGTGCTCGGCATCGGCGTCCGCCCGGAGACGTCCCTCGCGCGCGCGGCGGGCCTCCCGCTCGGCGGCCACGGCGGGCTGCTCACCGACCAGGCCATGCGGGTGCGCGGCCACGAGGACATCTGGGCCGGCGGCGACTGCGTGGAGGTCCTCGACCTGGTCTCCGGCCAGGAGCGGCACATCCCGCTCGGCACCCACGCCAACAAGCACGGCCAGGTCGTCGGCACGAACGTCGGCGGCGGTTACGCCACCTTCCCGGGCGTGGTCGGCACGGCCGTCAGCAAGGTGTGCGACCTCGAGATCGCCCGCACCGGCCTGCGCGAGAAGGACGCCCGCCGGGCCGGTCTGCGGTTCGAGACGGTCACCGTCGAGTCGACCAGCCGCGCGGGCTACTACCCCGGCGCCTCCCCCATGACGGTCAAGATGCTCGCCGAGCACCGCACGGGACGGCTGCTCGGCGTGCAGATCGTCGGCAGGGAGGGCGCGGGCAAGCGGGTCGACATCGCCGCGGTGGCCCTCACGGCAGGCATGACAGTGGAACAGATGACAGCGCTGGACCTGGGCTACGCCCCGCCGTTCTCACCGGTGTGGGACCCGGTGCTGGTGGCGGCGAGAAAGGCGACGGCCAAGGTGCGCGCGGGGGCTGCCTAGGCCGTTCCGCTGATCCTCGGCAGGGAGGTCACGCCCGCGCTGGACGTCACGCCCGCGCTGGACGTCATGGCCGCGGGCTGCTCCCCGGCCGGCTTCGCGTGCGCGGCGGACGGCCGGGTCGACCGCAGCCGGTGACTCACCGCCTCGTCGAGCGTCACGGGCCGCTGCATCTGGGCGGCCAGCCGTCCCGCGTCCTGGCCGAGTCGCGCGACGTCCTCCCAGGGAAGCCGTACGACAAGGGATATCTCCGCCTCGCCGTCGGGCGTGGCGTGCATCGGAGGAGTAACTCGGTCGTTCATCGCCTGATCCTCACGTCGGTTGAGGAGACATACGCGCAGCCGCCCGGCGGCGTTCACCGATTCGCGCGCCGCATCCCGGGCACTACTTCTGTGTGGTCATCCCCGTCCATGACGTGAACCCCGTGCGCCGCACCCCCTGGGTGACATACGCGCTCATCGCCGCGAACGTCCTAGTGTTCCTGTCCACGCCCGGAATAGCCGGTTCCGTCGCCGGGGGCAGCGACCTGGTCCAGCTGTGCCATCTCCAGGCCTTCCTGGACCACTACGCGGCCGTCCCCCGGGAACTGATCCACCAACAGATGCCACGGGTGGTCCCGACCGGTGACGTGGGCGTGGGCCCGCACGGCCCGGGCTGCGTGGTGAGCCCGCCGGGTTACGACAAGTCCCCGCCGCTGTCGGTCTTCACCGCGATGTTCCTGCACGGCAGCTGGCTGCACCTGCTGGGCAACATGCTGTTCCTGATGATCTTCGGCAACAACGTCGAGGACCGGATGGGCCACGTCCGGTACTTCCTCTTCTACGTCGTCTGCGGCTACGCGGCCGGGTACGGCTTCGCGCTGCTCAACGCCTCCTCCGGCGACCCGCTGATCGGCGCGTCCGGCGCGATCGCCGGGGTCCTGGGCGCCTACCTGGTGCTGTATCCGAAGGCCAGGGTGTGGGTGCTGGTGCCGTTCCTGGTCTTCCTGCCGCTGCGGCTGCCGGCCTGGCTGGTGCTGGGCTTCTGGTTCGGGCTGCAGGCGGTGTACTCCTCCGGGCACGGGGTGTCCGGCGCGGGCACGGTGGCGTACGCGGCGCACGTCGTCGGCTTCGTCGCGGGCATGGTGCTCGCGCTGCCGCTGCGCCCGGGCACCCCGCCCCCGCCGGAGCCGCGCGGCCTGCTGTTCGGCAGGCAGGCCCGGCCCCGGCACACCTGGTGAACCGGGGGATCAGCGGGCGGTCCGCGTGTGCACGTACTCCACCAGGCGGGTCAGCGCGTCCGGGTCGGTCGCGGGCAGGACACCGTGACCGAGGTTGAAGACGTGGCCCTCCAGGCCCGCGGCCGCGTCGAGGACCTCGCGGGTCTTGGCCTCGACGGCCTCCGTGGTGGAGAACAGCAGCGTCGGGTCGAGGTTGCCCTGGAGCGCCTTGCCGGGGCCGACGCGCCGGGCGGCCTCGTCCAGCGGGACGCGCCAGTCGACGCCGACGACGTCCGCGCCGGCCTCGCCCATGAGTTTCAGCAGCTCGCCGGTGCCGACTCCGAAGTGGATGCGGGGGACGCCGTACCCGGCGACCGCCTGGAAGACCTTCGCGGAGGCGGGCATCACCGAGCGCCGGTAGTCGGCGGGGGCCAGCGCGCCGACCCAGGAGTCGAACAGCTGGACGGCCGAGGCACCCGCCTCGATCTGCACCTTCAGGAAGGCGGCGGTGATGTCCGCGAGGCGGTCGAGCAGGTCGGCCCACAGCTCGGGGTCGCCGTACATCATCGCCTTGGCGTTCTCGTACGTGCGCGACGGGCCGCCCTCGACGAGGTAGCTCGCGAGGGTGAACGGCGCGCCCGCGAAACCGATGAGGGGCGTGCTGCCCAGCTCGCGGGTGAGCAGGCCGATCGCCTCGGTGACGTAGGAGACGTCCTCGGGGGTGAGGTCACGCAGCCGGGCGAGGTCGGCGCGGGTGCGGATGGGCTGCTCGACGACCGGGCCGACGCCGGGCTTGATGTCGAGGTCGAGACCGATGGCCTTCAGCGGTACGACGATGTCGCTGAAGTAGATCGCCGCGTCCACGTCGTGCCGGCGCACCGGCTGGAGCGTGATCTCGGTGACCAGCTCGGGCCGCATGCAGGACTCGAGCATCGGGATGCCCTCGCGGACCTTGCGGTACTCCGGCAGGGAGCGCCCGGCCTGCCGCATGAACCACACCGGGGTGTGCGGCACGGGTTCGCGCCTGCACGCCTTGAGGAAGGCGGAGTCGTACGTCGCGGACGGCCGCGTCGGCCGCTGGCCCGTGGAAGTCTCGTTGGCACTCACGGGGCAAGTCTCGCACGGCACCGGACGGAGCCCTGCCGGGGTGCGGCGACCGCGGCGCGGGGTGTCTGCCCTGCACGATGCCCCGGTTCCCCTTACTCTTCCCCGCATGGCTGCGGCTCAGGGACGACTGTCGGACGGCGCTGGCGGGATGGACGACGCGAAGGACACCGGGGAGGCGGACGGGCATACGGGCAGTGCGGCGCCGCCGGCCTTCCGGGCGGCGGTCGAGGCACTGCGGACCGCGCGGATGCGCCCGCAGGTCGAGGTGGAGCCGACGCCCGCCCCGCAGCGGCTCGCCCCGTTCTCGTACGCCCTGGAGGCCGCGGTCGTCGACGGTGACCAGGACCTGGCCGACGGCCGCCTGGTGCTGCTGCACGACCCGGCCGGGCACGACGCCTGGCGCGGCACCTTCCGGCTGGTGACGCTGGTGCGGGCGGAGCTGGAGCCGGAGATGGCGGCCGATCCGCTGCTGCCCGAGGTGTGCTGGTCGTGGCTGACCGGCGCCCTCCAGACGCGCGGCCTCGCGTACGGCGAGCCGAGCGGCACGGTCACGCGCGCGAGCTCGCACTACTTCGGCGGGCTGGCCGAGCGCCCCGCCGCCTCGCAGATCGAGATCCGCGCCTCCTGGACGCCCCGCGAGGGCCTGGGCGGGGTCCCGGACACCGCCGGCCACCTCGTCTCCTGGTGCGACCTGCTGGCCCAGGTCGCGGGCCTGCCGCCGGCCGCCCCCGGGGACGCGTCGGTGGTGACCCTGCCGCAGCGCAGGGGACCGCAGTCCCGCTGACTCCCCAGCCCCGCGGCCCCAGTCCCGCAGCCCCGTCAGCCCTGCCGACGGGGCTCTCGCGTCTACCCGGCAGTCCCGCGACTCACCCCTCGTTGACCATCTCTTTGTCGATACGGCCACTTTCCGAACCCGAATCGCATCCGCTCGAACCGACTCGATCTTCGGATGATCGATCGCGTGTCCGAATTGCACGGATTGTTACTCACCAGATCGTGATCACTCTCTAAAGGCGAGCGGGTTTGCTGCCGAAGACGACTGTGACCTTGAAAGCACGGTTCGTCCCGGCTTCATCCCCGCGAGCCGGCCCCGTCCCGCACCCCAGGAGGCCTGGTGTCCGTTCTCCTCGAGCAGCCCGCAAGCCTGGTCGCCTACCGCCCGAACAAGCCGACCGCCATGGTGGTCGTGGCCGATCCGCGCGTCCGCTCCACCGTCACCCGCCACCTGTGGGCGCTCGGTGTGCGCGATGTCATCGAGGCCTCGTCCATCGCGGAGGCTCGTCCCCGCATCGGCAACCCCCGCGACATCTGCGTCGCCGACGTCCACCTCCCCGACGGCTCCGGCCTGACCCTGCTGTCCGAGACCCGCGCCGCGGGCTGGCCCAACGGCCTGGCCCTGTCCGCCGCCGACGACATCGGCGCCGTGCGCAACGCCCTGGCCGGCGGGGTCAAGGGCTATGTCGTCACCGGCACCCGGACCAACATCGGGCTCCCCACCCGACCGGGCGCCGCCCCCATCGGCTCGGCCGCCGCCCGTATGCACCGCCGCCCCCCGGGTGCCCCGAGCCACCCGGGCGGCTACCGCGAGCTGTCCGGCCGCGAGGTCGAGGTGCTGCGACTGGTCGCCGAAGGCCAGTCGAACAAGGCGATCGGCGTCTCGATGGGCCTGTCCGCACTCACCGTCAAGAGCCACCTCGCCCGCATCGCCCGCAAGCTCGGCACGGGTGACCGGGCCGGGATGGTGGCGGTGGCGCTGCGGACGGGGATCATCCACTGACCCTGATCCCGTGACCTCCCTCCCGCTGCCCTCCTGCCGCTGACATTGATCCCGCCGACCCGCGTCCACCGGCCTCATGAGCGTTCACCCATGTGAACCAGAGCTTTCACCCGCCCGACCGGTTCCTGACTGGTTTACGACCCTCCGACGCCCGTCGACGGAACGTTCCGTCGACGGGCGCTGTCCACACACAGATACCCTTGACATGTGACCGACGCCCAAGAGACCGCAGCAGACATGCCACTGCGCACCACCGGAGGAACGCCTCCGGACGACGGCGGATCTTCTGCGACGGCGGCGCCGATCCCCTTGCTCGAGCCCCGCGAGGGCATTCCCCCGGTGATCGCCGACGACACCGCGCTGGCCGAGGTGGTCGCCGCCTTCGCCGGGGGCTCCGGCCCCGTCGCCGTCGACGCCGAGCGCGCCTCCGGCTACCGCTACGGCCAGCGCGCCTACCTGGTGCAGCTGCGCCGCGAGGGGGCCGGCACCGCACTGATCGACCCCGTCGCCTGCCCCGACCTGTCGGGCCTCGGCGAGGCGCTGTCCGACGCCGAATGGGTCCTGCACGCGGCCACCCAGGACCTGCCCTGCCTGCGTGAGATAGGCATGATCCCCAGCCGCCTGTTCGACACCGAGCTCGCCGGCCGGCTCGCCGGGTTCCCCCGGGTCGGCCTCGGCGCGATGGTCGAGGGCGTCCTGGGCTTCGTACTCGAAAAAGGCCACTCCGCCGTCGACTGGTCGACCCGGCCGCTGCCCGAGCCGTGGCTGAGGTACGCCGCGCTGGACGTCGAACTGCTCGTCGACCTGCGGGACGCGCTGGAGAAGGAGCTGGACCGGCAGGGCAAGCTGGAGTGGGCCCGGCAGGAGTTCGACGCGATCGTGGCCGCGCCGCCTGCGGAGCCGCGTAAGGATCCGTGGCGCCGGACGTCCGGCATGCACAAGGTGCGGCGGCGTCGGCAGCTCGCCGTGGTGCGGGAGCTGTGGCAGACCCGGGACCGGATCGCCCAGCGGCGGGACGTGTCGCCGGGCAAGGTGCTGAGCGACGCGGCGATCGTCGAGGCCGCGCTCGCCCTGCCGGCCAATGTGCACGCCCTCGCGGCGCTGAACGGGTTCGGGCACCGGATGGGGCGGCGGCAGCTGGAGCAGTGGCAGGCCGCGGTGGACCGTGCGAAGGCGCTCACGGACGGGCAGCTGCCGCAGCCGGGGCAGCCGGTTGTGGGGCCACCGCCGCCCCGCGCCTGGGCCGACAAGGACCCTGCCGCCGCGGCTCGCCTCTCGGCGGCTCGGGCGGCGGTGTCCTCGCTGGCCGAGCGGCTCAATATGCCCCAGGAGAACCTGATCGCTCCGGACACCGTGCGGCGGCTCTGCTGGGAGCCGCCGAAGGCCGTGGACGAGGAGACCGTGGGGGCGGCGCTCGCGGGGTTCGGTGCGCGGCCCTGGCAGGTCGAGCTGGTGACGCCGGTGCTGGTGGCCGCGCTGTCCGCCAAGGATGCCCAGTCGCCGTAGCGACTGGAAGCAACTCATCTCGTCGCCCCTCTCATGAAGCCGTTGCAGACGAACCTCTGCCGGCACAAGACGATCACCGTCGGGAGGATCACCAGCACCGTTCCCGCCGAGATCGTCTCCCGGTGCGCGCCGAAGGGGCCGCGGAAGCGGAACAGGGACGTCGAGATCACGCCAAGATCCTGGGACGGCATACAGAGGAAGGGGATGGAGATCGTTGCAGACGGTGATCCCCTTCACGATCACCACGGTCGCCGTCGCGGGCTTCAGGAGCGAGAAGATGATCTTCCGGTAGATCGGGGGTGGGGCGGCGGGATCCACGAGAGCGAGGACTTCCACGACACCTGCGACGAGCTGGGCCTGCTGGTCCGGCAGGACTTCCCGTTCGCCTGCGCGGCCCGCCCGGAAGAGCAGCCACTGCGCGGCGAGGTGGAGGCCGAGGCCCGGGAGAACGGCGTACGGCTGATGCCGCACCCGTCGCTGGTGCTGTGGAACGGCAACAACGAGAACCTGGCGATGAGCCATGACATGCACGGATTCGGCGCGGACGCGGCCCGCACGCTGTTCGGGGGGGATCACCGGCGAGGGGCCGGGATCCCATCGGTGCCCACGCCGGTACTGACTCCGCGGGGTTCGACGGCACCGCCACCGGTGTGACCTTCACCGCTTGGGCCAGCGGGACTGGGCAGCTACGTTACCCATAAGTAGCATGGGTCCTGAGCGCGCGCTCAGCGCATCGCAGCAGTGCCATCCCGCACCCTGGAGGAGAGCCATCGTGCCTCGTACCGTCAGGGACGTCGTCTTCGTAGACGGCGTCCGCACCCCGTTCGGCAAGGCGGGCCCGAAGGGCATCTACCACGAGACCCGCGCCGACGACCTCGTCGTGAAGGCGATCCGGGAGCTGCTGCGCCGCAACCCCGGGCTCGACCCGAAGAAGATCGACGAGGTCGCCATCGCCGCGACCACGCAGATCGGCGACCAGGGCCTGACGCTGGGCCGCACGGCCGGCATCCTCGCCGGTCTGCCCCAGTCGGTCCCCGGCTACTCCATCGACCGCATGTGCGCGGGCGCCCTGACCGCCGTGACGACCACGGCCGGCTCGATCGCCTTCGGCGCGTATGACGCCGTCATCGCCGGCGGCGTGGAGCACATGGGCCGCCATCCCATGGGCGAGGGCGTGGACCCGAACCCGCGGTTCGTCAGCGAGAAGCTGGTCGACGAGTCCGCCCTGTTCATGGGCATGACCGCCGAGAACCTGCACGACCGCTACCCGCAGATCACCAAGCTGCGCGCCGACGAGTACGCGGTGCGCTCCCAGGAGAAGGCCGCCAAGGCGTACGCCAACGGCAAGATCCAGGCCGACCTGGTCCCGATCTCGGTGCGCCGCACCAACCCGGAGAGCGGCGAGACGGGCTGGGGCCTGGTCACCGCCGACGAGCCGATGCGCCCGGGCACGACCCTGGAGAACCTCTCCGGTCTCAAGACCCCGTTCCGCGTCCACGGCCGGGTCACCGCCGGTAACGCGGCCGGTCTGAACGACGGCGCCACCGCCTCGATCATCGCCAGCGAGGACTTCGCCCGCGAGAACGACCTGCCGGTCAAGATGCGCCTGGTCTCCTACGCCTTCGCGGGCGTGGAGCCGGAGGTCATGGGCTACGGCCCGATCCCGGCGACGGAGAAGGCGCTCGCCAAGGCGGGCCTGTCGATAGAGGACATCAACCTCTTCGAGATCAACGAGGCCTTCGCCGTCCAGGTCCTGGCCTTCCTCGACCACTACGGCATCGCCGACGACGACGAGCGCGTCAACCAGTACGGCGGCGCCATCGCCTTCGGCCACCCGCTGGCCTCCTCCGGCGTCCGCCTGATGACGCAGCTGGCCCGCCAGTTCGAGGAGCAGCCGCACGTCCGCTACGGCCTGACCACCATGTGCGTCGGCTTCGGCATGGGCGCGACGGTCATCTGGGAGAACCCGCACTTCGAGGGGGACAAGTGAGCACCACCGCTGAGCTGTTGAAGGGTGCGGCCGAGCTGTTCCCGGACGAGGTCGTCACGCAGGCGCACGTACGCCACTTCGACCTGCCCCTGGGCGCGGGCAGGTTCGCCCTGATCACGCTGGACAACGGCTTCGACCACACCAAGCCGACCACCTTCGGCCCGGCCTCGCTGGCGAACCTCAACACCGCGATCGACCAGGTGGAGAAGGAGGCCGCGAACGGCGAGATCGCCGGCGTCGGCATCACCGGCAAGCCGTTCATCTTCGCGGTCGGCGCCGACCTCAAGGGCGTCGAGCTGCTGAAGAAGCACGACGACGCGCTCGCCATCGGCAAGGGCGGCCACGAGGTCTTCAAGCGGCTGTCGAAGCTGGCCGTGCCCACCTTCGCGTACTACAACGGCGCGGCGATGGGCGGCGGCGTCGAGGTCGGCCTGCACTGCACCTACCGCACGGTGTCCGCGGCCCTCCCGGCGTTCTCGCTCCCCGAGGTCTTCCTGGGCCTGGTCCCGGGCTGGGGCGGCTGCACGCTGCTGCCGAACCTGATCGGCGCCGACAGGGCCGTCTCGGTCATCATCGAGAACAGCCTCAACCAGAACAAGCAGCTCAAGGGCAAGCAGGTCTACGAGCTGGGGATCGCCGACGCCCTCTTCGAGGGCGCCGACTTCCTGGAGCAGTCGCTGATCTGGACGGCGTCCGTCCTCAAGGGCGAGATCGTCGTCGAGCGCCCGGTGATCGACCGCGGTGAGGCCTGGGACCAGGCCGTCGCCAAGGGCCGCTTCATCGCGGACAGCAAGGTGCACGGCGCGGCCCCGGCCGCCTACCGCGCCCTCGACATCATCGCCGGCGCCAAGAACGGCGACCTGCAGCAGGGCTACGACGCCGAGGACAAGGCGCTGGCCGACCTCATCATGGGCGGCGAACTGCGCGCGGGCATCTACGCCTTCAACCTGGTGCAGAAGCGCGGCAAGCGTCCCGCCGGTGCGCCGGACAAGAACCTGGCCCGTCCGGTCACCAAGGTCGGTGTCGTCGGCGCCGGCCTGATGGCCTCCCAGCTCGCGCTGCTCTTCCTGCGCCGCCTGGAGGTCCCGGTCGTCCTCACGGACATCGACCAGGAGCGCGTCGACAAGGGTGTGGGCTACGTCCACGCCGAGATCGACAAGCTCCTCGGCAAGGGCCGCATCGGCCAGGACAAGGCCAACCGCCTCAAGGCGCTGGTGACCGGCGTGCTGGACAAGGCCGAGGGCTTCGCGGACGCGGACTTCATCATCGAGGCCGTCTTCGAGGAGATCGGCGTCAAGCAGCAGGTTTTCGCGGAGGTCGAGGCGGTCGCCCCGGCGCACGCGATCCTCGCCACCAACACCTCGTCGCTGTCGGTGTCGGAGATGGCGTCGAAACTGCAGCACCCGGAGCGGGTCGTCGGCTTCCACTTCTTCAACCCGGTCGCGGTCCTCCCCCTCCTGGAGATCGTCCGCGGCGAGAAGACGGACGACGCCTCTCTGGCGACCGCGTTCGCGGTGGCCAAGAAGCTGAAGAAGACGGCGGTTCTGGTCAAGGACGCCCCGGCGTTCGTCGTGAACCGCATCCTGACCCGCTTCATGGGCGAGATCCAGAACGTCATCGACGAGGGCACGCCGGTGGAGGTCGCCGAGAAGGCGGTCGAGCCGCTGGGCCTGCCGATGTCGCCGCTGGTCCTCCTCGAGCTGGTCGGGCCGGCGATCGGGCTGCACGTGTCCGAGACCCTCAACCGGGCCTTCCCGGACCGCTTCACGGTCTCCCCGAACCTCGCCGCCGTCGTCAAGGCGGGCAAGCGCGGCTTCTACGTCTACGACAGCGGCAAGCCCGAGCTGGACCCGGAGGTCGCCGCGCTGCTGAAGCAGGGCGACACCGTCCTGACCGAGGAGCAGGTCCGCGCCCGCGTCCTGGACGCGGTGGCCCAGGAGATCGGGCTCATGCTCGACGAGGGCGTCGTCGCCGAGGCCCAGGACATCGACCTCTGCCTCATCACGGGCGCCGGCTGGCCCTTCCACCTGGGCGGCATCACGCCGTACCTGGACCGCGAGGGCGTGTCGGAGCGGGTGAACGGCAAGAAGTTCCTGGCTCCGGGCGTGGCGAGCGTTCCCGCGTAGGCGCTCCGCTGTGTACGCCGGTGCCCCGCACGCCAGTCGGTGTGCGGGGCACCGGCGTTGGTGGCCCCTGGGGGCTTTCGCCCCTCAGACCCCCGTGTCGGCCTGAACGGCCTCGTTCTCAAACGCCGGACGGGCTGGATGGTGCGGACCGGCATCCGAGGAGCAGCCCGCTCACACCTCCCGCCACGCCTCCAGCGCCAGCCCCGGTTCGTCCTTGCGTCGCGTCAGCAGGAGTTGGCCGGTCGACGGGGACAACGTTGCTGCGACGACCCGGTCGTCCGCGTCCACCGCGAGGGACACCAGCGCGTCGGCGGGAAGCTGCGGGCCCGATTCGGTCCACCACGCACCCGCCGACTCCTCCTGAGTGGGATACGCGGCGAAGGACACCCGCCCGCTCGCGGAACGCTGGGCCAGCAGCGTGCAGTCGTGGCCGTCGAGGTCGCAGCGGATCGCCGAGACCGGGCCGGGGCCGGCCGAGGGCAGCAGGGTGACGGGCTTGCCGCCGGGGCGCCAGGCGCACAGGTCGCCGGCGTCGTCGGTGTAGAAGAGGGTCGTGCTGTCGGGGGAGGTGGCCAGCGCGTACAGGGTGCCGGGGCGGACCGGGGCCTCCATCACCTCCTCCAGGACGGGCTGTCCGCCCCGCTCCTGCTGGGTCCAGTGCAGCAGGCCGCCGGGGACGGCCGCGTACAGCTCCACCCGTCCGGACTGCCCTGTGACCGCGGCGAGTTCCTCCTGGACGTCACGGCCCTTCAGGTCGCGCCAGGCCTCCCAGCCGCCCTTCTCCTTCTGGGCGAGCATGCCGACGCCGCCGCCCTTGTTGCGGACGAAGACATGAGCGCGCCCCTCGGCGTCGACCGCCACCGCGGGTGTGCCGGTGCGGTCGCCCTTCTTGTCGGGGTGCCCGACCGGGTTCCAGTCCAGGGCCGCGAGCAGGGGCCGGAAGTGCGTGGAGTGCACCAGGCCCGCCTCGCCGGGCGTGGTGGGCCGCCAGGAGACCAGATGGGCGTAACGATCCTGCCCCTGCCCGACCGCGAGCACCGGGTGCAGCTTCCGGTCTCCGCCCACCGGACGCGGCGCGTCCCAGGGGCCGCCGGGCCACCGCTCCGCCCGGCACAGGACGGCATCGCCCGACGGCAGGTAGACACTGAGCCGGCCGTCGCGGCCGCATGTCAGCCAGTCGCCGTTCACCGGTTCACTCTAAGCCGCGGCAGCACCCGGCCGCCGCCCGGCCCCTGGTCACAGCCGTTTGGCGCTGCGGAACAGCTCGGCGTAGAAGCCGTTGCCGTCGATGCGGGAGACACCGCCCGCGTCCCCCATCGTGGGGCCGTTCTGCTCCTTGCGGCTGGAGACGAAGACCTTGTGGCCCTCGGTGTCCAGCCCCAGGTAGAGGGCGACGTGGTCGATGTGGTCACCGGTGCGGTGGTCCATCTTGAAGAACAATAGGTCGCCCGGCTGGAGCAGGTCCGTGTTCTTCGGCCGGGTGTACCAGGGCGAGGGGCCCTGGAGCTTGATGATGTCGACGCCGGCCTTGGAGCGGGCCATGCCGTTGGCCGAGCGGGGCAGGCCGTCGCCGCTGGTGTTGCTGGCCATCAGCGGGTAGCGGGCGCGGTAGCCCCACACCATCCGCATGAAGCCGGAGCAGTCCAGCGCGCGATAGCGCTCCTTGCGCGGGTACAGCGTGGTGCCGTTGCGGAAGGTGTACGGGATGCCGAGGTAGTCGTAGAAGTCGTTCTGCTCCAGGCGGTCCACGCCGTCCGCCTTGTACGGGCCGAATATCGCGTCACCGGCGTACGGCACGCCCGCGGAGTCCTTCTTCACCGGCGCGCCCTGCACGTACTGGAAGGCGATCGCGAAGATGTCGTCCTCTTGGCTGCCGTAGTACTTCTTGAACCAGTCCTTGAACCACTGCTGGTTCTGGGCGCCCTTGACCCAGGGCTCCGGCATGAGGCGGACCCAGTCGTCGGTGACCACCTTGGTGCTGGTGTTGGCCGGTTCGCCGAAGGTCCGCGAGGGGCCCTTGAGGGTGGCGGTCCGGGCGCCGTCGGTGAAGGTGGCGATGACCGCGCCCTTGCCGTCGCGCAGTACCGAACGTGCCGGGTCGTTCAGCCGCTCCCAGGTCTGCTTGCCGGTCGCCTTGCCGGAGTTCTGCAGGGCGTTGTCGGTGACCGTCTGGGCGGCCGGGACCTTCGCCTGTTCGTCCTTGCGCAGTTCGTAGGTGAAGTACGCGCTGCCCGCGAGCAGGGACAGCACCGTCACCGTGTGGACGACGGGGCGGCCTTTGCGTTTCGGCATGGTGAGGGCTCCAGGATTGCGTCGGGAACGTGCGGGCTCAGGCGGACGGCAGAGCGCCCAGCAGGATGCCGGCGGTCAGCACCACATAAGTGGCGAGGGTGACCGATCCGACGGACAGCAGCGTCGCGCCCTTGGGCTGACGGACCAGCTGGTAGCCGATCAGGCCCGGGACGATGAACCCGAGCGTCTGGTTGGCGTACAGCAGCGGGAACTCCGTCTGCAGCACGATGATCACGGTGGCCTGGATGAGCACGCCGCTGAGCACGACGGCCGCGAACAGCCGCTTGCCGTACAGGATCACGAACTTCTGCATCAGCAGCGTGGCGAGGTACGTCAGCACGGTCACGCCGACCACCAGGGCGGCCCGTTGCAGGTCCTCGATGAGGGTGAGCGCGAGCCAGCCCGGCGTGATCATGCCGCCCGGCGACAGGTTGGTCGTCAGGTAGCACATCAGGGAGAACATCAGGCCCAGACCGATGCCGATCGCGGCGATCTCGGGGGTGAGGACGGAGGGGATCAACGCTGTTCTCCTGGGCTGTGCCACTGCTGACTGTCGTCGGCGGAGGGCTGGGGAGGAATGCGGGGCTCGAACAGCCCGCGGGGCGGGGCCTGTCCGGCCGGCGGGCCGGTGTCCGGGTGCGGCTGCGGCGCGGCGGAGGCGGGCTGGTCACCGTGGTGCTGCTGCGCCCAGGCGTCGTCCGGGTACGGCCGCCCGTATCCCCCCCGGCCCCCCGGCTCCTGGTCCGGGTACGGGTGCGCGGCGTCATGGTGCACGGGGGGCTGCGTGACGTACGGCTGCTGCGCGTAGCGCGACTCGTACGCCTCCGGGTACCCCTGGTAGGGGTCGATGCGGGGCGCGTACAGCTGAACGGTCTCGACGTGCTCGACCACGGCGGGCTCCGCCGCGGCGCGGCCGGCCGGGGCCGCGGCCACCGGCTCGTCGGCGCTCTCGTCCGGGGGGAGTTCGGCGAGGTGCTCCAGCAGGATCTCGCCCTGGCCGTGGATGTTGCCGATCGCGACCAGTGAGGAGTCCGGGCCGAGCGTCTGAAGCATCCGGGCCATGAACTCCTCCGGGTCACGCTTGTCGCCGCCGAGGTCGACGGCGCGCGAGCGGAACTCGGCGGGGATGGCGTCGATGGCGGACTTGGCCGGGTGGCCGATGACGAAGACGTGCTCGGGGTCGAGGTCGGGGATGATCTCGCCCATCTGACCGTTGCGTTCGACGCGGTCGGGGCGGCAGTTGATGACCACGTTGAGCGGGCGGTGGATGGCGCCGAGGTCGAGCAGCTGGTTGATGTTCATCAGCGTCGACTCGGGGTCGTTGGCCGCGAAGACATTGGCGAAACGCAGCTTCTTCCCCTCGGGCGTCAGGTAGCGCTCGACGGAGAGGACACCCGGGTCCGGCGGGGCCTCGTACATGCCCTTCAGAGCCGTCTCCCGGTCGACACCGAGGAGTTCGGCGACGGCCAGCGCGATGGCGACGTTCTCCTTGAAGGTGAACCAGCTGAAGCCGCGCAGTTCCTCGTCGCTGACCGTCTCCGGGTCGGCGTAGACGAGCCGGCAGTTCCGGGCGTCGGCCTCCTCCTGGAGGATGTGGAAGCGCTCCTTCTCCGCGGTGACGCAGATGCCGTCCTCCGGCATCGAGCGGCACAGCGACCGCGCCACGTCGTCCAGGGTGGGGCCCATCTCGGCGAGGTGGTCCTCGCGGACGTTGCACAGCACGCCGATCGTGGAGCGGATCAGCTTGGACTGGTTGATCTCCTGGAGGGCCGGCATGACGGCCATGCACTCGATGACGAGCGCGTCCGGCTGGTACGCGGCGGCGCGCCGCACGATGCCGATCTGCTCGACGACGTTGGCGATGCCGAACTTGCGGTAGACGGGCTCCTCGGTGGCGTCCGGGTGGATGAACCGGGCCGCGGTGCCGGTGGTCTTGGCGACGGTGACCAGCCCACCGCCGCGCAGGGCGCCCGCGCACAGCCGGGTGATGGACGACTTGCCGCGAATGCCGTTGATCAGGACCCGGGTGGGTATGTGGTCCAGGTTGGTGAAGTGCCGCCGCTGCTCCACGACGCCCGCGACGAGCAGGATCGCGCAGCACACCAGCAGCACGGTGTAGAGGAAGAGCACAGGTGATCAGTTCCTTGTGTACTGCTGCGGCGCGGACGTCTGGGGCGGGGTGCGGCGGGGCGACTGCCGGCGCTGGTCCTGCAGCTGCTGCCGGATGAGTTCCAGGGAGCGGGTGACGGCGCCGACCTCGTCGTGGTGCTGCGGGAACAGCACGGTCTTGCGGTCACCGCCGGCCAGCGCCTCGGCACGGCCGGCCAGCGAGCGCAGCGGCCGGGCCACGACGATGTGCAGCCAGCCCAGGCAGGCGGCGGCCGCGGCGGCGCCGAGCAGTCCGGCGAGCACGGTGCGGTTCTGGGTGTCGTACTCGGGGATGGCGAGCCGGTTGGCGGGCTGCCAGCTGACCACGCTCCAGCCGAGGGCCTCGGCGGGGCCGCCGCCGGCGAACGGGGCTGCGGCGGCGATCCGTACGCCGTGCTCGCGGTAGAGCACCCCGTTCGCGACGGCCTTCTTGCCGAGCCGCTGGGCGCTGGCGGCGACCAGGTCCTTCAGGTGGTCGTCGGGCAGCGACTGGAAGGCGAGGAAGCCGGTGTTGCCGGCGATGACCTTGCTGTGGTCGTCGACGAGGCGGACCACGCCCAGACCCGGCCGGGTCAGCAGCGCGTTGAAGAACTCGACGCGGAACTCGCCGACGAGCTGGGCGCCGTTTCCTCCGGGGATCTCGGCGTTGGCGACGACGACGGGCTCCTTGCCGCCGCGGCCCAGCAGCCGGACCGGGGTGTCGGAGACCCGGTGGGAGCCGCTCAGCTTGGGATCCTTGCCCTCGCGGGCCATGATCTCGCCGGAGGAGTCGACGACGTAGAGGGAGCGGTAGCGCTGGTTCTCGTCGAGGGTGCGTTCCAGCACCTTCTCCATGGCGTCGGGTGCGGTGCGGTTGCCGATGAGGGAGCCGACCGAGTCCAGGTCGGCACTGCCCTCGTTGAGCGCGCGGCGCACCCGGTCGCTGAGCGTGTCGGTGCGTTCGCGCTGGTCGCTGACGAGCTGCTGCGGTACGACGGCGGTGCCGTCGGCGCGGTTGACCAGCAGCATCAGCGGCACCGACCAGGCCAGCAGCAGCACCGCGCAGGCGGCCAGCAGGGCCCGGGTCCCCACCCGGCGCAGTCCGCGCGGGCGCGGGGCCGGGCCGGTGGCGTCGGGGCTCTCGCCGAGCAGCTGGCGGCGCAGCCGTTCCAGGGCGTGGCCGACGCGGTGCGCCTCGCCGTAACCGGGGACGGTGACGGGCCGGGTCAGGTCGCCGCGGGTGAGCCGGCGGGACTCCAGGAACAGCCGGATCAGCGGGCGCTGCACGGTGCCCAGCAGCACGGCCACCGCGATGGAGCCGACGATGAGGAGTGCCCCGCCCGCCAGCACGCCGAACACTGTGGAATGGGTGCGATTGGGGTCCTCGATCACCTTGACCATGGCCACCACGGACAGGCCGAGCCCGGAGGCGGTGGTGGTCTGCCCGGGGGCGGGCGCGGCCAGCGTGGCGTATCCGGCGACGGACCGGTCGCTGAGCACGCGCCCGCCGACCGCGCTCCCGCTGACGCCCTGGTAGCCGCCCATGCCGGGCTCCTTGCTGCTGCGCGGGTCCTGCCGGGCCTTGCGGGCGGCGAGCTGGGCGAACACTTTCAGCTGCTTGCGGGAGATTTTGATCTCCTCGCGGTCGGCGCTGGTGCGCACCTGCTCGGGCTCGGGGATGCCGTCGCTGCTGAGGATCGCGCCGTCCCGGTCGACCACGGCGATGGACCGGAACTGGCCGATGCTGATGCCCGGGAACGTCAGGTTGCTGGACGCCACGAGCAGCAGCTGCGGTTTGCCCGGCCAGGACAGCAGCGCGAGGGACAGCAGCCGCGTCTCGCCGTTCTTCAGCCGGACCATGCGCGGCGCGAGGCCGCCCTCGTCCCCGAGGCTGGAGGCGTTCACCGAGGTCAGCGGCACCGTCTCGCCGCGGGCCGCGACCAGCTTGCCCGTGCGGATCTCGACGACGGCGGTGCCCGTCCACTTCTGGTAGGTGCTGCCGAGCTTGTCGAGGACGGCGTCGCCGGAGACCGGCTGGGCGGCACTGAACAGCGCGGCGGACCGGGTGAGGTCGGTGACGGACTCGTCGATGGAGGCGCGCAGCGCGATGGCGCCGTCCTCCGCGAAGTGCTGCTGGGAGGTCAGCACCGCCTTGGGCACCCCGGCGTTGTCGACGCGGCCCAGCACGAGTGCCGTGATGCCGGCGAGCGACAGCAGCAGCACCGAGAGGACCGCGATCGGCGGGCGGATGCCTCCGATCAGCGACATGTCGGCTCGTCGGCGGGCTCGGTGCTGCCGCGACGGGGGCGGTGACGCCAAGGGAGGGTCCTCTCAGGGCATGCGGGTGGTCGGTCCGCACGGGGAAGCAGGGACGGTATTCGAATGTGTGTACGTAGCGGGCACAGTGGTTCCACAGGTGTATCCGCAGCACTCAGACAGGCAATAGCCCCGCAAAGTTGCGCACTTACCCATGTGATCCGTGCAACACCTGCGTTTATGCGGTCAGGAATGGGTAAACGCGCACCTCACGCGGGCGACGGCCGCCGCCGTCAGGGCAGCGGGGTCATCGGCTTCAGGCCGTCCTTGGCCGCGCCGCGGTTGTACAGGGTGCCCTCGGTGCGCTCGAAGGCGAGCCGGAGGCGGGCCTTCTGACGGTCCGTGAGGCCGTCCTCGTCCCGGAGCGCGGCCGGCACGTCCAGCAGGCGGTAGTCCCGCGCGTCGTCGTCGGTGTAGGCCGCCTTGCCGCCGTCCGTGTCGTTCACCGCGTCCGGCGGGATCTGCAGCATCGTCGGCTCGAAGCTCGGCTGGACGTCCCAGTGGCCCTTGCCGTGCTCGGTGAACTTGAACCAGCCGATCACGCCCTCCTCGGTCAGGCCCGTCGGCTGCGCGTGCCGGGCGATCTGATTGCCCATGCCGTACGCGACCCAGAGGCCGTCGACCTTCTCCATCGGCTGCACGACGTGCGCGTGGCAGCCGATGACGAGGTTGATGCCGGTGTGCCGGGCGAGCTGCCGGGCGAAGGAGATCTGCGCGGCGGTGGGGGTCGGCTGGTGCTCGTGACCCCAGTGGATGGAGAGGATCACCACTTCGGCGCCGGCCTCGCGGGCGCGCTGCTCGGCCGCCTTGATCGCGGCGAGGCTCTGCTGGTTGGCGAGCCAGGGCTTGTCCTTCGGCATCGTGTGCGGCTCGTTGAAGCCGTACGCGAACGATATCTGCGCGACCTTCACACCCTTGACGTCCATGATCAGCGGGGTGAGCGACTCCTTCTTGGTGCGGAAGGAGCCCGTGTGCTTCACGCCCGCGGCGTCCAGCGCGTCCAGGGTTCGCTTCACCCCCGCGTATCCGTGGTCGAGCGTGTGGTTGGAGGCGGTGGAGCAGGTGTCGTAGCCGACGTCCTTGACGGTCTTCGCGACCTGCGGGGGCACCTGGAAGTCCGGGAATCCCTCGAACGGGCCCTTTGCCGTGCCCACCACCGGTTCGAAGTGGCAGATCGCCAGGTCCGCCTTGCTGATCACCGGCTTGATCCGGGCCATCATCGGCCCGAAGTCCAGCCCGTCCACGCCCTTGCCGGTGCGCTTGGTGTCCTTGCGGGCCTGGTCGATCAGTTCGGGATGCATCAGGATGTCCCCGGCCGCCGCGACGGTGAAGGAACGTCCGCCGCCCTGGTCTCCCCCGTCCGGGACGAGGCCGCAGCCGGCGACGGCAGCGACGAGGAGGAGCGGGCCCAGCAGGGTCAAAAGGGTGCGGCTACGGCATATTTTCACCGGGATATCTTGATACAACCATGAGAGCCACTCGCTCGCGAATCATAACGATCGCAACAATTCTGCTGGTCATCGCCGGCCTCGCCGGTGCGCTGACGGCCGTACTCCGCGCCACCCGCGACGGAGGCAGGGATTCCGGCCCCCGCCCCGGCGCGGGCGCCCAGCAGGTCGACCTGGCGCGCGAGGTGGCGGACTACACCGGCCGGTTCGGCCCGGGCCACGGCTACCGGCAACCCGGCCGAGCCGACCGCACCGCCATCGCCAAAGGCGTCGGTCTGCTCCTGGACGGCCACCGCACACAAGCGGAACAGTTGCTTTCCCAACGCGACTTCACGGTGCGCACCGTCTTCGACCGGGTCTCCGAACGCCGCTACGCCGAAGTGGCCGACCGCACCGACGCCGCCGTGACACCGCGCGGCTGGGGCCGGGTCTACGTCGATCTGGAACGCCCTCCGCGCTGGTCGGTCCAGGTCCCGCACCCGGTCGCCGACCATGGCACCGAGCAGCTGGGCGTGCGGGTCCTGCGCGACTCCCCCGGCGGCGTCATGGTACTTGCAGGCGCACATCGCAAAGCCGAACGCGGAAACTCCGCGGACATGGCGCACCGCCGGGACACCGTCTTCTACGCCATCTGCGCCGAGCTGGTCCGCCGCGGGGTGCCCGGGGTCCAGCTGCACGGCATGGCCGCCTCCTCGGCCCCCGGCTACGACGTGGTCGCCTCCACCGGTGCCGGATCGGCGGGCCGCGCGGACGGTCGCGGACTGGCCGACGCCCTGCGCACGCACGGCTTCCACGTGTGCCGGGCCTGGGTGCGGAACTGCCCGCTGGAGGGGCAGGAGAACGTGGAGGGCCGGGCCGCCGACGCCGCGAACGTGCCGTTCCTGCACGTCGAGTTCGCCCCTGGAGTGCGCGCCGACGGGGCGAGCGCCGACCGCGCGGCCACCGCGGTCGGCGAGGTCACACGCCGCTGGGCGACCGCCGCTGTGACAACCTGAGGTCATGGCGGACGACACGGACGACCGAGGCACCCCGGGTGGCACGGAGCCGGCCACTCCCCTGCCGCTGCTCATCGTGGACGGCGCGAACGTCGTCGGGTCCGTGCCCGACGGCTGGTGGCGCGACCGGCGCGCGGCCGCCGAGCGCCTGCGGGACCGGCTGGTGACGTACGCGGACTCCGGGCTGCCCGGGTGTCCCGGGCCGCTGGACGTCGTCCTCGTCGTCGAGGGCGCTGCGCGCGGAGCGGAGTCCGTAGCGGGTGTACGGGTCGAAGCCGCACCCGGCAGCGGGGACGACCACATCGTGGAGCTGGCCGGGGAGGCCGACGGCCGCCCCGTCCTGGTGGTGACGGCCGACCGGGAACTGCGGCGCCGGGTGAGGGAGCTGGGAGCCGAGGTCACCGGGCCACGGGCGGTACACGGCTGACCGGCCGCCCGTGCCCGGCGGTACGCGGCTGACCGGCGCCCCGGCCGACGCCCCGGCGCACCCGCGTGTACGGCACGGCAGCGCCGGAATCAGGCACACCGGTTACGGATTGCCGCCCTCCGGCGGGTGGCCGTGGACCTCGTCGACCGTGGTCTCCTCGTGCTGTCCGAGACGGCTGTGCGAGCGGCCGTACAGGAAGTACACGAAGAAGCCGATCACCATCCAGATGGCGAACCGCAGCCAGGTCTCGGCGGGCAGGTTCAGCATCAGCCACAGGGAGGCGCACACGGACAGGACCGGGATGACCGGCACCCACGGGGTGCGGAAGGCGCGGTGCAGGTCGGGGCGGGTCCTGCGGAGGATGATCACGCTGATCGCGACGACGACGAACGCGAACAGCGTGCCGATGTTCACCAGTTCGGCCAGCTCGCTCAGGCTGGTGAAGCCCGCCACGATCGCGATGATCACGCCGAGCAGGATGGTCGGCCGGTGCGGGGTGCGGAAGCGCGGGTGGACGCGGGAGAAGAAGCGGGGCAGCAGTCCGTCGCGGCTCATCGCGAAGAACACCCGGGTCTGGCCGAGCAGCAGGATCATGCAGACGGTGGTCAGGCCGACGGCGGCGCCGAAGCTGATCACGCCCGCGAACCAGGGGTGTCCGGTGGCCTTGAACGCGTCGGCGAGCGGGGCGTCCACGGACAGCGCAGTGTACTTCTGCATGCCGGTCACCACGACCGACACCGCCACGTACAGCACAGTGCAGATGAGCAGGGAGCCGAGGATGCCGCGGGGCATGTCGCGCTGCGGGTTCCTGGTCTCCTCGGCGGCGGTGGCCACGATGTCGAAGCCGATGAAGGCGAAGAAGACGACGGAGGCGGCGGTGAAGATGCCCAGCACGCCGAAGTTGGAGGGCGCCCAGCCGAACATCAGCTGGATCAGCGGCGCCTTGAGACTGCCCCCGGCCGGGACCGCCTCGGCCTTCGGGATGAACGGCTGGTAGTTGGAGCCCTTGATGAAGAAGGCGCCCGCGATGATCACGATGAGCACCACGGTCACCTTGATGGCGACGACGAGCGAGGTGATCCGCGCGGACAGCTTCATGCCGATGACGAGGATGGTGGTGAGCACCAGCACCAGGGCGGCGGCGAGGATGTCGAAGCCGAAGCCCGAAGCCCCCTCCCGGCCGCTCAGCGCCTCGGGCATGTGCCAGCCCGCGTTGTCCATGAGCGAGCGGACGTAGCCGGACCAGCCGACGGCCACCACCGCCGTGCCGAGCGCGAACTCCAGGACCAGGTCCCAGCCGATGATCCAGGCGGGCAGTTCACCGAGGGAGGCGTACGAGAAGGTGTACGCGGACCCCGCCACCGGGACCGTGGAGGCGAACTCCGCGTAGCACAGGGCGGCCAGGGCGCAGGCGACGCCGGCCGCTACGAAGGCCAGGGAGACCGCGGGGCCCGCGTTCGTCTTGGCGACCTTGCCGGTCAGGACGAAGATGCCGGTGCCGATGATGACCCCGACACCGAAGACGGTCAGGTCCAGCGCGGACAGGGATTTCTTGAGCGCGTGCTCGGGCTCCTCGGTATCGAGGATGGACTGTTCGACCCTTTTTGTCCTGAAGAGGGTGCTGCTCACGGGCGTACCTCCCACGCTCGGTGTCCTCGACATGATCGAGAGGGGGCGTGGTACGTATGCCCCGGCGCGAGCGGATTCACGCAGATGGGCCGGTTTCACCACCCTTTGCGGAGGAGAACCGGCCCGTCCGGGCGTGTGGCCTTGTCAGTCGCGCGCGGGCTCCACCGAGTCGACCTCGGCGGCCGGACGGTCGAACCTGCCGTCCAGCCGGGAGACCAGGCCGGTGACCTGGCGGGCGATGTCCGGAGCGGTCAGCCCGATCTCGGCCATGACCTCGGCGCGCGAGGCATGGCCGAGGAAGCGGGGCGGGATGCCGAAGTCGCGCAGCGGCACGTCGACGCCCGCGTCGCGCAGGGCCTGGGCGATCGCCGAGCCGACGCCGCCGACGCGGCTGTTGTCCTCGACGGTGACGACCACCCGGTGCCGCTCGGCGAGGGGGGCCATGGCCTCGTCGACGGGCTTGACCCAGCGCGGGTCGACGACCGTGGTGGAGATGCCCTGCTTGTCGAGCAGGCCGGCGATCTCCAGGCACATGGGGGCCAGGGCGCCGACGGAGACGAGCAGGACGTCGGGCCGGTCGGTGCCGGGCTCGCGCAGTACGTCCATGCCGCCGACGCGGCCGACGGCCGGTACGGCCGGGCCGACGGCGCCCTTCGAGAAGCGCACCACGGTCGGCGCGTCCGTGACCTCGACGGCCTCGCGCAGCTGCGCGCGCACTTGGTCGGCGTCGCGCGGCGCGGCCAGCCGGAGCCCCGGCACGACCTGGAGGACCGACATGTCCCACATGCCGTTGTGCGAGGCACCGTCGGTGCCGGTGATGCCGGCCCGGTCCAGTACGAACGTCACACCGCACTTGTGGAGGGCGACGTCCATCAGGACCTGGTCGAAGGCACGGTTGAGGAAGGTGGCGTACACCGCGAAGACCGGATGCAGGCCGCCCGTGGCGAGACCCGCCGCGGACACGGCGGCGTGCTGCTCGGCGATGCCGACGTCGTACACCCGATCGGGGAAGGCCCTGGCGAACCTGTCGAGGCCGACCGGCTGGAGCATCGCGGCGGTGATGGCGACGATGTCCTGCCGCTCCTCGCCCAGCCTGACCATCTCGTCGCCGAAGACCGAGGTCCAGTCGGCGCCGGAGGAGGCGATCGGCAGACCGGTGTCGGGGTGGATCTTGCCGACGGCGTGGAAGCGGTCCGCCTCGTCCTGGAGAGCGGGCTGGTAGCCGCGGCCCTTCTCGGTGAGGCAGTGCACGATGACGGGCCCGCCGAAGCGCTTCGCCCGTGCCAGCGCCGACTCCAGAGCCTCGATGTCGTGGCCGTCGATCGGGCCGACGTACTTCAGGCCCAGGTCCTCGAAGAGGCCCTGCGGGGCGATGAAGTCCTTCAGCCCCTTCTTGGCGCCGTGCAGCGTTCCGTAGAGCGGCCTGCCCACGACCGGGGTGCGCTCCAGCAGGTCCTTGGTGCGGGCCAGGAAGCGCTCGTAGCCGTCCGTCGTCCGGAGCGTCGCAAGGTGGTTGGCGAGGCCGCCGATGGTCGGGGCGTACGACCGCTCGTTGTCGTTGACGACGATGACCAGTGGGCGGTCCTTGGCGTCGGCGATGTTGTTCAGCGCCTCCCAGGCCATGCCGCCGGTGAGGGCGCCGTCACCGATGACGGCGACGACGTGACTGTCCCTCTTCTGCAGCTGGTTGGCCTTCGCGATGCCGTCGGCCCAGCCGAGGACCGTCGAGGCGTGGCTGTTCTCGATGACGTCGTGCTCGGACTCGGCCTGCGAGGGATAGCCCGACAGGCCGCCCTTCATCTTCAGCCGGGAGAAGTCCTGCCGACCGGTCAGCAGCTTGTGCACGTACGACTGGTGTCCCGTGTCCCACAGCACCTTGTCCTTCGGCGACTCGAAGACGCGGTGCAGGGCGATGGTGAGCTCGACCACGCCCAGGTTGGGGCCGAGGTGGCCACCGGTCTTGGACACGGCGTCGACGAGGAAGGTCCGGATCTCCCCTGCCAGCTGGTCCAGCTCCTCCAGGCTGAGCCGGTCCAGATCGCGCGGTCCCCTGATGCGGGTCAGCAGCGGCACCCGTGCCTCCTTGCAGTAAAAGCTGATCGAGCTGTTGCCGGGCGTGTCGAGTCTAATGTTCCGCCGTAGCGGGCGGCGTCCGGGCCGTGAGTCATGGGTCACGCGATCGGCGGTACCCGTCAACGCCCTTCCCAAGGCACGACAATGCCCGGCACCTTGAAGGCACCGGGCACATCGAGCGCCCCGCAAGGGCGCGGGGAACTGCGCGACCAGCCACAACGGACCGGCACTCGCAGAACCACCGCCCCCCTGCGGCGACCAGGCGAATCGTTTACGCCCGTCCCGCGGCCTTCTGGCTGCGACGCGAAACCGAGTCGATGACCACCGCACCCAGCAGCACCGCGCCAGTGATCATGTACTGGATCGATGTGTTCATGTTCAGCAGGTCCAGACCCGTCTGGATCGACTGGATGACCAGCATGCCCAGCAGCGCGGACCACACCGAACCCCGGCCGCCGAAGAGGCTCGTACCACCGATGACGGCCGCCGCGATGGCGAGCATCAGGGTGTTGCCGCCGCCGGCGTTGAGCGTGGCGCTCGCGGTCTGGCCCGCGAAGAACATGCCGCCTATCGCCGCGAAGCCGCCGGAGATGGCGAACACGGTGATCCGCACCATCGGCACGCTGATACCGGCACGACGGGCCGCCTCGATGCCGCCGCCGACCGCGAACACCTTGCGGCCGTACGTCGTACGGCGGAGCACGAAGTCCACGACGACCAGCGCCGCGAGGAAGATCACCAGGGCGTTGGAGACACCGGCGGAGTTGTTCAGCACGGCCGCGGCGGCGAAGGACACCACGGCGAGCAGGCCGACCCGGATCAGGATCTCGCTGGTGGGCCGGAAGGGCACCCCGGCCGCCCGGCGGCGGCGCTGCTCGCTGAACGAGCCCACGAGGGTCAGCACGACAGCGAGGCCCGCCAGCAGGTAGGCGCCGATGATGGCCTGGTCCATGAAGAAGGAGTTCTGGCCGAACAGGTGCACCGGGCCGGAGTCGTCCGGGATGTTGATCGTGCCGCTGGAGCCCAGCAGCCACAGCATGAGACCGTTCCAGCCGAGGAAGCCGGCCAGGGTGACGACGAACGCCGGCACGCCGATCTTCGCGAAGAACCAGCCGTGTAGTGCGCCGATGCCGATACCGGTCAGGACGGTGAGGGCCAGGGCCAGCCAGCCGTTCATGCCGTGGTTGACCACGAACACGGCGAACACCGTCGAGGCCAGGCCGCTCACGGAGCCGACCGACAGGTCGATCTCACCGAGCAGCAGCACGAACACCAGGCCGATGGCGAGCATGCCGGTGGCCGACAGGAAGTAGCTGATGTTCGAGAGGTTGTCGGCGCTCAGGAACCGGCCGTTCTGGAGCTGGAAGATGGTCCAGATGATGATCAGACCGATGAAGACGGGCAGCGAACCGAGCTCGCCGCCCTTGATCTTCCGCTTGAACTCGGTGACGTAGCCCTTCAGGCCCTCTTCGCGGACCAACAGGCGCGGATCGACCACCGCAACCGGAGCGGCCGTGGGGTCGTCGGCGGGGGCCACCGTGGTCTGGGACTCCGCGATGGAGCCGGTCTTCTCGATCTTGGGCGATTCCTCGCCCTTGACGGTCTTCGACGTGTCACTCACTTTGCCGCCTCCGTGGTGCGACGCTCCGCACGACGGGTCACGGCGTTGTCCGTGGCGCCCGTGATCGCGGCGATGATCTCTTCGTGGCTGGTGCTCTTCACGGGGAAGGAGCCGTTGTTCTTGCCCAGGCGCAGGACGGCGACGGTGTCCGCGACCGCCTTCACGTCGGCCATGTTGTGGCTGATCAGGATGACGCCGAGGTTGCGCTCGCGCAGCCGTTCGACCAGGTCGAGGACCTGCGCGGTCTGCTCGACGCCGAGGGCGGCGGTGGGCTCGTCGAGGATGACGACCTTCGGGTCACCGATGAGCGCGCGGGCGATGGCGACGACCTGACGCTGACCGCCGGAGAGGCTGGCGATCGGGATGCGCACGCTCGGGATGCGGATCGAGAGCGTGCTCAGCAGCTCGCGGGCCTGCTTCTCCATCGACACCTCGTCGATGACGCCCCGGTGCAGCAGCTCGCGCCCCAGGAAGAGGTTGCCGACCACGTCGAGGTTGTCGCACAGGGCGAGATCCTGGTAGACCGTCGCGACGCCGAGTCCCTGGGCGTCGTGCGGCTTGTTGATGCTGACCGGCCTGCCCTCCCACTCGATGACGCCCTCATCGATGGGGTGGACACCGGCGATCGTCTTGACCAGGGTGGACTTTCCTGCGCCGTTGTCGCCTACCAGGGCGACCACTTCTCCGGCGTGGACCTCCAGTTCGACGTCGGTGAGGGCCTGGACCGCACCGAATCGCTTGGAGACTCCGCGCAACGCCAGCACGGGCGTAGCGGACACGTGAACCATCTCCTTCGCCGCCTGACCGGCGGGGATGCCGCGCTTGGGGGAACAAACGCGGAGGGACGTGCGAATGCACGTGGTTTACAAGATGAACATGCGCGAATTCGCTGCCGTTGGCAACGGTTCCGTCCGACGCCCGCCCGGCAGCGGGGTATGAAAGCCGGGGCGGGCGTCGGAGGGGCTTCGCGGTACCGCCGGCCGGTCACTGCCGCTGAGCGGTCGGTTCCGGCGGGTGGTCGCTGGTGAGAGCGGGCGACTACTCGAGGCCGGCGGCCTTGCAGGCCTTGGCGTACTCGGCGGTGCAGATGTCCTGGACGGTGTACAGCTTGTCCTTGACCACCGTGTCCTTGATGTTGGCCTTGGTGACCGACACCGGGGTCAGCAGCTGCGAGGGCACCTTGTCGCCGGAGCCGCTGGTCAGCGTCTGGTTGGCGAGGGACTTGATGTCCTTGCCCTGGAGCAGGTTGACCGCGAGCTGGGCGGCGGCCTCCGCCTCGGGCTTGAAGGCCTTGTAGACCGTGCTGGACTGCGTGCCCGCGACGATGCGCTGGATGCCCGCGAGCTCCGCGTCCTGACCGGTCAGCGGGATGCCACTGATGCCGGCGCCCTTGAGGGTGGTGGCGATGCCACCGGCCATGCCGTCGTTGGCGGCGTAGACGCCCGCGATCTTCTTGGCACCCAGCTGGGTGATGGCCGCCTTCATCTTCTGCGCGGCGACGGTGTCCTTCCACAGGCCGGACTGCTCGTAGGCGATGTCGACCTTGCCGTCGAGGGCGTTGTGGGCACCCTTCTTGAACTGGCCGGCGTTCGGGTCGGCGTCGTCACCGTTGATCATGACGACCTTGGACTTCTTGGTGGCCTTGGAGCCGAGCGCGTCGAGCAGCGCCTGGCCCTGGAGCTCGCCCACCTTGACGTTGTCGAAGGAGACGTACGCGGAGACCGGGCCCTGGGCGAGGCGGTCGTAGGCGACGACCTTGATGCCCTTGTTCACGGCGGTCTGGACGGAGGTCTTGATGGCGGCAGCGTCCTGGGCGCTGATCACGATGACCTTGACGCCCTTGGTGATCATGCTGCTGACCTGCTGCGCCTGCTTGGCCGTGTCACCGGCCGCGTTCGCGTACTCGACGTTGCAGTCGGAGCACAGCGCGCTGACCTTGGCCTCGAAGTACGGCTTGTCGAACTTCTCGTAGCGCGCGGTCACGCTGTCGGGAAGCAGCAGGCCGATGGTCTTGCCGCCGCCGGAGGAGCTGCTGCCGGAGTCGTCCTTCTTGTCGCCGGCCTTGCCACAGGCGGCCATCGAAAGGGCCATCGAGACCGCCGCGGTACCGATGACGACTCTACGCATCGTTGCGTTCATTTGGGGGTGCCTCCCTGACAGGGCCGCAACGCTGCGGCCGAGGTGGCTGGAAGTCAACTCGGCCACACGTGCGACGTCAAGAAGTAAATACTTAACGAGATGGCAACGGCGTCATTCGTTCTCTAAGTGAAGGCGGGTGTCGCCACGGCCAGCGTGCCGTCCAAAAGGGTTGAATCACCCATCTCGCTGAGGGCGAGGGCGAGCGCTCCGAGCACTTCCGCACGGCCCCCGAGGGCCCCTGGGAGCACGGACAGCTGGCGCGCGGCGCTGGGGATGGCGTAGCGGCCGACGGACTCCCTGATCGGCCCGAGGACCAGTTCTCCGGCCTCGGCGAGATCACCGCCGAGGACCACCCGGCTCGGGTTCAGCAGGTTGCAGAGATTGGCCACTCCACTGCCGATGTGGCGGCCGACGTCGGCGATCACCCGACGGCAGCCCGGGTCACCGTCCCGCGCCAGCCGTACGACGCCCTCCATCGTCAGGTCGGTGCCATGGCTGGACTGGAGGAGCGGGAGCACGTAGCGCGCGGCCGCGAAGGTCTCCAGGCAGCCGCGGTTCCCGCAGCGGCAGACCGGTCCGGATTCGTCGAGTGTAATATGTCCGATTTCACCCGCCGTGCCGCCCGGGCCGCGGTAAATCTTCCCGTCGATCACCAGACCGGCGCCGACACCGCTGGCGACCTTGATGTAGGCGAGATCGCGTACGCCGCGTCCGCTGCCCCAGACCAGCTCGCCGAGGGCGCCGAGGTTGGCGTCGTTGTCCACGTGCACGGGGACGCCGAGCCGGGCTCCGAGCTCCTCCGCCGGCCGGGCGCCGGTCCAGCCCGGCAGGATGGCGGTCGAGCCCAGTGTCCCGGACTCGACGTCGATCGGGCCGGGCACGCCGACGCCGACTCCGGCGATCTTGGAAGGACCGACGCCCGTCGCCTCGACCAGGCGGTTGACCAGCTCCTCCGCCCGGTCGAAGCCCTGGGTGGAGGAGGCGTCGACGTCCAGCGGCTCGGACTCCTCGGCCAGCACCTGGTGCGCGAGGTTCCCGATCGCGACGCGCAGGTGGGTATGGCCGAAGTCGATGCCGATGACGATGCCGGCGTCACCGCTCAGCGAGACGCTGCGGGCCCGTCGGCCGCCCGCCGAGGTGGGCGTGACCTCGACCGTTCCGCCGTCCTTCAGTTCCCGCACGATGTTGGAGACCGTCGCGGCGGACAGGCCGGTCGTCCTCGCGATCTCGGCCTGCGTGAGCGACCCGGCCAGCCGTACCGCCCGTACGACCCGTTCCAGGTTGGCTCGGTGCAGCGACGACTGCGACCCCGGAGTCTCCATCGACCCATCCACTCCCGCCATCGGCCGGGCGGCCCCAGCGCCGCCCGTGGGCCAGGTCACATCTGCGTAACCGGGCCACTTACAAGTTATGAACTCCAAGCTCTGCTGAACGGGTTACCGCAGTCAAGTCCTTGACGGAAATCGCTCTCGCTTGTTGTGTTCCGTTCCCGGCACCCGCCGGACACCGCTACGCCATGGCGGAGCAGGTCGGAGTTGCCGCATGAGGCGGCTGGGCGAGCCCTGCGGGCCCATGGCGAGGGGTGCGGGAAGGTGCCCGGGAGGCGGCGGCGGGCGGGCCGGGAGTGTTCAGGCGCGGAATGCGCCGGAGATCGCACGGGGGCGGGACGGACGGGTGGGCGAATCGCGAGTGCCAAGGGCAGGGTACGCGAGTGCGAAGGGCAGGGTACGGGAGGGGGCCGGGTGGGGCTCGGGCGCCTGGCGGGGGCGAGGCAGCACGACGGCGCCCACCGCGTCGGGGCTCCTACTTCAGCGCCCCCGCGGTAAGCCCTTGCACCACCTGCCGCTGGAACACGATGTACGCGGCCAGCACCGGGAGCATCGCCATCACCAGGCCCGCGAACAGGCCCGACCAGTCGCCCTTGTAGCCCTGGCTGACGGCGAGCTGGACCAGGCCCTGGGTGAGGACGCGCTTGTCGGGGTCGGTGTTGAGGACCGTGGGGAGCATGTACTGGTTCCACTGGCCCAGGAAGTTGAAGATGCCGACGCTGATCAGGCCGGGCTTGGCCATCGGCAGCATGATCTGGAAGAAGGTGCGGGTGTGGGAGGCGCCGTCCACGAAGGCCGCCTCCGCCACCGATGCGGGAAGGGTGCGGAAGAACGCCGTCAGGAAGAAGACCGTGAAGGGCAGCGAGTAGGCGATGTAGACCAGGATCAGGCCGTGGATGGTGTTCAGCAGGCCCATGTTGTTCACGACGTAGAACAGCGGGACCAGCGCCAGCATGACCGGGAAGCTCATGCCCCCGATGAAGAGGTAGTAGATGAACCGGTTCCCGGGGAAGTCGAACCGGGCCAGCACGTACGCCGCCATGGAGCCGAGCACCAGCGTGCCGATGAGCGAACCGCCCACCACCAGGACGGTGTTCAGGAAGTAGTCGCTCATGTTGGCGTCGGTCCAGGCCCGCGCCCAGTTGTCGAAGTGCAGCTTGTCCGGGAGCGACCAGGGTGAGCCGAAGATGGAGCTGTCGTCCTTGAAGGAGGTCATCACCGCCCACACCAGCGGCATGACCACCATGATCGCCCAGATGACCAGGACGCCGTGCGAGAAGACGTTGAGGACACCGCCCTCCTTCTTCCGCTCGGGCCTCGCTCCGGCCGGCGCGTCCACCTTGGCGACGCGACCACCGGACTCGGCCGGTACAGGGGCGGGGGTCTCGGTCGTCTTCATCTGATCAGAACTCCAGCCGCTCGCGACGGCCCAGCCGCATCACGACCGCCGCGAAGGCCAGCGTGACGACGAGCAGGGCGACGCCGATGGTGGTGGCGTAGGCGGCCTGACCGTCCCGGAACGCCTTCTGGTACACGTACAGGACCATCACCGTGGTCGAGTAGTCTGGGCCGCCCGGCCCGGTCGTCATGATCTGCACGACCGCGAAGGACTCGGCGCCCAGCGCGAGGATGCCCATGTAGACCCAGCCGGACTGCACGGTGTCCCACAGCAGCGGCAGGGTGATGCGGAAGAAGGTGGTGGAGCGGCCGGCGCCGTCCAGCAGCGCCGCCTCGTACAGGTCCGCCGGGATGGAGGCCATGCCCGCCGAGAACAGGACCACGAAGAAGCCGACCGTGGACCAGACGAGCACCGCCATCACGCACCACAGGGCCAGGTTCGGGTCGCCCAGCCACAGCGGCTGGACGTGGCCGAGGCCGATCCCGCGCAGCAGCGAGTTGACCGCGCCGCTGTCGGGGTTGTACGCGAAGGCGAACAGAAGCGAGACGATCGCGATCGACAGCACCTGCGGGAAGAAATAGACGATCTTGTAGAAGGAAGAGCCCCGGACGCCCGAGATCACCGGGCCGCCCTTCCTTCTGCGTCCGCCCACATTGATCATGAAGGCGAAGAACAGCGCCAGGCTGATCGTCACCAGCGGCAGCACGACCGCGAACATCAAGCTGTGCTGCAAGGACTTCCAGAAGATCTCATCACTGAGCATCCTCGTGTAATTGTCCACGCCGACCATCTTGAATTCGGGGCTCAGGCCGGTCCAGTCCGTGAACGAGTAGTAGATGGACTGGATGAACGGCCAGACCACGAAGAGCGCGTACAGTCCCAGGGGCAGCGCCAGAAACCCCACGATGAACCGGTACTTGCCGTGCTGCATCGCCACTCCGGTGCCGATAGGAATACGGGCTACTGGTGCTTGTAGTGCTTGATCGTCGTGTCCTTGGCGGCCGCGTCGGCGAAGCCCTGGATCTTCTTGATGGTCTCCGCCGGGGTGGCCCGGCCGGCCATCATCTCGCCGAGACCGGCCACACCGATCTGCTCCTTCTGCAACTGCACGTACCAGTCCTGCAGACGCGGGTTCACCACATTGTCGCCCGCCTTCTCCAGCGCGGCGACGCCCGACTTCAGGCCCGGGGTGAGGGTGATTCCGCTGGTGCCGCCGTTGTACGCGGTCAGTGACTTCACCTTGGCCGTGAAGTTCTTCGAGGACGCCTCACTGAGCATGATGCGCAGCTGCTCCATGCCGCCCTCGGGGTTCTTGGCCTTGGCGGGGACGACGAAGGGCTCGCCGCCGGAGGCCCAGATGGTACCGAAGGGCATCTTGTCGGAGGAGTCGATGCCGGTGGGCGCGGAGACGGCGAGGCCGAAGTCGGACGGGATGACGTTCGCCGACTCGTTCTCCACCCAGGAGCCGTTCGGGAGGAACAGCGCCTTGCCCTTGGCCCAGGCGGTCTGCGACTGGATGTGGTCCAGGCCCGGGGTGCCCTTGAGGATGTAACCCTTCTTGTAGAGCTCGTAGTAGGCCTCGAAACACGCCTTGACGGCCGGGTGCTTCCAGGCGTTCGGCTCGAGATTGTCGATGGCGTCGAGCACCTCGCGGCCGCCCACCTTGCCGATCATCGGGTAGAGCGAGAAGGGGATGTAGTACGGGTACTTGCCGGCGTACGTCCAGCCCGCCATGCCCTTCTTCTTGGCCTTCTCGCAGACCTTGAGCATCTCGTCCCAGGTCTCGGGGTACTTCTCGTCCAGCGAGTCCAGGGCCTTCCGGGAGTACCAGACGCCGTAGACCGTGTAGGCGTAGTAGAGGATCCAGACCGGCTTGCCGTCGAACTGGCCCATTTCGACGATGCCGGGGCGCAGCGTGTCGCGGACCTTCTTGTCCGGGTCGTCGTACGACGGGGCGTCCAGCAGCGGGGTGAGGTCGGCGAGCTGTTTCTTGCCGACCAGGACACCCATGTCCATCTGCTCGGCGCCGGAGTTGTCGATGAGGTCGGGCGGGGTGCCCTGGTTGAAGCGGGGCTGGAGGGTGGACTGGATCTTCTGGGTGGCGGAGAACTTCACCTTCGCCTTCGGGAAGTCCTCCTCGTAGACCTTCACGGCGTCCTGGGCGTATTCCTTGCCGAAACCGCCGTCGAACAGGACGAATTCCATCCCGGCGGTGTTGTTGACACCGAGCGGGTTCTTCGAGGTCTTCTTGCCCGCCTTCGCCTTGTCCTGGCCGTCGCCGCCGCTGCTGGCGCACGCGGACAGCAAACCCGCCGCGGGCACGCTCAGCAGACCGAGTGCGGCGGACCGCTTGATCAGATCCCGTCGGCCTACGCCGTCGGCACCGTGGTTCGCTGCGGAAGTGGATCCCATGCTCAAGTCCTCGCCTTCTCCAGGACTCAGGCGGTGAACCGGATCCTCCCGGCACCGCGGTCGGGTAGCGCTGGGTCGTGCAGGAAACGCGTCGTGCGGGAAACGCCGATGTCGTACAGGAAACGCCGACAGGTATAGTCCACTTCTTGCCGACGGAGCAAGATCGAATGCAAGGTTGGCCACGGGTCTTTTCCGAGTTGAGACCTCGCGGAAATATGAGACCCCTGTGCGTTCGGGCCCGGAAAAATCCCCGCCATCAGGCCTGAATGCCACACCCAACACCCTTGACACCACCACCCACTTGACCACCTACTGGTTCCTGCGTTCCGCAATTGACAACGTTGTCCGGCGATCGGGCGCAGGGAGGGTTTCCGTAGATGCAGCGGAGAGCCAGGCACAGATGCGGTCCGGCGGTCGTCCTCGCGGCCGCCTTCGTCATGGCAGTCGGCTCGCAGGGGGCCGCGGTCGCCCTGTCCGCCAAGGCTCCGGCCGCGGACCAGGAGTTCGCTTCCTCGTTCGAACCGGGTGACCCGGCGCCGGACTGGCTGAACACCGTCGACACCGGGCCGGACGGCGCCAGGCGCGCCTCGGGTGTCGACGGCGGGTACAGCACCGGCATTCCGGGCAATGTGACCGATCATGTCACCGACCTGCGGGCCAGCGGCGAGAACGCGGGCGCGGGCGAGGTGAAGGAGAACCTCGTCGACGGCGAGCCCGGCACCAAGTGGCTGACCTTCGAGCCCACCGGCTGGGTCGAGTTCGACCTCGACAAACCGATGAAGATGGTGACGTACGCCCTCACCTCGGCCAATGACTTCGCCGAGCGGGACCCGCGGGACTGGACCCTGAAGGGCTCCACCGACGGCAAGGACTGGAAGACCGTCGACACCCGCTCGGGCGAGTCCTTCGGCGAACGGTTCCTGACGAAGTCGTACGACCTCGCCGAACCGGCCGAGTACCAGCACTTCCGGCTGGAGATCACCGGGAACAGCGGCGCACCGGACATCGTGCAGCTCGCCGACGTGCAGTTCTCCACGGGCGGCGGGGGCGGCCCGGTCCCGCAGGACATGCTCTCGCTGGTCGACCGTGGCCCGAGCGGGTCGCCGACCGCGAAGGCCCGGGCGGGATTCACCGGAAAGCGGGCCCTGCGTTACGCCGGACGCCACACGGCGGGCGGCCGGGCGTACTCGTACAACAAGGTCTTCGACGTGGACGTGCGGGTCGGCCGGGACACCCAGCTGTCGTACCGCCTCTTCCCCTCCATGGCCGACGGCGACCGCGACTACGACGCCACCAACGTCTCCGTGGACCTGGCCTTCACCGACGGCACCTACCTGAGCGACCTGGGCGCGACCGACCAGCACGGTTTCACGCTGTCACCCGAAGGGCAGGGCGCGGCGAAGGTGCTCTACGTCAACCAGTGGAACGACGTGGCCTCGCGGATCGGGTCGGTCGCGGCGGGGAAGACGGTCGACCGGATACTGCTGGCATACGACTCCCCGGACGGGCCGGCGAAGTTCCGCGGCTGGCTGGACGACGTGGCGATAAAGCCGGTCGCGCCCGCAAAGCCCGAGGCGCACCTGTCCGACTACGCGCTGACCACGCGCGGCACCAACTCCAGCGGCAGCTTCTCACGCGGCAACGACTTCCCGGCGACCGCGCTGCCGCACGGCTTCAACTTCTGGACGCCCGTGACCAACGCGTCCTCGCTGAGCTGGCTCTACGAGTACGCGCGGGCCAACAACGACGACAACCTGCCGACGATCCAGGCGTTCAGCGCGAGCCACGAGCCCAGCCCCTGGATGGGTGACCGGCAGACCTTCCAGCTGATGCCGTCCGCCGCCGCAGGCACCCCGGACACCGGGCGCGCGGCCCGGGCGCTGGCCTTCCGGCACGAGAACGAGACCGCGCGACCGTACTACTACGGGGTGCGGTTCGAGAACGGGCTGACGGCGGAGATGACGCCGACCGACCACGCGGCGGTGCTGCGCTTCACCTATCCGGGCAACGACGCGAGCGTGCTCTTCGACAACGTCACCGAGCAGGCCGGCCTCACGCTGGACAAGGACAACGGAATCGTCACCGGCTACTCCGACGTGAAGTCGGGCCTGTCGACGGGCGCGACCCGGCTGTTCGTGTACGGCGAGTTCGACAAGCCGGTCACCGACGGCGGCGCGGGCGGGGTCAAGGGCTACCTCCGCTTCGACGCGGGCGCCGACCACACGGTCACCCTGCGCCTGGCTACCTCGCTGATCAGCGTCGACCAGGCGAAGGACAACCTGCGCCAGGAAATCCCGGACGGCATCTCCTTCGACACGGTGAAAGCGCGGGCGCAGCGGACCTGGGACCAGCTGCTCGGCCGGGTCGAGGTCGAGGGCGCGACCCAGGACCAGCTGACCACCCTCTACTCGGGTCTGTACCGGCTGTACCTGTACCCGAACTCCGGCTTCGAGAAGGTGGGCCGCACCTACCAGTACGCCTCCCCCTTCTCCCCCATGCCGGGCCCGGACACCCCGACGCACACGGGCGCGAAGATCGTGGCCGGCAAGGTGTACGTCAACAACGGCTTCTGGGACACCTACCGCACCACCTGGCCGGCGTACGCGCTGCTGACACCGGGGCAGGCGGGCGAGATGGCGGACGGCTTCGTCCAGCAGTACAAGGACGGCGGCTGGACCTCCCGCTGGTCCTCCCCCGGCTACGCCGACCTGATGACCGGCACCTCCTCGGACGTGGCCTTCGCCGACGCGTACGTCAAGGGCGTCGGCTTCGACGCGGAGGCCGCCTATGACGCGGCCCTGAAGAACGCGACCGTCGTCCCGCCGATGTCGGGCGTGGGCCGCAAGGGCATGAGCACCTCACCCTTCCTCGGCTACACCAGCACGGACACGCACGAGGGCCTGTCGTGGGCGATGGAGGGCTACGTCAACGACTACGGCATCGCGAGGATGGGCCAGGCCCTGTACCGCCGGACGGGCGAGAAGCACTACAAGGAGGAGTCGGAGTACTTCCTCAACCGCGCCCGGGACTACGTGAACCTTTTCGACAGCAAGGCGGACTTCTTCCAGGGCCGGGACGAGAAGGGCGACTGGCGGGTGGAGTCGCCGCGGTACGACCCGCGCGTGTGGGGCTACGACTACACCGAGACCAACGGCTGGGGCTACGCCTTCACCGCCCCGCAGGACAGCCGGGGCCTGGCCAACCTCTACGGCGGCCGTGACGGCCTCGCCGACAAGCTCGACGCGTACTTCGCCAACCCGGAGACGGCCTCCCCCGACTTCGTCGGTTCCTACGGCGGTGTCATCCACGAGATGACCGAGGCGCGGGACGTCAGGATGGGGATGTACGGTCACTCCAACCAGGTCGCGCACCACGTGATCTACATGTACGACGCGGCCGGCCAGCCCTGGAAGACGCAAGGCCACGTCCGCGAGGCGCTCTCCCGTCTCTACACGGGCAGCGAGATCGGGCAGGGCTACCACGGCGACGAGGACAACGGCGAGCAGTCGGCCTGGTACCTCTTCTCCGCGCTCGGCTTCTACCCGCTGGTCATGGGCAGCGGCGAGTACGCCATCGGCTCCCCGCTGTTCAAGAAGGCGACCGTCCACCTGGACAACGGCCGGGACCTGGTGGTGCGGGCGCCGGGGAACAGCGCGAAGAACGTCTACGTACAGGGCCTGACCGTCAACGGCCGCCCGTGGACCTCGACGTCCCTCCCGCACTCCCTGCTCGCCAAGGGCGCCGTCCTCGACTTCCACCTGGGCTCCAGGCCGTCCACCTGGGGCTCGGGCCGGAACGCGGCGCCCGTCTCCATCACCCAGGACGACCAGGTCCCCACGCCCCGCGCGGACGTCCTGAAGGGCGACGGCCCACTGTTCGACAACACCTCGGCGACGGACGCGACGGTCACCTCGGTGGACCTGCCGGTGGACGGTTCCGTCAAGTCCGTCCAGTACACCCTGACGTCCTCCACCGACCGCACCAAGGCCCCCACGGCCTGGACCCTCCAGGGCTCCGACGACGGCGAGACCTGGCAGACCCTCGACCACCGCTCCGCCCAGTCGTTCCGCTGGGACCGGCAGACCCGGGCGTTCACCATCGCGTCGCCGGGCGCCCATGAGAGATACCGGCTGGTGCTCGGCGGGGAGTCGACGCTGGCGGAGGTGGAGTTGCTGGCCTGACCCCCGCCGACGGCAGCGGAAGGGGCGGGTCCCTCGCGGGGCCCGCCCGTTCCGTTGTACGGCCGGCTCTCAGCCGGTGGCGAGGGTGAAGACGTGCAGGTCCGCGTTGTCCGGGAGCCGGACGCTCCTGATGGTCCTCCCGGCCGGGGCCTCGAACGGCTTGGTGGCGAAGACGTACGTCGCCACCGGGTCCTTGTCCGCTCCCGCGACGTTGCGGTACGCGGCCTTGGCGACGGTCTCGTTGCCGTACTGGACGGTGCCGGCGCCGCCGCCGACGGTCCAGTCGGTGAAGGAGAGGTCGAGGGTGTCGGTGGTGCCGTCGGTGTAGGTGACGGTCGCCTTGGTCTGCTGGTTGCCGTTGACCGCGCTGCCGATGAAGGACAGCTTGGCGGCGGGGGTGGGGAGTTCGATCGTCTGGGTGGCCGCCGACGCGTTGTCGGGGCGGCCGGCCGGTGAGTCGGGCCAGGTGAAGGTGAGGCCCTCGACCGTTCCCCGGTGCCCGGGGGTCAGGCCCGCCTCGGCGAGGGCCTGGCGGGAGTAGCTCCAGCCGCCGCCGTCGTAGTCGGCCTCGTCGTGGTCGCCGGTGTCGTCCGAGATACCGGTGTTGTTGTAGGCGGCGAGGGGGGTTCCGGGGGCGGCCACGGTCAGCGAGACCGGCTGCTCGTACGACGTGTCGCCCGAGGTGACCGTGATCCTGACGTCGTAGAAGCCCTGCCGGATGCCGTCGGCGGCGCTGAGGGTGACCTCCTGGGAGCCGTCGGTCACGGTGCCCTCGGCGGGCGTGGCCTCGATTCCGTCCGGGGTCACGACGCGGAAGCGGACCTCGGGGCCGGTGCCCCCGTCCAGGGACAGGGCGCGGATGACGGCCTTCGTGCTGCCGCCGGGCGCCAGGGTGGCCGCGGTCGGGCCGACGCCGATCTGGTACGGCTGCTCGCCCGCCCGGAAGGACGGCGGCGCCTCGCCCGTGCCCCAGGTGCGGTTCGGGATGCCGGAGAGGGTGTAGTCCAGTCGGCCGCCGTCCCGGACGAAGGACGCGGGCAGCCAAGGCCGGTCACTGGTGCGGCCGTTGACCTTCAGGGACTGGACGTACGGCGCGTCGGCCGCCGCCCCCCGCGCCCGGATGGAGATGTCGTTGCCGTACGGGCGGTCGATCTCCGCGCGCTCGAACAGCGGTGAGGCCAGGACGAGTTCGGCCCGGGACGGCACCTGCGGGTACATGCCGAGCGCCGAGAAGACGTACCAGGACGACATCGCGCCCAGGTCGTCGTTGCCGGGGATGCCGCCCGGCTCGGTCGACCACAGCTGCCGCATCGCCGCGCGGACGGTCTCCTGCGTCTTGTAGGGGGCGTCCGCGTAGTCGTACAGGTAGGGGACGTTGAGCGACGGCTCGTTGTCCAGCTCGGACTTGGTGCCGCCGCTGCCGGTGAAGGCCCAGCCGCCGTCGGCGTCGTGGAAGAAGTCGTCGAGCCGGGCCAGCGCCTTGTCCGTGCCGCCCATCGCCGCGAAAAGGCCCGCCGGGTTGTGCTGCACCATCCAGGTGTACTGGGCCGCCGTGCCCTCCACGAAGCCGTTGCCGGTGTCGGGGGTGAAGCCGGTGACCCAGCTGCCGTCGGCCTTGCGGTTGGCGATGTAGCCGCCGCTCGGACCGGCGGCGATGTTGAAGTTGTTCTGCCACCACTGGGCGCGGCGCGCGAAGGCGGCCGCCGTGTCCTTCTCCCCTGCCGCCGCCGCCAGTTGGGAGAGTGAAAAGTCGGCGGTGGACATCTCCAGGGTCTCGGCGGCACCGCCCCAGGCGTTGGAGACGCTGGGCATGTAGTGCAGTTGGAGGTACTTGTCGAGGGAGGGGCGTTGGCCGACCGACAGCACCGGCTTGCCCACCGCCGACAGGTCCTGCTCCGTCGGGACCGAGGCCGCCTTCACCAGGGAGTCCAGCGCGCCGTCCAGGTCGAAGTCCGTGCCGCCGAACGCGCGGATACCGGCCAGCGCGGTGGGCGAGGGGTCGCCGTTCATCACGTGCGTGCCGCTCGCGCCGTGCAGCCAGCGGTCCCAGACCCCGCCGTTCTGCCGGGCGAGTTCGTACAGCGACTGGGCGATGTCGGAGCCGGTGCGCGGGTCGAGGAGGGTGAGCAGCTGCACCTGATCGCGGTAGACGTCCCAGCCGGAGAAGGTGCCGTACTGGGCCCCCCGGCCGCGGCCCACCTCGTGTACCTTGCCGTCGCTGCCCCGGTAGCGGCGGTCGGCGTCGCTGATGACGTTCGGGTGCAGCAGGGAGTGGTAGAGCGCGGTGTAGAAGGTAGTGCGGTCGGCGTCCGTGCCGCCGCCCACCCGGATCGCGTCGAGCCGGTCGCGCCAGGCCCGGCGGGCCGCGTCCCGCACCGCCTCGAAGGAGCGCCGCGGCGGGTTCTCGGCCATGAGGTTGGCCTCGGCGCCCGCCTGGCTGACGTAGGAGATGCCGACCTTCACGTTCACCGGGTCGGTACCGGGCGCGAACTCGACGTATCCGCCCGCCCCCTTGCCCGCGACCGGCCGCCCGCCGTGCGAGAAACCGCCGGTGCCGCCGGAGGCGGTCGTCGAGCCGGGGTTCAGGGTGTCGTCCCGCCAGGTGCCGGTGGCCTGGAAGGCGCGGTCGAAGTGGGCGGTGAAGTAGAGGGTGTAGTAGGCGCGCTGCCCCTCGGGGTCGAGGTAACCGCAGAAGTCGCCGGACGTCACGGAACCGGAGATCGTACGGGCCTCCGGATCGATGGTCACCGTCGAATCGGTGGACCCGACCTCCGAGTTGGCGGTGCGCACGAGCAGCGAGGCCGGCTTGCCGGCCGGGAAGGTGAAGCGGGCCGTACCGGTGCGCGCGGTCGCCGTGAGGTCGGCCGTGACGCCGGAGGCGAGGCCCACCTTGTAGTGGCCGGGCTCGGCGGTCTCGTCGGCGTGGCTGAAGTCGGCGGCGTAGACGGCGTCCTTGGTGTCGCTCGCCGGGGAGGAGGTGACCTCACCGGCGTACGGGAAGAACGGGATGTCGCCGCTGCCGCCCGCGCAGCCCGTACCGGACATGTGGGTCAGGCTGAAGCCGCGGACGCGGGTGGCGTCGTACTGGTAGCCGCCGGGCGCGGCCGTTCTGGTCGCGTCGCCGCGGGTGTTCTCCGGGCTGAAGGAGAGCATGCCGAACGGGACGACGGCGCCCGGGAAGACGTCGCCGCCGTTCTTGGTGCCGATCAGCGGATCGACGTACGCCGTGGGGTCCTTGACGAGGTCTGGCGGGGCGGCGGTCGCCGCGAGGGCGGGGGTGGTGCTGGTCGCGAGCACCGCGGCCAGCAGCAGGGACGTGGGACGGAAACGCATGACGCGGCCCTTCCTCCTGACGGACGGGTCGCGCACCACGGGTCGCACAAGCCGCAGGGACAGTAGCGTGCGCCGGCCGTACCGCGGAAGACCGCGTGCGCTTTCCGCGGGCACGCGCGGGGATCACCCGGTGGGGCGATTCTCCGAATACCTTGACATCGTTGTCTGCTGCGGCGGTAGAGTCGTGTCGGAGCGTCATGCACAGACCAATCAGACAACGTTGTCGCATCACGCCGTCGCCTCAAGCCACGCAACTTCCGTGCGGGCCCCACCCCCTTCGGGGCCCGCACGGAGCAGTCGTTCAGCCAACCTGACGGGGAAGGGTCGTGGTGCTGTCACCGCCCGAGCCCTGCACGACGTACCCGAACGTCGCCCTCTGGCCGAACGTCGCACTCTGCCCCCGACTCAACGAGCCGTTCCGGTCGACGCTGTGGACCCTCACGCCCTGTCCGCCGTACGTCGCGCTGCCGTTCCACAGACCGACCACCGGCTGCCCGCTCGGCAGCGTCCAGTCGACCATCCAGCCGAGCATCGGCACGTCGCCGCTGTCGGTGACGGTCACCTCGGGCCGGTAGCCGCCGGGGCAGCTGCCGGTGGCCTTCCGGGTGGCCGCGCAGGTGCCGGGCGAGAGCTCGGTTATTGTCGTAGACATGACATATCAGCCCGGGTTGACGGCCGTGCGGGTTGCGGGTGCGAGGTGGGTTGGGCGGGGCGGGAGCGAGCCCGAAGACGGGTTCCGGTCCGTCGATGGGAGCGCTCCCACCCCACTTCCCTGGGAAGCTAGCTTGCGGCGCGTCAGATGTAAACGGTCCTGCCGTCGCCGGGCTCGCCGATTTCGAGCCGCAGGGAGTCGGTGTGTGCGGCTGCCTGATCCCGGTGCTCGCCCTTGCCGATCGGATTCCGTACAGGCCGTCGTAGTAGTCTCCTGAACCATGTCACACCCTGATGACCTGCTCGTCGACATCGCCGCCATGGTCGAGTCGGAGCAACACAGTCGGATGTCTCTCACCGTGGTGGTCCCGGGAGCCGTCATCACGGGACGGCTGGCCCCCGAGGCCATGTGGAAGGAGCGCGTGGCAGAGGTGCTGCGGGGCTCCTCGCAACTGGGCTCCTTCTCCAGCGCGTTCGTCTCGTCCGACGGGAGCGGTGAGCCGCCAAAGCCGCACGCCCGCCCCACCCACCTGCACTTCCACGTCGCGCGGATCCTCCAGGGCAGCTTCGGCATCCCGGACACGGGCGGCATGTACCGGGTCGCCCTGGCGGATGTCAGTGCCTGGACGGTCGGGGACATCAGCTACTCGGATCAGTGAGCGCGTCTTCGGGAGCGGGCACGGTCACGGGCCGGCCGCTTCGCTCCCGGGCGAGGGAGATCACGGAGGGGATGGCGCCTGCCGACCCGTGGGGGACGGAGCACGGTGCGGGCCGACGAGGCCGGGGACGGCGGCGTGCGGCCGGTCGTCGTGCTCGCCGAACGGGTCGCGCCGAAGCCCGACGGGCTGCCGCAGGGCGCCTCCTGGGTGGAGCGGTCGGGCGCCGTCACCGGGTGGGCGGACGAGCGCAGGGAACGGGACCGGTCGGCGGGTCCACCGCGGAGAGGATCCCGCCGTTCGCGTCGAGCCGGGCCGCGAGCATGCCCGCCGGACGGCCGCTCTCGCTGAGGAAGGTCAGGTCGCCGCTGAGCCGCGGGTGCGGCGCCGCGCCGCCCACACTGCGCTCGGCCGCATAGTTCACCCGGTCGCCCAGATTGCCCATCAGGTAGGCCGTTGGGCGAAGACCGTGGTGAGGGCCGGCGCGGCGCACACACAGACGAGCGTGGCGGTGATGAACACCAGCAGCCGCGTGCGCAGTGAGCGGGCCCTCAGCCTGGCCGGGAGTCCGGCGGTCATCTCCCGTCCTCCCCGGCCCGGACGCCGTACCCCGTGCCGCGCAGGGTGGGGATCGGGAGGCCGGGCTCGTCGTCGGCGATCAGCACGCGGAGGCGGCCGGTCCGGGGGCCAGGGGTGCCCGTCATGCAGCGATTGTGTCCCGGTGTCCTGGGGGAACCCTGTGTTCACCCTGAGGGCCGGTGATGACCTGGGGCGGACACGGCGAAGGGCCGCACCCCCATGACCGGGGGCGCGGCCCTCGACTGCCGTACCGGACCGCTTACTTGCGGATCAGGCTGCGCAGCACGTACTGCATGATGCCGCCGTTGCGGTAGTAGTCGGCCTCACCCGGGGTGTCGATGCGGACGACCGCGTCGAACTCGACGCCCGTGTCGGTGGTGACCTTGACCGTGCGCGGCGTGGTGCCCTCGTTGAGCTCGGTGACGCCGGAGATGGAGAAGGCCTCCTCGCCGGTCAGGCCGAGGGACTCGGCGGACTGGCCCTCCGGGAACTGCAGCGGGAGCACGCCCATGCCGATGAGGTTGGAGCGGTGGATGCGCTCGTAGGACTCGGCGATGACGGCCTTGACGCCGAGGAGGGCCGTGCCCTTGGCCGCCCAGTCGCGGGACGAGCCGGAGCCGTACTCCTTGCCGGCCAGGACGACCAGCGGGATACCGGCGGCCTGGTAGTTCTGCGAGGCGTCGTAGATGAAGGAGACCGGGCCGCCCTCCTGCGTGAAGTCACGCGTGTAGCCGCCCTCGGTGCCCGGCGCGATCTGGTTGCGCAGGCGGATGTTGGCGAACGTACCGCGGATCATGACCTCGTGGTTGCCGCGGCGGGAACCGTACGAGTTGAAGTCGCGGCGCTCGACGCCGTGCTCGGTCAGGTACTTGCCCGCCGGGGTGTCGGCCTTGATCGCGCCGGCCGGGGAGATGTGGTCGGTGGTGACCGAGTCGCCCAGCTTGGCCAGCACACGGGCGCCCGTGATGTCCGAGACCGGGGTGGTCTCCATCGTCATGCCCTCGAAGTACGGGGGCTTGCGGACGTACGTGGACTGCGGGTCCCACTCGAAGGTGTTGCCGGTCGGGATCGGCAGCGCCTGCCACTGGGCGTCGCCCGCGAAGACGTCCTGGTAGGACTTGTTGAACATGTCCTCGCCGATGGCGTTCGCCACGACGTCGTTGACCTCGGCCTCGGAGGGCCAGATGTCCTTCAGGTAGACCGGGTTGCCGTCCTGGTCGGTGCCCAGGGCGTCCCGGGTGATGTCCACCTTCATCGAGCCCGCGAGGGCGTACGCGACGACCAGCGGCGGGGACGCCAGGTAGTTCATCTTGACGTCGGGGTTGATACGGCCCTCGAAGTTGCGGTTGCCGGAGAGGACCGAGGTGACGGCGAGGTCGTGGTCGTTGACGGCCTTGGAGACCTCCTCCGGCAGCGGGCCGGAGTTGCCGATGCAGGTGGTGCAGCCGTAGCCGACGAGGTTGAAGCCGACCTTGTCGAGGTACGGGGTCAGGCCCGCCTTGTCGAAGTAGTCGGTGACGACCTTGGAGCCGGGGGCGAGGGTGGTCTTGACCCACGGCTTGCGGGTCAGGCCCTTCTCCACGGCCTTCTTCGCCACGAGGGCGGCGGCGACCATGACGTACGGGTTGGAGGTGTTGGTGCAGGAGGTGATGGCCGCGACCGTCACCGCGCCGTGGTCCAGCTCGTACTTCGTACCGTCGGGGGCGGTGACGGTGACCGGGTTCGACGGGACGGCGGCACCGGTGCCGGCGGCGTGCTGCGGGGCGCCGGCGCCGTTCTCCTGGTGGCCGTAGGCCGGGGCGTCGGAGGCCGGGAAGGACTCGTCGCTCGCCTCGTCGACCGGGGAGGCCGCGGCGGCGGCCTGCTGCGCGACGGGCGCCTCGACGTAGTTGAGGACGTCCTTCGCGAACTGTTGGGCGGCCTCGGCGAGGACGATGCGGTCCTGCGGGCGCTTCGGACCGGCGATGGAGGGCACGACCGTCGACAGGTCGAGCTCCAGCTTCTCGGAGAAGTCCGGCTCGGCCTTCGGGTCCAGCCAGAGACCCTGCTCCTTGGCGTAGGCCTCGACGAGCGCGAGCTGCTGCTCGGAGCGGCCGGTGAGCTTCAGGTACTTGATGGTCTCGTCGTCGATCGGGAAGATCGCGGCGGTGGAGCCGAACTCCGGCGACATGTTGCCGATGGTGGCGCGGTTGGCGAGGCTCGTGGCCGCCACGCCCTCGCCGTAGAACTCGACGAACTTGCCGACGACGCCGTGCTTGCGGAGCATCTCGGTGATGGTGAGCACGAGGTCGGTGGCCGTCGTGCCGGGCTTCAGCTCGCCGGTCAGCTTGAAGCCGACGACGCGCGGGATGAGCATGGAGACCGGCTGGCCGAGCATGGCGGCCTCGGCCTCGATGCCGCCGACGCCCCAGCCGAGGACGCCGAGGCCGTTGACCATGGTGGTGTGCGAGTCGGTGCCGACCAGGGTGTCGGGGTAGGCCTGCCCGTTGCGGACCATGACCGTGCGGGCCAGGTGCTCGATGTTCACCTGGTGGACGATGCCGGTGCCCGGCGGGACGACCTTGAACTCGTCGAAGGCGGTCTGACCCCAGCGCAGGAACTGGTAGCGCTCCTTGTTGCGGCCGTACTCCAGGTCGACGTTCTGCTTGAAGGCGTCGTTGGTGCCGAACTTGTCGGCGATCACGGAGTGGTCGATGACCAGCTCGGCCGGGGCCAGCGGGTTGATCTTCGCCGGGTCGCCGCCGAGCTCCTTGACGGCCTCGCGCATGGTGGCGAGGTCGACGACACAGGGCACGCCGGTGAAGTCCTGCATGATCACGCGGGCCGGCGTGAACTGGATCTCCTGACTGGGCTGTGCCTGGGAGTCCCAGCCGCCGATGGCGCGGATGTGGTCGGCGGTGATGTTCGCGCCGTCCTCCGTGCGGAGCAGGTTCTCCAGCAGGACCTTGAGGCTGTACGGCAGGCGGGCCGAGCCCTCCACCTTGTCCAGCCGGAAGATCTCGTACGACTCGTCGCCCACCTGCAGCGTGCTGCGGGCGTCGAAGCTGTTCGCCGACACGACAGTCTCCTTCATTGATGTGCGCGTACTCACCACGATCCTGCCGCCACGGCATCTCGGCCGATCCGCTAAGGCAAGGCTAAGTTAGGTAGCCCTTACCGGGGTGGCGGCTGCGGTGCACCTTCGGCAGATATCTCGATGTCGAGATAACTCTAGTACATGGGGGCGGGATGGTCATGCCCGGGCCGCCGGAGGCCGGGCCGGGCGCCGACGCCCCGCTTCGACGAGCCCGCGCTCCTCGCCCATCAGTACGCGAAGTCGGGGTACCCGAAGGGAACGTGAAACCGGACGATCCCGAACGGAGGCAGCCCCATGCCGCTCACGTTCCGCAAGAGCTTCCGGATCCTTCCCGGCGTGCGCCTCAACATCAACAAGCGCTCCTGGTCCCTCACCACGGGCGGGAAGAACGGACCGCGGCACACGCACAGCAGCACGGGACGTCGTACGACATCGGTGGATTTGCTCGGACCTTTCGGATGGCGGCGGACCCATACGGCCAGGAAGGGTTGACGGCCCGTCACCCGAACGGACCCCCCAACAGGCGCCATCTCATATCTGAGATAGCCTCAACCCCATGGCAGACGACTACCTCGTACGCATCGGTAAGCTCATCCGTGACGCCCGGCAACACCGAGGCTGGACACAGGCGCAGCTCGCGGAGGCGCTCGGCACCAGTCAGAGCGCCGTCAATCGCATCGAGCGCGGCAACCAGAACATCAGCCTTGAGATGATCGCCCGAATCGGTGAAGCCCTGGACAGCGAGATCGTGTCGCTGGGCTACGCGGGCCCGATGCACCTGCGCGTGGTCGGCGGCCGCCGGCTCTCCGGCGCCATCGATGTGAAGACCAGCAAGAACGCCTGCGTGGCCCTGCTGTGCGCCTCGCTGCTCAACAAGGGGCGCACGGTGCTGCGCCGGGTGGCGCGCATCGAGGAGGTGTACCGCCTTCTGGAGGTGCTCAACTCCATCGGGGTGCGCAGCCGCTGGATCAACGACGGCGTCGACCTGGAGCTGGTGCCGCCGGCCGAGCTGGACGTCGCGGCGATCGACGCGGAGGCCGCCGTACGGACGCGGTCCATCATCATGTTCCTCGGCCCGCTGCTGCACCGCATGGACCGCTTCAAGCTGCCGTACGCCGGCGGCTGCGACCTGGGCACGCGGACCATCGAGCCGCACATGATCGCGCTGCGCCGGTTCGGGCTGGACATCGCGGCCACCGAGGGCCAGTACCACGCGGTGGTGGACCGCTCGGTGCGGCCGGACCGGCCGATCGTACTGACCGAGCGCGGAGACACCGTCACCGAGAACGCGCTGCTGGCCGCCGCCCGGTACGACGGCGTCACGGTCATCCGCAACGCGTCCTCCAACTACATGGTCCAGGACCTCTGCTTCTTCCTGGAGGCCCTGGGCGTCAAGGTCGAGGGCATCGGCACCACCACGCTCACCGTGCACGGCGTGCCGGACATCGACGTGGACGTGGACTACTCCCCCTCCGAGGACCCGGTCGAGGCGATGAGCCTGGTGGCCGCCGCCGTGGTCACCGAGTCGGAGCTGACGGTGCGCCGGGTGCCGATCGAGTTCCTGGAGATCGAGCTGGCGGTCCTGGAGGAGATGGGCCTCGACCACGACCGCAGCGCGGAGTACTTCGCGGACAACGGCCGTACGCGCCTGGTGGATCTCACCGTCCGGCCCTCCAAGCTGGAGGCGCCGATCGACAAGGTCCACCCGATGCCGTTCCCGGGCCTGAACATCGACAACGTCCCCTTCTTCGCGGCGATCGCGGCGGTCGCGCAGGGCCAGACGCTGATCCACGACTGGGTCTACGACAACCGCGCGATCTACCTGACGGACCTCAACCGCCTCGGCGGCCGTCTCCAACTCCTCGACCCGCACCGGGTCCTGGTCGAGGGCCCGACCCGCTGGCGCGCCGCCGAGATGATGTGCCCGCCCGCGCTGCGCCCCGCCGTGGTCGTCCTGCTGGCGATGATGGCGGCCGAGGGCACGTCGGTGCTGCGCAACGTGTACGTCATCAACCGGGGTTACGAGGACCTCGCCGAGCGCCTCAACTCGATCGGGGCACAGATCGAGATCTTCCGGGACATCTGACGGGCGGGTGCCGCCGTACCCCGTCCGACCTGCCGGATGCAGGCCGGGAGGGACGCGGCGGCACCTGTGAGCCGCTGTCGTCCGGGGCCTCAAGGTTCGTGGTCGTAGACGATCAGGCCGTCGTCGCGCAGGCGGGCCCCGGCCGTCGGCCTGTGCTCGCTGAGCCGCCCGTCGTGTGCGAGGTGCAGCACCGGGACCCGCCGGGCGAGTACGGCGAAGTCCGCGATGATCCGCCGGTGGCACCGCCACCACACCGCCTCACTGCACATGACCGCCGTACGCACCGTCGCTGCCTGCGCCAGCAGTTCTTCCATCGCGGCAAGGAAGTCAGCGCTCCTCGTATGTCCGGCGTACCCCCGGAAGGAGGCGTTCTCCCAGAACACGTCCGGCGAGTCCGGCGCGGCTTTGCGGAAGCCGCCGAGTCTCTTCTCCCACCGGTAGGCGATCCCTTGTCCGGGCATCCAGTCCCGGAGCGCTTCCTTGCCCGCATCCGGGTTCCGCCGGCTGCCCGGGGCGGTGCGCACATCGACGACTGCCACGACCCCGGCGCCGTGCAGGAGGGTGGTCAACCGTTCACGGCTCGCGGTGCTGTGCCCGAACGTCAGCAGAGGTGCAGTCATGTGCCGGTCCCTTGGCGCGTAGCATCCCGCCCCCTCACTCACCCTCTCGCACATGTTCCGAGCTGTCTCGCCGTGACGTGCCTGCGCCACCTTGCGCGAAGAACACCGCCCAGGACGCGCACCAGCAGCTCGACACCGCCGGGCACCCGGCACCCCGGGGTGATCGGCTCGCCGGGCAGGCCGCGCGGGCGGTTGCCGAAGGCCTCGCAGGAGATCAGGAGGAGCCGGGCGAGCCCCTCGGGATGCCGGGCCGCCACCGTCTGGGCACGCCCGCAGTCGCTCTCGGCGAGCGTGACGTCGGTGAGGCCGATGCGGTCGAGGAACTCCACGATCAGCTCGTTCACGCCGTCCGGTGCCGGCGGCAGATCACCCGGTGGTCGGCGCGCAGGTCGCAGGTGAGACTGCCCCTGGCTACGGCAGCACGGCGAACCCGTCGAGTTCCACCATCGCCTGGTCGTCCCACAGGCGTACGACCTCCACGACGGCCATCGCAGGGTAGTCACGGCCGGCCAGCCGCCGCCATATGCCCCCGAGTTCGCGCGCGTGGACGCGGTACGCGGCGACGTCGGTGGTGTAGACGGTGACGCGGGCGAGGCCGGCGGGGGTGCCGCCGGCCGCGTGCAGGGCGGTGAGGAGGTTGGCGAGGGCCTGCTCGAACTGTCCGGGGAGGGTGTCGCCGCGGACCTTGCCGTGGGGGTCCAGCGCGGTCTGGCCCGCCAGGAAGACGATGCGGCCACCCGCGGCGACGACGGCGTGGGAGAAGCCGGTCGGCGGGGAGAGCTCGGGCGGGTTGACACGCTCGACGGTCATCGTGCCTCCACGGTGGCGTACAACTCCTTGGCGATGATGCCTCGCTGGACCTCGCTCGCGCCCTCGTAGACGCGTGGGGCGCGCACCTCGCGGTAGAGGTGTTCGAGGAGGTGGCCGCGGCGCAGGGCACGGGCGCCGTGCAGCTGGACGGCCGCGTCGACGACGTACTGCGCGGTCTCGGTGGCGAGCAGCTTCGCCATCGCGGAGCGCCTGGGGACGTCCGGGGCGCCGTCGTCGTACGCGGTCGCCGCCGCGTACACCATCAGACGGGCCGCCTCCGTGCGCAGCGCCATCTCCGCGACCTGGTGGGCGACGGCCTGAAGGTCCCTCAGCTTGCCGCCGAAGGCGTCGCGTCGCGCGGTGTGGGCGAGGGTGGCGTCCAGCGCCGCCTGCGCCATGCCGACCGCGAAGGCGCCGACGCTGGGGCGGAAGAGGTTGAGGGTGCCCATGGCCACCCGGAAGCCGCGGCCCACCTCGCCGAGGACGTCGTCCGCGGTGACGGGTACGGCGTCGAAGCCGAGGCTGCCGATGGGGTGCGGCGAGAGCATCTCCAGCGCGGTGCCGGTCAGCCCGGACCGGTCGGCGGGCACCAGGAAGGCGGTCACGCCGCGGGCGCCGGCACCGGGGGTGGTGCGTGCGAACACGGTGTAGAAGTCGGCCCCGGGGGCGTTGGAGATCCAGCACTTCTCGCCGGTGAGCCGCCAGCGGGCGGGGCCGTCGGGTTCCGCCGTGAGCGACAGCGCCGCCGCGTCCGAGCCCGCCCCCGGCTCGCTCAGGGCGAACGCGGCCACCGCGCCGCCGTCGGCCACGCGGGGCAGCCAGCGCTCCCGTTGGGCCGGGGCGCCGTGGGCGTGGACGGGGTGGGCGCCCAGGCCCTGGAGAGCGAGGGCGGTCTCGGCCTCGGTGCAGGCGTAGGCCAGGGACTCGCGCATCAGGCAGAGGCCGAGGGCACCGCAGGTGAACAGGCGGGAGAGCAGGCCGAGTCGGCCGAGTTCGGTGACGAGCGGGCGGTTGACGCGGCCCGGCTCGCCCTTCTCGGCGAGCGGGCGCAGCCGTTCGGCGGCCAGGGCGCGCAGGTCGGCGCACCAGGCGGATTGTTCGGGTGCGAGTGAGAATGCGGGCACTGCCGGTCTCCCTCCACGACGGGCCGCCACGACCCCTCGCCCGACGGTATCGCGTACCGTTGACTGTCGTCACCGACACGATACGCTCCTGATGCCGGCCCGCCTGGGGCTAGCCCTGGCCGACCCGGCAAGGGGGCGCACCGCCATGAACGTCTCGGCCCACGTCGACACCTTCGCGCGCGACCACCTCCCGCCGCCCGGCGAGTGGCCCGAGCTGCGCTTCGACCTGCCGGAGCTGCGGTACCCCGACCGGCTGAACTGCGCGGCCGAGCTGCTGGACCACGCCGACCCCGGCCGTCCGGTGTTCCACACGCTCTCGGGCCCGTCGTGGACGTACGGCGACCTCCGCGCCCGGGTCGACCACGTGGCCCACGTCCTCACCCGCGACCTCGGCGTGGTCCCCGGCAACCGCGTGCTGCTGCGCGGCCCGACCACGCCGTGGCTCGCGGCCTGCTGGCTGGCGGTGCTGAAGGCGGGCGCGGTCGCCGTCACCGTGCTGGCCCAGCAGCGCCCGCACGAGCTGGCGACGATGTGCGGCATCGCCCGGGTGGAGCACGCGCTGTGCGACGTCCGGGCGGTGGACGACCTCGCGAAGGCCGGGATACCGGGCCTGCGGATCACGACGTACGGCGGTGACGCGCCGGACGACCTGCTGAACCGCACGGCGCCCGGCACGCCGTACCCGGCCGTGGACACCGCCTCCGACGACGTGGCGCTGATCGCGTTCACCTCCGGCACCACCGGTCGGCCGAAAGGGTGCATGCACTTCCACCGGGATGTGCTCGCCGTCGCGGACACCTTCTCCAGGCATGTGCTCAGGCCCCGTGACGACGACGTCTTCACGGGCAGTCCCCCGCTGGGCTTCACCTTCGGGCTCGGCGGGCTGGTGGTCTTCCCGATGCGGGCCGGGGCCAGCGCCCTGCTGCTCGAACAGGCCGGCCCCAAGCAGCTGTTGCCCGCCGTCGCCGGACACCGCGTGTCGGTGCTGTTCACCGCGCCGACCGCGTACCGCGCGATGCTCCAGGAGCCGGCCGGGTACGACCTGTCGTCGCTGCGGCGCTGTGTCTCGGCCGGCGAGAACCTGCCCGCCGCCACCTGGCGGGCCTGGTACGAGCGCACCGGCCTGCGCGTCATCAACGGCATCGGCGCCACCGAGCTGCTGCACATCTTCCTCTCCGCCGCCGACGAGCACATCAGGCCCGGGACGACGGGCATGCCGGTACCGGGGTGGCACGCGCGTGTGCAGGACGAGCGCGGCGAGCCGGTGCCCGACGGCGAGCCGGGCCTGCTGGCGGTGCGCGGACCGGTCGGCTGCCGCTACCTCGCCGACCCGCGGCAGCGGGAGTACGTGCGCGACGGCTGGAACATCACCGGTGACAGGTATGTACGGGAAAGCGATGGGTACTTCCGCTATGTGGCCCGCGCCGACGACATGATCATCTCCGCCGGGTACAACATCGCCGGCCCGGAGGTGGAGGACGCGCTGCTGCGTCACCCGGACGTGGTCGAGGCGGCGGTCGTGGGCCGGCCGGACGTGGCGCGCGGGCAGGTGGTGGTGGCGTACGCCGTGCTGAAGGAGGGCGCGGAGCGGGACGCCGAGGCGCTGCGCGCGTTCGTCAAGTCGGAGCTGGCGCCGTACAAGTGCCCGCGCGAGATCGACTTCCTGGACGCGCTGCCGCGCACCGCGACCGGCAAGGTCCAGCGTTTTCGCCTGCGCACCGAAGGCGACCGGCAGTGATGCCGAAGACCTAAAATGATCAATGTGTCCGAGCAGCACGCCCCCCGGTCCCTCATCGTCACGCTCTACGGCGCGTACGGCCGCTTCATGCCCGGCCCGGTGCCCGTCGCCGAGCTGATCAGACTGCTGGCCGCGGTCGGCGTGGACGCGCCCTCCGTGCGCTCGTCGGTGTCGCGCCTGAAACGGCGCGGCCTGCTGCTGCCGGCCCGGACCGCCGAGGGTGCGGCCGGGTACGAACTCTCCCCCGGGGCCCGCCAGTTGCTCGACGACGGCGACCGGCGCATCTACGCGACCACGGCCCCCGAGGACGAGGGATGGGTGCTCGCGGTGTTCTCGGTGCCGGAGTCGGAGCGGCAGAAGCGGCACGTGCTGCGCTCCCGGCTGGCCGGCCTGGGCTTCGGCACGGCGGCCCCGGGGGTGTGGATCGCCCCGGCCCGGTTGTACGAGGAGACCCGGCACACCCTCCGGCGCCTCGGGCTGGACCCGTACGTGGACTTCTTCAGGGGCGAGCACCTCGGGTTCGCGCCCACCGTCGACGCGGTGGCCCGCTGGTGGGACCTGGCGGCGATCGCCAAGGCGCACGAGGCGTTCCTCGACGAGCACGCCCCCGTGCTGCACGCCTGGGAGCGGCGCACGGCCACCCCGCCGGAGGAGGCCTACCGCGACTACCTCCTCGCCCTGGACTCCTGGCGCCACCTGCCGTACACCGACCCCGGGCTGCCCGCCCGGCTGCTGCCCGCCGGCTGGCCGGGGGCGCGCTCGGTGGCGGTGTTCCGGGGGCTGCACGAGCGGCTCAGGGACGCCGGGGCGGCCTTTGTCGGGGTGTGATCCCAACCACATCATGCGCCCCTAAGGTGTGAGCCACTCCCTGTCGCGTCTCGACGCGCTGGAGTCCGAGGCCGTGCAGATCATCTTCCGCGAGGCGGCGGGTGAGTCCGAGAACCCGGTGATCCCGTTCTCCGGGGCGAGGACTCCATCGTCATGCTGCATCTGGCGCCGAAGGCGTTCGCCCCCGCGGCGATCCCCTTCCCGCTGCCGCACGTCGACACGGGACACAACTTCCGAGGTCCTGGAGTACCGGGACCGTGTGGTCGCCGCAGGGCCGCGATGGTGATCGACCCGGCGGACGGCGCGACGCTCACCGCGGGCACGGCGGAGGCCGGCCGCCCAGGGTGAGGCGGGGCTTGGGGGCGTCCGTACGTCCGGTCCGCGGGCGGCGGCTGCCCGCCCGGTACGGCGCGGGCCAGACGACGCCCGGGCCCTCGTACCCCTGCTCGGCCGCCGCGTGCAGCGACCAGTGCGGGTCGTACAGGTGCGGGCGGGCCAGTGCGCACAGGTCCGTACGGCCGGCCAGGATCAGGGAGTTGACGTCGTCCCAGGAGGAGATCGCGCCGACCGCGATCACCGGGACGCCCACCGAGTTCCGGATGCGGTCGGCGAACGGCGTCTGGTACGACCGCCCGTACTCCGGCCTCTCCTCGGCGACCACCTGCCCGGTCGACACGTCGATCGCGTCGGCGCCGTGCGCGGCGAAGGCGCGGGCGATCTCCACGGCGTCCTCGCCGGTGGTACCGCCCTCGGCCCAGTCGGTGGCGGAGATCCGCACGGTCATCGGCTTCTCCTGCGGCCACACCCCGCGTACGGCGTCGAAGACCTCCAGCGGGAAACGGAGCCGCCCGGCGAGTGAGCCGCCGTAGGCGTCCGTGCGCAGGTTGGTCAGCGGGGAGAGGAAGCCGGAGAGCAGGTAGCCGTGGGCGCAGTGCAGTTCGAGCAGGTCGAACCCGGCGCGGGCGGCCCGCCGGGCGGCGGCCGCGAACTGCTCGCGGATGTCCGTCAGCTGGGCGCGGGAGAGCCGGCGCGGGGTCTGGCTGCCCGGCTTGTACGGCAGCGGGGAGGCGGCCACGAGCGGCCAGTTGCCGTCGGGCAGCGGCTCGTCGATGCCCTCCCACATCAGCCTGGTCGAGCCCTTGCGGCCGGAGTGGCCGAGCTGCACGCCGATCGCCGTGCCGGGCGCGTGCGTGTGCACGAAGTCGGTGATCCGCCGCCAGGCCTCGGTCTGCCGGCCGGTGTAGAGGCCGGTGCAGCCGGGGGTGATCCGGCCCTCCTCGCTCACGCACACCATCTCGGTCATCACCAGCCCGGCGCCGCCGAGGGCCCGGGCGCCGAGGTGGACGAGGTGGAAGTCGCCGGGGACGCCGTCCTTGGCCGAGTACATGTCCATGGGCGACACGACGACCCTGTTGCGCAGGGTCAGGCCGCGCAGCCGGAACGGGGTGAACATCGGGGGCGTGCCGGGCGGGCAGCCGAACGCGCGCTCCACGGCCTCGGTGAAGTGGGCGTCGCGCAGCCGGAGGTTGTCGTGGGTGACGCGGCGGCTGCGGGTGAGGAGGTTGAAGGCGAACTGGCGGGGCGGCTGGCCGAGGTAGAGCCGGAGGTTCTCGAACCACTCCAGGCTGGCGCGGGCGGCGCGCTGGGTGGAGGCGACGACGGGCCTGCGCTCCTCCTCGTAGGCGGTCAGCGCCTCGGTCAGGGACGGCTGTTCCTCCAGGCAGGCGGCGAGGGCGAGGGCGTCCTCGACGGCGAGTTTGGTGCCGGAGCCGATGGAGAAGTGGGCGGTGTGGGCGGCGTCGCCGAGGAGGACGACGTTGCCGTACGACCAGCGGTCGTTGACGACCGTGCGGAAGGTGGTCCAGGCGGACCTGTGGGAGCGCAGCGGGCGCCCGCCGAGCGCGTCGGCGAATGTCTTGGCGCACCGCTCGAGGGACTCCTGTTCGTCCATCTCCTCGAACCCGGCGGCCCGCCACACCTCCTCGCGCATCTCCACGATCACGGTGGAGGCCTCGGCCGCGTAGGGGTAGCCGTGCAGCTGCATCACGCCGTGCTCGGTCTCGGCGATCTCGAAGCGGAAGGCGTCGAAGGCGAAGTCGGCGGCGAGCCAGATATAGCGGCAGTGGTGGCTGGCCACATGGGGCCGGAACACATGGGCGTAGGCCTCGCGGGTGGTGCTGTGCACACCGTCGGCGGCGATGACGAGGTCGTACGCCTCCGAGAGCCGGGCCGGGTAGGGCGCCTCGCTGGAGAAGCGCAGGTCCACGCCGAGGGAGCGGCAGCGCTCGTGCAGGATCTCCAGCAGCCGGTGCCTGCCCAGCGCGGCGAAGCCGTGTCCTGAGGAGGTGTGCCGGGTGTTCCGGTGGACGATGTCGATGTCGTCCCAGCGGACGAAGTCCCTCTGGAGGGCCTCGTAGACCACCGGGTCGGCGTGTTGGATGCCGCCGAGGGTTTCGTCGGAGAGGACGACTCCGAACCCGAAGGTGTCGTCGGGGGCATTGCGCTCCCAGACGGTGACCTCGCGGGACGGGTCCAGGCGTTTGAGCAGCGCCGCCGCGTACAGGCCCCCGGGACCGCCACCGATGACCGCGACCTTCACGGCCGGGTCACCTCCCCCGCCACTTCGGCGGGCGCTTCTCGGTGAAGGCCGCGTGGAACTCCGCGTAGTCCTCGCCGTTCATCAGCAGCGCCTGGGTGGCGGCGTCCAGCTCGACGGCCGCCGACAGGGGCATGTCCAGCTCGGCGGTGAGCAGGGCCTTGGTCTGGGCGTGCGCGAGGGCCGGGCCGTCGGCCAGGCGGCGGGCCAGGGCCCGCGCGGCCGCGTCGGCGCCGCCCTCCTCGGCCAGTTCGCTGATCAGGCCGATCCGCTCGGCCTCCGGCGCCCGCACCGGCTCGCCCAGCATCAGCAGCCGGGTGGCGTGTCCGAGGCCGACGACCCTCGGCAGCAGGTAGGCCGCGCCCATGTCGCCGCCGGAGAGGCCGACCCGGGTGAAGAGGAAGGCGAAGCGGGCGCTCGGGTCCGCGACGCGGAAGTCGGCGGCCAGCGCCAGCACGGCTCCCGCCCCGGCCGCCACCCCGTGCACGGCCGCGATCACGGTGAACGGGCACTCCCGTACGGCCCGGACGACCTGCCCGGTCATCCGGTTGAAGTCGAGCAGCTGGGCGGTGTCCATGGCGAGGGTCGCGCCGATGATCTCGTCGACGTCACCGCCGGAGCAGAAGCCGCGCCCCTCGCCGGCCAGCACCAGGGCCCGGACCGACCGTTCCCGGGACAGCTCGGCGAGCAGGTCGCGCAGGTCGGCGTAGGCGCCGAAGGTGAGGGCGTTGAGCTTGTCGGGGCGGGCCAGGGTGACGGTGGCGACCCCGTCGGCGAGCTCGACGCGCAGGTGCTCCCAGTGGGAGGTGCGGGCGGCGGAGCCGGTGAAGGGACTCATGACGTGCGGCCTCCTCGGGGGCGGCGGTGCCTCACGTAGCTCTGCTTGGCTCTACCCCGAGAAGCTATCACCTATTTGTGACTATCGTCACGACTACGCGACAGCACGTGCCCGCGCCCCCGGGTCCGGTCACGTCCGTCACGGGACGTCGACACTCCGGTAACAGCGGGACCAGGGGCGCGAGGCCGGGCGCTGGACCGGGTAAGCCGCCCGGTACCGGGGCCGAAGGCTCCGTGCGGTGCCCGTCGAGGAACGCTGTAGCCGGGCCCCGTACCATTTCTGAGGTTGAAAGCAGGACAGCCTGCTCCATGAACGGACCCGCCTTGTACGAACGCCCCTCAGCCCCCGCCTCCTGGCGCATCGCGCTGCCGCACACCGCCGCCGCGGTGCCCGTGGCCCGTGCGCTGGTCCGCACGGCGCTGGCCGAGCAGGAGCACGCGGCCGACTGCGACACCGCGGAACTGCTCACGGCGGAACTGGTCGCCAACGCGGTGGAGCACACCGCGGGCACCGGCCCGATCGAACTGGTGGTGGAGGTGGCGCCGACCGGCTGCCGGGTCGAGGTGCACGATCCGGACCCGGCGCCGCCCGGCCGTCTCACCCGTGCCGTCATCGAGGAACCCGATCCCTGGCAGGAGGGCGGGCGCGGCCTGCTGCTGATTCAGGCCCTCAGCTCGTCCTGCGGTCACCGGCCCACCGAGGCGGGGAAGGCGGTGTGGTTCAGACTCCCTGTGGTACCGGCTCAGCGGCGTCCGGCGTGACCTGGGCCCCGGCCGCCTCGGCGGCGGCCAGCCGCGAGTTCCGGCGCCCGTGGAGGGCGTGCGACCTGGCGAAGTGGATCAGGCCAGGGTGGCGACCAGGATCGCCTTGATGGTGTGCAGCCGGTTCTCCGCCTCGTCGAAGACGACCGAGTGGGCGGACTCGAAGACCTCGTCGGTGACTTCCAGCGCTGCCAGTCCGTAGGTCTCGTGGATCTCCTGTCCCACCTTGGTGCCGAGATCGTGGAAGGCCGGCAGGCAGTGCAGGAACTTCACGTCCGGGTTGCCGGTCGCGCGCAGCACGTCCATGGTCACGGAGTACGGCGTCAGCGCGCCGATGCGCTCGGCCCAGACCTCTTTGGGCTCGCCCATGGAGACCCAGACGTCGGTGGCGACGAAGTCGGCGCCGGCGACACCTTCGGCGATGTCCTCGGTGAGCAGGACGCCGGCACCGCTGCCCTCGGCCAGTTCGCGGGCCCGGGCGACGACGTCGTCGGCGGGCCAGTACTCCTTGGGCGCGACGATGCGCACGTCCATGCCGAGCAGGGCGCCGGTGACCAGGTAGGAGTTGCCCATGTTGAAGCGGGCGTCGCCGAGGTAGGCGAAGCTGATCCCGCTGAGCGGCTTGGCGCAGTGCTCCGTCATGGTCAGCACGTCGGCGAGCATCTGGGTGGGGTGCCAGTCGTCGGTGAGGCCGTTGTAGACGGGGACGCCCGCGTACGCGGCCAGCTCCTCGACACGGGCCTGGCTGTCGCCCCGGTACTCAATGGCGTCGAACATCCGGCCGAGCACACGCGCGGTGTCCTTCACCGACTCCTTGTGCCCGATCTGCGAGCCCGACGGGTCGAGGTACGTCGTCGAGGCGCCCTGGTCGGCGGCGGCGACCTCGAACGCACAGCGCGTGCGCGTCGAGGTCTTCTCGAAGATAAGCGCGATGTTCCTGCCCCGCAGGTACTGCGTCTCGGTCCCCGCCTTCTTGGCGGCCTTCAGCTCGGCGGCCAGCTCGACCAGACCGAGGAACTCCTGCTCGGTGAAGTCCAGCTCCTTGAGGAAGTGGCGGCCGGCGAGGGCGGTCGGGACTGTCGCCATGGGGGCGCTCCGGGGGGACGGGAACGGGGAACTCTGGAAGTCTATACGATGCTCGACATTTCTATACGGCCGCCCGTTCGACGGGACAGCTCATGCAGCGCGGGCCGCCGCGTCCCCGCCCCAGCTCGCTGCCCGGGATCTCGATCACCTCGATGCCCTGCTTGCGCAGATGGGTGTTGGTGGTGGAGTTGCGCTCGTAGGCGACGACGACCCCCGGCTCGACCGCCAGCACGTTGCAGCCGTCGTCCCACTGCTCACGCTCGGCGGCGTGCACGTCCTGGGTGGCGGTGAGCACCCGGATCTCGCTCAGGCCCAGCGCGGCGGCGATCGCGCGGTGCATGTGCTCGGCCGGGTGGTCGGTCACCTTGAGCTCCTTGTCGCCGACGCCCGGTTCGATGGTGTACGAGCGGAGCATGCCGAGCCCGGCGTACTGGGTGAAGGTGTCGCCGTCGACCATGGTCATCACGGTGTCGAGGTGCATGAAGGCACGCCGCTTGGGCATGTCGAGGGCCACGATCGTGCCGGCGGAGCCCGCCGCGAACAGCTTGTGGGCCAGCATCTCCACGGCCTGCGGAGTGGTGCGCTCGCTCATGCCGACGAGGACGGCGCCGTTGCCGATCACCAGGACGTCGCCGCCCTCGATGGTGGACGGGTAGTCGGCCTGCCCCCGGGACCAGACGCGGAACGTTTCGTCACGGAAGAGCGGGTGGTGCCGGTAGATCGCCTCGAAGTGCACGGTCTCGCGCTGCCGGGCGGGCAGGCGCATGGCGTTGATGGCGACCCCGTCGTAGATCCAGGCGGAGGTGTCGCGGGTGAAGAGGTGGTTGGGGAGCGGGCCGAGGAGGAAGTCGTCGAGGTCCATCACATGGAAGCGGACGGAGGTCGGCTCCGCGTGCGCCTCCAGGAACTCCCGCTTGGTCATGCCGCCGACCAGGGCCTCGGCCAGTTCCCGCGCGGGCAGGGACTCGAAGGTGGCCCGCAGGTGGTCGGTGGCGAGGGGACCGTACTCCTTCTCGTCGAAGACCCGGTCGAGGACGAGCGATCTCGCCTCGGGGATGTCCAGGGTCTCGGCGAGCAGGTCGCCGAAGAGGTGGACGGTGACCCCGCGGTCGCGCAGCACGTCGGCGAACCCGTCGTGCTCGGCGCGCGCCCGGCGCACCCACAGCACGTCGTCGAAGAGGAGGGCGTCCTTGTTGCTGGGGGTGAGCCTTTTGAGCTCCAGATCCGGCCGGTGCAGGATGACGCGGCGCAGCCGCCCGGCCTCGGAGTCGACATGGAATCCCATGCCTCCATCCTGACCACCGGCTTCTCGTTTCACCCTCGCATTTCACCTTCTTGTTCTCGTCCCACTGACGACAATCCTGGTCGGCCGACTCCTCAGATCGCCGTGCACGGCACGGGCCAGCGCCGGATCCGCGGTGGCAGGGTCACCGCCCAGCCCTCGGTGATCAGCGCCAGGCGCTCGGCCGCCAGCAGGTCGGTGGCCGTTCGCCGGGCGGAGTCCAGTGCGGCGAGGGGCGTCGGCTCCAGCAGCGTACGGAAGGCGGCGACCAGGTCGGGGTGGTCGAGGGTGAGCCGGGCCGCGCTGCCGGGCTGCCTGCGGTCGAGGACGGTGACGAAGTCCGGGCCGCGCCGGTGGTAGAGCAGCCCGTGGGAGTGGCCGGCGCGCCAGTCGCGCAACTCGTCCGCCTCGCCCGGGTGTTCCCCGGGGGGCGGTAAGTGGCGCAGGTGCCGGACGTCGTACGGGATCTCCGCACCGGCCGCCTCCCAGGCGACGGTGAGGCCCAGCCCCTGGCACTCCCGCAGGAACCGCACCGCCTCCGCCGTCTCCCGGCCCCCCGCACCCAGCCGCAGCGGCTCGGTCACCTCGACCCAGCGGCCGGTGACGCGGTGCGGGACGGCGGTGGGCAGCCCGGTCATCCGGCCACCCCGGTGCCGTCGGGCAGGCGGACCGGCGCGTCCCAGGTGGGCAGGGAGACGTATGTCCGGCCGTCACGGAACAACAGGCCGAGGCAGAGGGCTTCTTCGAGCCAGGCCGTGAGCGCAGCGGCGGGGACGTCGTGGCCGTCGGCGGTCAGCAGACGGCGCAGGGCGGGCTCCGTGCGGCCGTCCTCCAGGCGGCGCAGGGCGGTCGCGGGCCAGCCGGTGAAGCGGTGGGTGGTGGGCGGCCGGCCGTGCCGGCGGTCGTGCACCAGGAGGTCGGCGCCGTCCTCCTCGTACTCCAGGCGGGAGTGCGCGTGTCCGGCCCGCCACTCGGCGACCGCCTCCTTCAGGCGCCGCTCGACCGGGCCGCCGATGCCGGCGTCCTCGGTGTCGAACAGGTAGACCAGGTCGGTGAGTTCCTCCTCGGGCAGGTCGTAGACGTGCCGGTACATCTCGGCCGGGCGCCGCTTGCCGAAGCCGAGGCCCGGGTCGGTGAAGTGCGGGCTGAACCGCTCCAGCTGGATGCGGTGGGCGCCGCTGGGCGGCTGGAGGTGGACGAGCGCCGGGAGCTGGTCGATCACCGGGTCGTAGTCCTCGGCGGTCTCGCCCGGGAAGCCGTAGAGGAGGTTCCAGGAGCAGGTGAGCGAATGGTTCTCGCACTCCCTGAGCGTGCGGACGTTGCGGGCGCCGGTGACGCCCTTGTCCATCAGGTCGAGGACCCGGCTGCCCAGGCTCTCGATGCCGGGCTGGATGTGCACGGTGCCCGAGCGGCCGAGGAGGCCGATCTGGTCGCGGGTGAGGTTCGACTTGACCTCGTAGTGCAGCCGCAGGTCCCAGCCGCTGTCGACGACGCGGGGCAGGAAGTCGCGGAAGTACGCCATGTCGATGATGTTGTCGACGGTGACGACGTCGAGGATGCGGTGGCGCCTGACGAGGTGGTCGATCTCGTGCCACAGCCGCTGACCCGGCTTGGCGCGGAAGGCCATGGACGAGCCGTTGAGCCCGCAGAAGGTGCAGTGGTGCTTCTCGCCCCACCAGCAGCCCCGCGCCCCCTCGACGACCAGCTTCGGATGGACGTACTCCACCACCGGGGAGGCGTCCAGCGCGGCCTGCCACTGGTCGTAGTCCGGCGAGGGTATGTCGGCCGGCGCCACCGTGCGCCGGGTCTCGGTGTTGGCGCGGGACGTGTCGCCGTCCCACCAGCACAGGCCGGGTACGTCTGCGGGGGGTGTGCCCTCGTCCAGGTGGCGTAAGAGGGCGGGGAAGGCGTACTCCCCCTCGCCGCGCACCACGTGGTCCACGAAGGGATGGTTGCGGTGCAGGGCGTGTCCCATCGGCCCGTCGCAGTTGCTGCCGCCGAAGACGACGGTGAGCCCGCGGCGGCGGCGCTTGAGCTCCCGGGCCAGGGCGAGCGAGGCGACGTTCTGCATGAAGGTGCTGGTGAACCCGACGACATCGGGCTCGGCCGCCAGCACCTCGGCCGCGCACCCGGCGATGAACTCCGCCGCGTACGGGCGCATGGCGAGGGCGGTGTCGATGAAGACGCCCCGCTCGGCCGCGTAGTCCCGCAGTCGCGCCTCGCCCCAGCCGGGGTCGTCGTACAGGACGCCGGAGAAGACCCAGTCGCCGAGGCCGTGGAAGATCGAGTCGCTGCCGACCTCCACGTAGTCGCCGGGCCGCAGCCGTCCGCCGGAGCGTTCCAGCAGGAACTCCGCCCAGCGCAGCGAGCCGTGGAACTCGCTCACCTCGTCACACGGGCGGGCCTGCCGCACCAGCCGGTGCAGCAGGCCCAGTTGCAGCGAGGGCAGGTCGATCGGATGCCAGGGCATCGTCACCAGATGGATACGCATACCGGTCAGCGGGTCGGCCGCTTCTCCAGGATCGCCGGCCGGCGACTGGTGCTCCGGTCGTCCTCGCGGACGACGACCTTCTTGATCTCCATGTGCACCACTCCCCAGGGACGCGTCGCTTCGAACACCCTTGCGCCATACGGGAGTCCACCATATGGACGGTTACCTGTGTGGCACAAGGGTGTTCTGGGACACCTCGCGGGCGGGATTCACCGTCCGGGGTTCACAGTCGGGGGTCCACCGGCTCCGACTCCAGCGCGAGCACGCCGAACACCGCCTCGTGCACCCGCCACAGCGGCTCACCGTCCGCGAGCCGGTCCAGCGCCTCCAGGCCCAGCGCGTACTCACGGATCGCGAGGGACCTCTTGTGGCCCAGGAACCGCTGCCGCAGCCGGTCGAGGTGGTCCGGGCGGGTGTACTCGGGTCCGTAGATGATCCGCAGGTACTCGCGGCCCCGGCACTTGATGCCCGGCTGGACCAGCCGGCCGTTCTCTGCGCGCACCACCGCGCCGACCGGCTTGACGACCATGCCCTCGCCGCCCCGGCCGGTCATCTCCAGCCACCAGTCGACACCCGCCCGCACCGACTCCGGATCGCCGGTGTCGACGTACAGGCGCCGCGTGGTCTGCAGCAGCCCGGTGCCGTCGTGCTCGACGAGCCGGTCGATCAGCGCGAGCTGCTCGTCGTGCGGCACGGCGGCCAGACTGCGGCCCTGGACGGCGAGGAGCTGGAACGGTGCCAGCCGTACGCCGTCCAGGCCGTCGGTGGTCCAGCAGTAGCGCCGGTAGGCGTCGGTGAACGCGGCGGCGTCGGCGGCCCGTTCCCGCTGCCGTGCCAGCAGCGCGGTGACGTCGACCCCGCGCGCCGCCGCGCCCTCCAGGGCGGCCAGGGCGGGCGGGAACACCGCGCCGGAGGCGGCGCCCACGGCCGCGTACTGCGAGCGCAGCAGGCCGGACGCCTTCAGCGACCACGGCATCAGCTCGGCGTCCAGCAGCAGCCAGTCGGTGGCGAGTTCCTCCCACAGACCGGCCGCGTCGGCCGCCGACCGCACGCGTCCGAGGATCTCCTCGGTCACCTCCCGGTCGTCGAAGAAGGGCCGGCCGGTGCGGGTACAGAGCGACCCGGTGGGCCCGTCCACGCCGAACCGCTTCCGCGCCACGTCCGCGTCCCGGCACACCAGCGCGACCGCCCGGGAGCCCATGTGCTTCTCCTCGCACACCACCCGCGCGACGCCGTCCTGCGCGTACTGCGCGAAGGCCTCGGCCGGGTGCTCGAGGTAGCCGTCGACGTGCGAGGTGGCGGTCGGCGCCATGGTCGGCGGGAGGTACGGAAGCAGTCGCGGGTCCACCGCGAACCGGCTCATGACCTCCAGGGCCGCCGCCGCGTTCTCCTCGCGGACCGAGACCCGCCCCGCGTGCCGGGTCTCCACGATCCGGCGGCCGTGCACGTCCGCCAGGTCCAGCGGCCGCCCGTCGTGCCCGCCGGGCGCCTCGCTGCGCAGCGGCTTGGCCGGCTCGTACCAGACCCGCTCGGCCGGTACGTCGACCAGCTCGCGCTCCGGCCAGCGCAGCGCGGTCAGCTTGCCGCCGAAGACGGCGCCGGTGTCCAGGCAGATGGTGTTGTTCAGCCACGTGGCCTCCGGGACCGGAGTGTGGCCGTACACCACGGCCGCACGGCCCCGGTAGTCCTCCGCCCAGGGGTAGCGCACCGGCAGGCCGAACTCGTCCGTCTCGCCGGTGGTGTCGCCGTACAGCGCGTGCGAGCGCACCCGCCCCGAGGTCCGGCCGTGGTACTTCTCCGGCAGACCGGCGTGGCAGACGACGAGCCGTCCGCCGTCGAGGACGTAGTGGCTGACGAGCCCGTCGAGGAACGCGCGGACCCGCTCCTTGAACTCCTCGCTCTCCCCCTCCATCTGCGCGACGGTCTCGGGGAGCCCGTGAGTGAGCTGGACCTTGCGGCCCTTGAGGTAACGCCCGTACTTGTTCTCGTGGTTGCCCGGCACGCACAGCGCGTTGCCGGACTCGGCCATCCCCATCACCCGGCGCAGCACGCCCGGGGTGTCCGGGCCCCGGTCGACGAGGTCTCCGACGAAGACGGCGGTACGGCCCTCCGGGTGGACGCCGTCGGTGTAGCCCAGCCTGGCGAGCAGGGCCTCGAGTTCGTTCGAGCAGCCGTGGACGTCGCCGATGATGTCGAAGGGACCGGTGAGGTGGGTGAGGTCGTTGAACCGCTTCTCGGTGACGACGGTGGCGTTGTCGACCTCGTCCACGCCCCGCAGCACGTGCACCTTGCGGAAGCCCTCGCGCTCGAGGTGCCTCAGGGATCGCCGGAGTTCGCGGATGTGCCGCTGGATGACGCGGCGCGGCATGTCGGCCCGGTCGGTGCGGGCCGCGTTGCGCTCGGCGCACACCTCCTCGGGCACGTCGAGCACGATGGCGATGGGCAGCACGTCGTACTTCTTGGCCAGGTCGATCAGCTGCCGGCGGGCGTCCTGCTGCACGCTGGTGGCGTCGACGACGGTGCGGCGGCCGGCGGCCAGCCGCTTGCCGGCGATGTAGTGCAGGACGTCGAAGGCGTCCCGGGACGCGCTCTGGTCGTTCTCGTCGTCGCAGACCAGACCGCGGCAGAAGTCGGACGAGATCACCTCGGTCGGCTTGAAGTGCCTGCGGGCGAAGGTGGACTTGCCCGATCCGGAGGCGCCGATCAGCACCACGAGGGAGAGGTCGGTGACGGGCAGGGTGCGCCCCTTCACCTGCGGCTCGGTGGTCATGCGGCCTTCGCCTCCTTCTCGTTCACGTTCCTGATCTCGAACACGGCCATCTGGGTGGGCGGTCCCACCTCGGGGTCGTCGGGCCCGACGGGCCGGAACTCCACGCCGTAGCCGTGCCGTCCGGCCACCGCCTCGGCCCACGCCCGGAACTCCTCCCGGGTCCACTCGAACCGGTGGTCGCCGTGCCGGACATGCCCGGCCGGGAGGGTCTCCCAGCGCACGTTGTACTCGACGTTCGGCGTGGTCACGAGGACCGTCCGGGGCCGGGCGGAGCCGAACACCGCGTACTCCAGGGCGGGCAGCCGGGGCAGGTCGAGGTGCTCGATCACCTCGCTGAGCACGGCGGCGTCGTAGCCCTTGAGCCGGTTGTCGGTGTAGGCGAGGGAACCCTGGAGGAGGCGGACGCGGGACGCCTGCCGCTCCCCCAACCGGTCCAGCTTCAGCCGCCGGGAGGCGATGGTGAGCGCCCGCATCGACACGTCCACGCCGACGATCTCCGTGAACCGCACGTCCTTCAGCAGTGCCTGCACCAACTGGCCCTGGCCGCAGCCGAGGTCGAGCACCCGGGCGGCGCCGCACTCCCCCAGCGCCTCGATGATCGCGTCCCGCCGCTGCACGGCGAGCGGGGTCGGCTTCTCCTCCGTCTCCCCCTCGTCCGCGACGGCGTTGTCGATCGCCTCGACCTCGGTGTCGTCCGCCTCCGCGAGCCGCACCAGCTCCAGCCGTTCCCTCGCCTGCCGGGTCAGCGACCAGCGGCGGGACAGATACCGGCTGGTGATCAGCTGCTGCTCCGGGTGGCCGGGCAGCCAGCCCTCCCCGGCCCGCAGCAGCTTGTCGACCTCGTCGGACGACACCCAGTAGTGCTTGGCGTCGTCGAGGACGGGCAGCAGCACGTACAGGTGCCGCAGCGCCTGCGCGAGGGTGAGCTCCGAGCTCTCCAGCACGAGCCGCACGTACCGCGACTCCCCCCACTGCGGGAACGCGGCGTCCAGCGCGACGGGTTCGGCGGTCACCGCCCAGCCGAGCGGCTCGAAGAGGCGGCGTACGAGGGCGGGGCCGCCGCGGGCGGGCAGCGCGGGCACCTCGATGCGCAGCGGCAGCGGCTCGGCGGCCCGCTCGGGCCGGGCGTTGCACACCCCGCGCATCGCGCTGGAGAAGACGCCGCTCAGCGCCACGGCGAGCAGCGAGGAGGCGGCGTACGGCCGGTCGTTGACGTACTGCGCGAGCGCCGCGTCGGGAGCCCCGCCACGCCCCTTGCCCTTCCCGCGCCGCACCAGCGCCACCGCGTCCACTTCCAGCAGCAGCGCCGCCGTGCAGCGCTCGGCGGCGGCCTCGGGGTAGAGGACGTGCGCCGTGCCGTAGGAGGTGGAGAACGCCTGCGCCTTCTCGGGGTGCTTGTGCAGCAGGAAGCCGAGGTCGGTGGCGGGGCGTTCCGGGGTGCCGGTGGTGCCGATGGTCAGGAACATGCCCCGAGTCTCCCGGGCTCAGCCCTCGGTGACCAGCGGTTTTCATAACGGGCGGAGCCGTCTCCCGCGGGGACGGGAACTCCGCCCGCGCGATGCGGTCAGGACAGCTGCGACTGGACCTGGGCGGAGATCAGCTCCAGGTGGCCGAGGTCGGCGAGGTCGAGGATCTGGAGGTAGATGCGCCGGGAGCCGATCTCGGCGTACCGGCCGATCTTGTCGACGACCTCGGCCGGGGAGCCCGCCAGGCCGTTGGTCTTCAGCTCGTCGACCTCGCGGCCGATCGCGGCGGCCCGGCGGGCGACCTCCTGGTCGTCCTTGCCGACGCAGGCGACGAGGACGTTGGAGTACGTCAGCTCGTCCCGGCGGCCGGCCTCCTCGGCGGCGGCGCGCACCCGGCCGAACTGGCGCTCGCTGTCCTCGACCGAGGCGAACGGCATGTTGAACTCGTCGGCGTACCGGGCGGCCAGCCGCGGGGTGCGGGTCGCGCCGTTGCCGCCGATCAGGACCGGGATCTTCTCCTGGGCGGGCTTGGGCAGCGCGGGCGAGCCGGTGAGGTCGTAGTACGCGCCGTGGAAGTCGAAGGTGTCGCCGGCCTTGGTCTGCCACAGCCCGGTGACGATGGCCAGCTGCTCCTCGAGGCGGGCGAACCTCTCCCTCGGGAACGGGATGCCGTACGCCTTGTGCTCCGCCTCGAACCAGCCGGCGCCCAGGCCCAGTTCGACCCGGCCGCCGGACATCTGGTCGACCTGCGCGACCTGGATGGCGAGCACGCCGGGCAGCCGGAAGGTGCCGGCGGTCATCAGCGTGCCGAGACGTATGCGCTTGGTCTCCCGGGCGAGGCCGGCGAGGGTGATCCAGGCGTCGGTGGGGCCGGGGAGGCCGTCCACGTCGCCCATGTGGAGATAGTGGTCCGAGCGGAAGAACGCCTCGAACCCGAGGTCCTCGGTGGCCTTTGCCACGGTGAGCAAGGTGTCGTAGGTGGCCCCCTGCTGGGGCTCGGTGAAGATTCGGAGGTCCATGCCTCCATCCTGCACGGCTGCGGTCCCGTCAACCCCACCGGTACCGGGCCGTCCCCGTCCGCGCGAACGGGGACGGCCGGAGCCGGGACGTCACGCCCTCATCCCGCCTCCCTCTCCGGCAACGCCTCCTCCCTGGCCGCCAGCTTCCGCAGCATCTCCAGGACGCGGTCCCGGGATTCGTCCGCCGCGTCGATCGCCTCCATGCACTGCCAGTACGTCGCCTCGTCGGCCGCGGCGCTGGCGATGCCGACGAGGGCGATGCCGACCTCGCCGAGCAGGCCGCCCAGGCACAGCAGGGTCCGGCGGGCGTCGTCCAGCTCGGTGAGCTGGGCGGCGCGCAGGTCGCCGGGGTCGAGGGCCGGTGTGTCCAGGACGCCGCAGCCCCGGCCCGCCAGCTCGGTCAGGCCCAGTGCCTCACCGCGCAGTTCCGGTGGGCCGGAGACCGCGAGTCGACTGCCGATCGCCTGGGCCAGGGCCTGTGCCTGCCACACCTCCGTCAGGGTTTCCGGTACCTCGCCGCTGGCCGCCAGGGCACGCCTGCTCGTCACGATGAGTCGCACCGCGTCCATGCGCTGCCCCCGTCCGTCCGACGTGCTCTCGCACGTCCGTCCGCCCGAACTCACCTTCTTCACTACCCAGAGTGAAGGGTGTTGAGACGAAAAGCCAGAGGAAGACGGAAATCTGCGGACAACAATTCGGATTCGGCAGGCTTTTTGACTCCGGAGAGTAAGAACGGAGTAGGGCACTCCGGCATGTGACGCTCCGTGTTCGACGCCGCGCGCGTGGCGGGCCTACGCGCCCCCGCCTCCCGGCGCCGGGAACCTCCGCTCGTTCCGGTCGATCTTCGCGTCCAGCGCGGCCAGCGGGTCGATGCCGAGCACCTCACACAGCTGGAGCAGATAGGCGAGCACGTCGGCGACCTCGTCCGTGACGCGGTGCGCCGTGTCGGCGTCGTCCATGACGCGGGCCGACTCCTCGGGCGTCAACCACTGGAAGATCTCGACCAGTTCGGAGGCCTCCACACTGAGGGCGGCCACGAGGTTCTTGGGGGTGTGGTACGGCTGCCAGTTCCGCGCGGCCGCGAACTCGGCCAGCCGGCGCTGCAGTTTCGCCAGGTCCAGGTGTTCCGTCACGGTTCCAGGTGTACCACCGGGATGCCGTCCGCCCGCGGCGGCGAGGACGGGTCGGTGACCCTCCTGGGAAACCGGACATACCCGCCCCGGACTCCCGTCAGCGCGCCGGCTCCACCACCGTGACGCCCTCCACTCCCGCGGCCCAGGACGCGTCGCTGACCGTCCCGAGGAACCGGATGTGCCCCGCTCCGCAGGTCCACACCGCGAGCCGCAACAGCTCCGCCCGCTGCCGGCTGTCCAGCGCCCGGTCCAGACCGTCGGCGAGGACGGTGAGCGTCCGCATGGCCGGGGGGATCTCGCCGGGCGGGTCGACGTCCAGGACGCCCGGTCCCGTGAGGAGGACCAGGGCCAGCGCCAGGAACCTGAGTTCGCCGTCGCCGAGCCGCCCGAGCTGCGTACGGATGCCGTCGCCCCGGTCCAGGACCGCGCGGACGGTGCCGTCGCCGAGCGGTTCGGCGAGCAGGTCGGTGACGGGGCCCGCGCATCCGGCGCGTACCGCCGCGACCAGCTGCGCGTGCCGGCGGCCGCACTCGGACCGGGTGCGCCACAGGACGTCGGCGAGGTTGTCGCAGCCGGACAGGAGCCGGCCGGAGCCCATGGGGACGGCGGCCCGCATCCCGTCGGGCCGGGGGTGGCAGGCGAAGACGGAGCGCAGGGCGACGACCACCTGTTCGGCGGCGGCGAGCACCTGGCGCTGCCCGTCCGTCTTGCCGGCCACCCGCAGCGGAAGCAGCGGCGTGCCCAGCCGGTCGTCGGGGAGCGGGGCGCGGGTCACCGGCGACGAGCCCGCCGTGTGCCAGGCGGCCTGCACCGTCCTGCGCCCCGGATCGCGCAGGGCCGTCTCGAGCAGGACCACCCCGCCTGCCGTCAGCCGTTCGCCCACGATGCGCAGTTCCGGTTCCGCCTGTACGGCGACGTCGAGCCGGACCGGGCCCTCGGCGCCGTCGGCCGTACAGCCGATGCGGAAGCCGCGGCGCCGCTGCGCATCGGGCCGGGCCCGCTCCGGCACGCAGGCGACCGGGTCCGGGAACACCTCCGCGAGCGGGGCGCCGCCTCCGAGCCGGGCCAGCGCCTCGTACGCCTCCAGCGCCGTCGACTTGCCGCTGCCGCTGGGCCCGGCGACGAGGGTGAGCGGCCCGAGCGGAAACCGGGCCCTGCGGTGCCCGGCGAACGCGGAGAGCCGCAGCTCGGTGAGACGCGGCCGGTCCGGGAACTCGACGCCGCCCCCGGTACGGGCCGGGTCCGCCGGCGCTACGGGCGGGACCAGCGCGGGCGCCCGTCGCCGGTCGGCGGCGGACGGCGGGGGGTTCGGCGGCCGGGTCGCCCCGGCCCGGGGGCCGGGATCGGCAGCCCCGGTGGGCGGCGGGACGGATGCGGACGAAGCGGAGGACACGGCCATGTCCGGACCGTAGGGCTCCGCCGGCACGGCGAACCGTTCCGTCCCCAAGACCTTCCTACGATCGGGGGACCAGGGACGCTGCCAGGCGCCCTGGGAGTTTCCCGCGCCGCAGGCCCGGGCTCACGTGCCCGACATCCCCGCCCCCTCCATCAGCCCGCTGACCTCCGTACCCGGCGGAGTGAGCAGGAACACGTTCCGGTCGACGCGGTGCATCCCGCTGCCGAGACCGAAGACGACGCCGGTGCTGAAGTCCAGGACGCGCTTGGCGACCTCGGTCTCGGCGCTGGACAGGTCGAGCAGGACGGGAACGCCCGCCATGAGCGTCTCGGCCACTTCGCGGGCGTCCGCGAACACGTTGACCCGCAGGACCACGAACCGGCGGCGGGTCTCGGTCTCCGCGTCCGGCAGGGACCGGTGGCCGACCGCGGACGGCCAGGCGTCACGGCCCCGCAGCGGCACGACCTGGGCGAGCCCTTCCCACTGTTCATCGGTGACGTCGTAACGGTTCACCGGCTCCCCCCGACCTGACTCGCACTCATTGCCTGCACCGGTCAATTCTTACGCCAAGTCACCCGTTCGGCCCAACAGCGACACGAAGCGCGACCGATCCGCCGGCCGCGTTCAACCACAAGGCGGGACATGGGAGAAATCATCCGTCCACACCGTTCTCCCCCGGTTCCTGCCGGACCGAGGCTTCTTACCGCTCTCACACCGGACTCTTCACCTCCAGCCGGGCGGGCGGTTCGCCGCCCCCCCGCCCGGGCGTCCGCGTCCGGCTGCGCGCCTTCACCGCGGACCCGCAGACGCTGTCCAGCCACGACGTGCGGCTCGCCGAGGCGGGGCGCTGGGGAACGTCAGGCCGTCGCGCGCGAGAAGCGGAGCGTGGCGGCCACCGTCGTCAGGCCCCGCATCATGCCGAGCTGGTTCCAGGCCATGCCGAACTCGTCGCGGTCCACGGTGAACTCCGTCTCCAGCGTGAGCGCGTCCGCGGCCACGCCCGTCAGGCGCGCGGTGAGGTTCTGCGGCCTGCTGATGCCGCGGACGGTCAGCTGACCGGTGATGTGCACGGCGTCGCCGTCGCGGAGTTCGGCGCCGCGGACGGCGAAGGTGATCTCCGGGTGGTGGTCGGCGTCGAAGAAGTCGGCCGAGCGCAGGTGGGTGTCGCGCTTGGCGTTCCCCGTGTCCAGGGAGGCGGCGTCCAGGGTCACGGTGCCGGTGGCGGAGCCGTCGGCCGCGACCGTGCCCCGGCCGCCGACGGTGGTGAAGGTGCCCTTCACGGTGACCAGACCCCAGAAGGTCCGGTGGCGCAGGGCAACGGCGGAGGCGGTCGGGTCCAGCTGCCAGAGACCTGTTTCCACGGCAACGGTCATGGGGGTGCTCCACTTCGACGGTTCAAGGTTGGTTCAAATTTGGACGAGCTCACGCTAGCCCATCATCCAAATTTGAACAACAGGTAGGATCGCTGTCATGGCCGCCCGTGACGAGCACCCCGCCGACCAGCCCGAATGCCCTTCGACGGAGGGCGGCGGACTGCTCCCGGACGAGCTGCGCGCCTGGATGGTCCTGCTGGCGGCAACGGGGGCGGTGGAGCAGCGGCTGCGCTCGGTGGTGAAGGAGGCCCTCGACGTCTCGCACGACGAGTTCCTGATCCTCTGCCTGCTCGCCGAGCAGCCGGGAGGCCTGCGCATGACCCGCGTCGCCGACCTCCTGGGCCGCCCCAAGACCCGGCTCACCTACCAGATCGCCTGCCTCCAGCACGCCGGCCTGGTCACCCGCAAGTCCGTGTGCGGCGACAGGCGGGGCGTCGAGGTCACCCTCACCGACAAGGCCCGCAGCCGCCTGCGGGAGACCTCCGTCCTGCTCGCGGAGACCGTCGGACAGGCCCTCGCCCAGACCATCGGCCCGACCCAGCGCGCGGCCCTGTGCGCGCTGGTTCCGGACCTCGCGGACGAGGCGCCCTGACCGCCCGGAACCGGCCGTACGGGCCCGGGGAGGCCCAGGTCACAGTCGACGCGAGGGCAACGTCACAACCCCTGCGCTGCTCTCACGCAAGCGCCCTGCCCTAGCATCCGAGCCATGACGGTCCTGCCTGACGACGGGCTCTCACTGGCCGCCGAGTTCCCTGACGCGACACACGAGCAGTGGCAAGCCCTGGTCGAGGGTGTGCTGCGCAAGTCGGGCAAGGAAGTCTCGGGCGCGGCAGCTGAGGACGCCCTGTCCACCACGCTGGAGGACGGGCTGCGCACCCGCCCCCTGTACACCGCGCGCGATGCCGCGCCCGACCCCGGCCTGCCCGGTTTCGCCCCGTTCGTACGCGGCGGCCGCCCCGAAGGCAACACCGCGGGCGGCTGGGACGTACGCCAGCGGCACGCGGCGGCCGAGGACGGCGCGGTCCTGACCGACCTGGAGAACGGCGTCACCTCGCTCTGGCTCGTGGTGGGCGAGGGCGGCATCCCGGTGGCCTCGATCGGCCGGGTCCTGGACGGGGTCTACCTCGACCTGGCGCCGGTCGTGCTCGACGCGGGCCGGGACGTGGAGGCCGCCGCGGAGGTGCTGCTGCGGCTGTACGACGACAAGGGCGTCGACCCGAAGGCGGTGCGCGGCGGTCTCGGCGCCGACCCGCTGGGGTACCAGGCCCGCACCGGCACCGCCCTGGACTTCGCGCCGGCCGCCGCGCTCGCCAAGCGGTGCGCCGAGGACTACCCGGGGCTGCGCGCGCTCACCGTGGACGCGCTGCCCTACCACGAGGCCGGCGGCTCGGCCGCGCAGGAGCTGGGCCTGTCCCTGGCGACCGGTGTCGCCTACCTGCGGGAGCTGACCGAGGCGGGCCTCACCGTCGAGCAGGCCTGCGGGCAGCTGGAGTTCCGGTACGCGGCCACCGCCGACCAGTTCCTGACCATCGCCAAGCTGCGCGCGGCGCGTCGGCTGTGGGCGCGGGTGGCGGAGGTGTGCGGGGCGCCGGGCGCGGGCGCGCAGGTGCAGCACGCCGTGACCTCGCCGGTGATGATGACCCGCCGCGACCCGTGGGTGAACATGCTGCGCACGACGGTGGCCACGCTGGCCGCCGGGGTGGGCGGCGCCGACTCCGTGACCGTGCTGCCGTTCGACCACGCGCTGGGCCTGCCGGACGCGTTCGCCCGCCGTATCGCGCGCAACACCTCCACGATCCTGGTCGAGGAGTCCCACCTGGCCCGGGTGATCGACCCGGCGGGCGGCTCCTGGTACGTGGAGCGGCTGACCGACGAGCTCGCCGAGGCGAGCTGGCGGTACTTCCGCTCGATCGAGGGCGACGGCGGCCCGGCCGCCGCCCTGCGCTCCGGGCGCATCCGCACGGACCTGGCGACGACCTGGGCGGAGCGCTCGAAGAAGCTCGCCAAGCGGCGCGAACCCATCACCGGCGTCAGCGAGTTCCCGCTCCTGGCCGAGAAGCCGGTGGAGCGCGAGCCCGCCCCCGAACCGCCGTCCGGCGGGCTGCCGCGGGTGCGCCGCGACGAGGCGTACGAGGCCCTGCGCGCCCGCTCCGACGCCCACCTCGCGGCGACCGGCGCCCGTCCCCGGATCTTCCTCGCCACGATCGGACCGGCCGCCGCCCACACCGCGCGCTCGACGTTCGCCGCCAACCTGTTCCAGGCGGGCGGCATAGAGCCGGTCACCAAGGGCCGCTTCGAGGACAGCGGTGCCACCGAGGCCGTGCTGTGCTCCAGCGACGCGCTCTACGCGGAGCGGGCCGAGCAGGTCGCCGAGTCCCTGAAGGCCTCGGGCGCCCGGCACGTGTTCCTGGCGGGCCGTCCCGCCGAGTACGCCGGCGTCGACAGTCACGTCTTCGCGGGCTGCGACGCCGTCGCCGTCCTGTCCGCGACCCTCGACCGCATGGGAGTGTCCTGATGGGAATCCCCGACTTCTCCGGCATCGAGCTGGGGACGCCGGCCGTCGACGGCAGTGCCGAGGAGTGGCGTACGGCCGTCAAGCGGGCCGCCGGCGCCGAAGAACCGCTCTGGGAGACGCCCGAGGGCATCGGCGTGAAGCCGCTGTACACCGGCCGTGACCTGGAGGGCCTGGACTTCCTGGGGACGTACCCGGGCATCGCGCCGTACCTGCGCGGCCCGTACCCGACGATGTACGTCAACCAGCCCTGGACGATCCGCCAGTACGCGGGCTTCTCCACCGCCGAGGAGTCCAACGCGTTCTACCGGCGCAACCTGGCGGCCGGCCAGAAGGGCCTGTCGGTCGCCTTCGACCTGCCCACCCACCGGGGCTACGACAGCGACCACCCGCGGGTGACCGGTGACGTCGGCATGGCGGGCGTGGCCATCGACTCCATCTACGACATGCGGCAGCTGTTCGACGGGATCCCGCTGGACAAGATGACGGTGTCGATGACGATGAACGGCGCCGTGCTGCCGGTGCTGGCGCTGTACATCGTGGCGGCGGAGGAACAGGGCGTACCGCCGGAGAAACTGGCCGGGACCATCCAGAACGACATCCTCAAGGAGTTCATGGTCCGCAACACCTACATCTATCCGCCGAAGCCGTCGATGCGGATCATCTCCGACATCTTCGCCTACACCTCCCAGCGGATGCCCCGCTACAACTCCATCTCCATCTCCGGCTACCACATCCAGGAGGCGGGCGCGACGGCCGACCTGGAGCTGGCCTACACGCTCGCGGACGGCGTGGAGTACCTCCGGGCGGGCCGGGAGGCGGGCCTGGACGTGGACGCGTTCGCGCCCCGGCTGTCGTTCTTCTGGGCGATCGGCATGAACTTCTTCATGGAGATCGCCAAGCTGCGCGCGGCCCGGCTGCTGTGGGCCAAGCTGGTCAGCCAGTTCGACCCGAAGAACAGCAAGTCGCTGTCCCTGCGCACGCATTCGCAGACCTCGGGCTGGTCGCTGACCGCGCAGGACGTGTTCAACAACGTCACGCGGACGTGCGTGGAGGCGATGGCGGCGACCCAGGGCCACACCCAGTCGCTGCACACCAACGCCCTGGACGAGGCCCTCGCGCTGCCCACCGACTTCTCGGCGCGCATCGCCCGCAACACCCAGCTGCTCATCCAGCAGGAGTCCGGCACGACCCGGGTCATCGACCCGTGGGGCGGCAGCGCGTACGTGGAGAAGCTGACGTACGACCTCGCCCGCAAGGCCTGGGCGCACATCCAGGAGGTCGAGCAGGCGGGCGGCATGGCGCAGGCCATCGACGCGGGCATCCCCAAGCTGCGCGTGGAGGAGGCCGCGGCCCGCACGCAGGCCCGCATCGACTCCGGGCGGCAGCCGGTGATCGGCGTCAACAAGTACCGGGTGGACAGCGACGAGCAGATCGAGGTCCTCAAGGTCGACAACTCCTCCGTGCGCGCCCAGCAGATCGAGAAACTGCGGCGGCTGCGGGAGGAGCGGGACGAGACCGCCTGCCGGGACGCGCTGGACGCGCTGACCCGGGCGGCCGACGGCGACGGCAACCTGCTGGAGCTGGCGGTGCACGCGGCCCGCGCCAAGGCCACCGTCGGCGAGATTTCCGACGCCCTGGAGAAGGTGTACGGCCGGCACGCGAGCCAGATCCGTACGATCTCCGGCGTGTACCGCAACGAAGCAGGGGAGTCGCCGTCCGTGGACCGCACCCGTGCCCTGGTGGACGCGTTCGAGGAGGCCGAGGGGCGCCGGCCGCGCATCCTGGTCGCCAAGATGGGCCAGGACGGCCACGACCGCGGCCAGAAGGTGATCGCCACCGGCTTCGCCGACCTCGGCTTCGACGTGGACGTCGGCCCGCTGTTCCAGACGCCGGACGAGGTGGCCCGCCAGGCGGTCGAGGCGGACGTGCACGTGGTCGGGGTGTCGTCGCTGGCCGCCGGTCACCTCACCCTCGTACCGGCGCTGCGCGAGCGGCTCGCCGAGGAGGGCCGCGAGGACATCATGATCGTGGTTGGCGGGGTGATCCCGCCGCAGGACGTGCCGGTGCTGCTGGAGATGGGCGCGGCGGCCGTGTTCCTGCCCGGGACGGTGATCCCGGACGCCGCGTACGACCTGGTGAAGCGGCTGTCGGCCGATCTCGGCCACGATCTGTAGAGCCCCATGGCAGCGATCGATCTCGACACGTATGTGAAGGGTGTGCTCGAGGGGAAGCGGGCCATCGTGGCCCGCGCCATCACCCTCGTCGAGTCCACCCGGCCGCAGCACCGGGCGCTGGCACAGGAGTTGCTCACCGAGCTGCTCCCGCACAGCGGCCGGGCGCGGCGGATCGGCATCAGCGGCGTGCCGGGCGTGGGCAAGTCGACGTTCATCGACGCGTTCGGCACGCTGCTGACCTCGCTGGGGTACCGGGTGGCGGTGCTGGCCGTGGACCCGTCCTCGACCCGCACCGGCGGCTCGATCCTGGGCGACAAGACCCGCATGGAACGCCTCGCGGTGGACCCGAACGCCTTCGTCCGCCCCTCCCCCAGCGCGGGCACGCTGGGCGGGGTGGCGAAGGCGACCCGGGAGTCCATGGTGGTCATGGAGGCGGCGGGCTACGACGTGATCCTGGTGGAGACCGTCGGCGTCGGCCAGTCGGAGACGACGGTCGCCAACATGGTGGACTCCTTCCTGCTGCTGACGCTGGCCCGCACCGGCGACCAGCTCCAGGGCATCAAGAAGGGCGTCCTGGAGCTGGCGGACGTGATCGCGGTCAACAAGGCGGACGGCCCGCACGAGCGCGACGCCCGGGCCGCCGCCCGCGAACTGGCGGGCGCGCTGAGGCTGATGCACGGCAAGGACGCCTTCTGGACGCCGCCCGTGCTCAGTTGCAGCGCGCGTGAGTCGACCGGCCTGGACACCGTCTGGGAGCGGCTCGAACAGCACCGCACCCTGCTGGACTCCACCGGACGGCTCGCCGCCAAGCGCCGGGACCAGCAGGTCGACTGGACCTGGGCGATGGTCCGCGACGAACTCCTCGGCCGGCTGCACGCCGATCCGGCGGTACGGGAGGTCGCGCCCGGTCTGGAACAGGCGGTGCGGGAGGGCTCGTTGACGGCGACATTGGCGGCGGAACGGATTCTGGGGGCGTTCCGGGGGACGACCGGCTCCCCCTGACGGGACCGTCGCGCGCGGCATTCCACGGAGCGGTGATCGCCTCCTCGGCGGTCACCCCGGCGCGACACCGCCGGTGAGCCCGCGGGCAGCTCGCCGAGAGCGGACGTGCCGCCCGGCCCCGCCCCGGGCGGCACCCGGGAACTGTGGGCTCCACCACCGCACCCGTGAACCCGGCCTGATCCACTGGCCTGATGCGAAGATCCACCCCCTTGCCCTTCTCCTCGCCGCGTGCGCCGCGCTGACCGCCTGCGACGTCCCGGGCACCCACGGCACACCGGCCTCGGACGGCGACCTGACCGACGAGAGCCGCCCGCCGGACTCCTGCGGCGGCCCCGGCGGAGTTCTCCCCGCTGACGGCCGAGGACTTCGCGCGCTCCCGGTCAGGGTTGCCCACCGCCGCGTGGCGCCACATGGAAGTCGAACGCGAGGGTCCCGGGGTCGAGGGCCGTCGCCCCGCCGTCGACGGTGAGCACGGAGCCGTTGACGTACGACGCCGCCGGAGAGAGCAGCCAGCCGATCGTCTCCGCTATCTCACGCGGCTCGCCCGGCCGGCCCATGGGAAGGAGCCTGGTCGCCTCCTCGTAGGCGGTCTCCACGGTGCCGTCCTCCAGGCGCGCTTCCTCGGCGAAGCGCGCCATGCGCCGGTCGGCCATCTCCGTCCGTACCCAGCCGGGGCAGACGACGTTGGCGCGTACCCCCTGACGTCCGTAGTCGACGGCGACGGAGCGGCACAGCTGCAGCAGCGCCGCCTTGGACGTGGCGTAGGGGGCGTTGCTCGCGCCGTTGCGCAGTGCGGACACCGAGGCGACCGCGACCACCGATCCGCCCGTGTCCAACAGCTGCGGGATCGCCGCACGCAGGAGCAGCAGCGGGCCGGTGACGTTGGTGCGCATCACCTCGTCCCAGTCCCGCAGCGACAGGTCCCCGACAGCGCCGCCGCGCCCGATGCCCGCGTTCAGCACGAGGCCGTCGAGCCGGCCGTGGGCGGCCAGGGCCGTGCGGACGAGGCCGTCGGCGGCGTCGGGGTCACCCACGTCGGAGGGATACGCCAACGCCCCGGTCTCCCGGGCGAGACGTCGCAGCGGTTCGGTCCGCCGCCCGGAGACGACCACGTGGTGGCCGCCCTCGCACAGCAGCCGGGCGGTGGCCTCCCCGATGCCCGTACCGCCGCCGGTCACGATGACAACTCGCCTGTCCGTCACTGTCGTTCAGGCTCCCCTCCGAGATCAGCAAGCGCGTCCGATCTTAGACCGGGCGGACTCGAGGGGGCGATCCTCCGGCCAAGCCAGGCGGGACAGACCTGGCCGGTCACGCGATGCGGTCGGCGGCCTCGGCGTCGCCACGCCGGGAAGGCGGCCGTGTCAGTCGATGCCCCGGACGATGTGGGACTCGGCCGGATCCTCGTCCACCCCGGCCAGGTGCAGCACGGGTGCTTGGGCTTCTTGCTGGTGGTCGCGGTTCATGGCTTCCTCCTCGGGTGAGGGATCAGTAGCGGTAGTGGTCCGGCTTGTACGGGCCCTCGACGTCCACGCCGATGTACGCGGCCTGCTCCGGGCGCAGCGTGGTGAGCCTGACGCCGA